>JAEDLP010000099.1 GCA_016295225.1 Oscillospiraceae bacterium | reverse complement strand
CGGCCAGGGAGTCCCACTTGGCCCGCTCGTCGTAGGCGAAGAGGGTGACGGGGATAATCAGCCCGGCGTAGGCCACAAAGAAGGTGTTCAGGTTGAAGCCGGTGTCGGGCATGAGACAGAAGATCGCCACCATAAAAATCACGAACTTCATCTGCTTCCACAGCACGCAGAGGTCTTTGTACAGCAGTGCTTTCATTGTTCGGCCCCTCCTTCCTGGGCTAAAAACAGGATGATATCTTCCAGATTGGTGCGCTCGGTGGTGAAGTGGGCGGGGATGAGATTCCGGCGGACCAGAGCCTCCGCCCCGTAGGCCGTGATCTTCTTCCTGGCCACGGCTGCCGGGTCCAGCTCGGAGAGCTGATCGGCGGTGAGTTTTATCAGGGCGTATTCCTCCAGCAGACGGTCCTTTTCCTCGAATAGAACCAGCCTGCCGTGGTGGAGGAAGGCGATGTAGTCGCAGATCTTTTCCAGGTCGCTGACGATGTGGGAGGAGAGCACCACCGTGTGGTTCTCGTCCCGGGTGAAGTCGTTGAACACGTCCAGGATCTCGTCCCGGACCATGGGGTCCAGGCCGCTGGTGGCCTCGTCCAGGAGGAGGAGTCTGGCGTGGTGGGACAGGGCCACGGCGATGGCCAGCTTCATCTTCATGCCCCGGGAGAACTCCTTGAACTTCTTGTCCGGGGGGATGCGGAACCGGGTCAGGTAGTTCTCATACTGGGCCTGGTCCCAGTTGGCGTAGGTGAAGCCCATGATCTTCCCCAGCTCCCTGGGGGTGATGATCTCGGGGAAGCAGGCCTCGTCCAGCACCACGCCAATGTCCTCCTTGGTGCGGAGGAAGTCCGGGCTCCGGTTGTCGGTTCCCAGGATGGAGATCTCCCCGCCGTCCCGGGGAATGGCGTTCATCAGGAGTTTCAGGGTGGTGGACTTGCCTGCCCCGTTCTCGCCCACCAGGCCCAGGATGCACCCGGCGGGCAGGGAGAAGGTGAGCTCGTCCAGGGTGAAGCCCTGGTAGGCTTTGGTCAAATTGCGGCATTCGATGGCGTTCATGGTGTACCTCCCAAACTTCATTGGTCTTGGCCGGCCAGGAGCCGGAGCATCTCGGTCAGGTCGTCCACCGACAGGCCGCAGCCGGCAGCCAGGGTGAGAATGGCTGTCATGTGCTCCTCAATCTGGGTGAGATAGCCCTCCCGCACCAGCTGGGTGTTTTTCTCGGCCACGTAGCAGCCCTTGCCGGGTACGGTGTAGAGATACCCGGCCTTTTCCAGCTCGTCATAGGCTCGCTTGGTGGTGATGACGCTCACCCGCAGGTCCTTGGCCAGGGCACGGATGGAGGGCAGCCCTTCGCCGGGGTGAAGCTCCCCGGACAGGATGGCGTTTTTTACCTGGGTGGTGATCTGCTCGTAGATGGGTTTGTCGTTGGCGTTGCTGATGATGATATTCATAGGGGGACCATCCATTCTGTTCATGTACGGTATACACAGTATACTCGGCTGTATGCCCCCTGTCAAGGGGGCGGGAAAATTTTGTTATGGGGCGGGACAAAAGAGGTCGTCCTCCGCCCATTTGGCGGGGTTTTCGTCGATGTACCGGCATACATTCAGAAAATCTTTTTCGTCGCGAATAATGCGGTCGTAGAAGGAGGTCTGCCAGATGGATCGTCCCAGCTTTCGTGTGACCATGGTTTTTAAGGATCGGATGATCGTGTGCAATGTAGGGCGGGATGCCCTCATCCCGCCGCTATCGCCGGGGTCATTGAGGGTGAGCAGCAGATGCACATGGTTGGGCATAATGACATACCGGTCCACCGTTACGCTGGGGTAGACCCGGTTAATGGTTTCGATGTGTTGTTTCGTGATTTCCCCCGCCGGGGTCAGCGCCACGCGCGGCGGGGTAAGGGCACCCCGCCCTACATGGATGGAAGAAAGCACAGGTTTGCGGTCTTTGACGCAAAGCGTGACAAAATAGTGGCCTGCTTGGCCGTAATCATACCCTTGCAATCGAGGGTGCTTCCGCTTTCTCAGCTCCATCCCCCCGCCTCCAGATCCCCCGCAGTCAGGGTCATCAGGTCCTCCCTGGTGGGGTTCTCCATCTCCGCCACCCGGTCGGCCTGGCGGGCGATGGCCTTCTCGAAGGCGTTCCGCACATCCCGGGCGTTGCCGAAATTCTCGTCCCGGTTCTCGTACAGAGCCAGGAAGCCCTCTGCCGCCCGGGTCCCGGCCTCTTCGGTGAGGGTGTACCCGTTCTTTTTGCACAGGCTGCGGAAAATCTCCATGAGCTGCTGGCCGTCGTAATCCGCAAACGTGAGATATTTGTTGAACCGGCTTTCCAGGCCAGGGTTGCTGTGGATGAACCGGTCCATCTCCCCGGTGTACCCGGCCACGATGACGATGAAGTCCCGCCGGTGGTCCTCCATGGCTTTCAGCAGGGTCTCGATGGCCTCCCGTCCGAAGTCGTTGGGGTTGTCCTGGGGGGCCAGGGCGTAGGCTTCGTCCAGAAAGAGGACGCCCCCCAGGGCCTTTTGGATGACCTCCTGGGTCTTCAGGGCGGTCTGGCCCACGTAGCCCGCCACCAGCCCTGACCGGTCCACCTCCACCAGCTGTCCCTGGGAGAGAACCCCGATGGCCTTGTAGAGCCGGGCCAGGAGCCGGGCCACGGTGGTCTTGCCCGTGCCGGGGTTCCCCTGGAAGACCAGGTGGAGGGACATGGGCGGCACCGGCAGACCGGCCTCCTCCCGGAGCCGCCGGACTTTCACCAGGTTGATGAGGCTGCGCACGTCGGCCTTGACAGTTTCCAGGCCGCAGAGATCGTCCAGCTCGGCCAGCAGCGCCTCCAGGGTGGGTTCCGGCTCCGGTTCGGCCTGGGGCCGGGGGTTGTCCGCCCCGGCAGGGGCAGGGGATTCCGCGGGGATGGGGGCCTTCCCGCCCAGAGAATCCAGATAGGGCTGCACCGCCTGGGACTTGCTGTCCGCCGCCCGGACCAGCAGATCCAGGGTCTGGGCCAGCAGGGCCAGAAAGGCCTGGGCCGCGTCGGGGGTTCCCTTCATCCGGGGCCAGAAGGGGGGCTCCCGCAGGGGCCCCATCTGGTCGGCCAGGGACTGCAGGGTCTCCGGGGGGACCGCAACCGTCCGGCCCATGGCGTTGTACAGGTCGGCGTGATCCTGGGTGAGAGGGCCGTCCTCCTTCCAGAGGGCCAGGGCGCACCGGCGGAAGAAGACGTCCCCGTCCCGGCGGAAGAGCTCTCCCAGCACCGGGTCGGTGAGCCGGGCCTGAAAGGCGGACATCAGATCGTTGTATTCCTCGCCGAACGCAGCGGCGTTCATCATAAAAACCCCTCCCTATCTTACAAAATCACCGGGGAATATTCTGGGTTCACTATACTGGAAATCCCTCGTTTGGTCAAGAAAGGAAGGGGGTTACGGCCCCATTTTACCCCCCAAATAGTTGACGATGTTTACGGGATTGTGGTACAATACCTTGAATAATTATGAATGCTTGCCCTTGCACGCCGAGGGTATCAATGGGTTAAACTTTCCTTTGAAGGAGGAAACCGCATGGAAACCAAACAGATTACGCTGCGCAGCCAGACCACGCAGTGCCCTCACTGTGGGGAATACTATTCTGTGACGTATAAATACTGCCCCTTCTGCGACGCCGGACGCAAGGAGGAGGAGCGCAGGCAGGCCGAAAAGAAGAAGCAGCGCCAGAGCAAACTGGGTGGCTTCTTAGGCGGCGGCGCGGACAAAAAGAAGAAAAAGCGCCCCGAAGGGTCTGCCCACAAGCAGGAGCGGCCCCGCCGGGAAGCCTCTGCCGAGCGTCCCGTCCGGGAGCACGCCGAGAAGGAACACGGGACCAGAGAACCCGCAGCCAAGGAGCCTGTGAAGAAGGCCCCGGCCAAGAAGAAAGAGTCCCTCTTCTTCAAGAAGGAGACCCGCAAGAAGACCAGCGAGCTCACCGAAGAGGAGAAGAAGATCCGTCTGGCCGAGCGGGAAGCCCGGGCCGCCGAGCGGAAGCGTCTCCGCGACCAGGCCGCCCGGGAGGCAGCTCTGGCCGCCAGCGCCGCAGAGGCAGCTGGCCCCGTCTTTGAAGAGGATACCGTTCCCGAGACCTTTGGCTACGTCGAAATGCCCGCGGTGGAGGAACCCGCAGCGACGGCCCAGCCCGTCTCCGCCGAGGGCCCCGTGGTGGTGGACGAGTCCGTGGCCCCCGCCCTGGAGGACATCCCCGTCTTCCCTGCCGAGGCTGCACAGAAGGAACCGGAGGCCCCCGCCCAGGAAGAGGCTCCCGTCCAGGAACCCGTGGTGGAGGACGCCGGTTCCGGCCAGTGGGAGATCCTCCGGGAGCTGGAGTCCGTGCCCAACGCCCCGGTGGTGGAGGTGGCCGGCGCCGTGCCGGAAGCATCCGAGCCTGCCGCTGTCCAGCCTGAGGTTCAGGGGGCTCCCCCTGCGGAGACCGCCCCGGCGGCCCCCGTTCAGAATGACGCCCAGGAGAAGCCCGTGGTGGAGACCGAGGAAGACCTGGACGCGCTGCTCAGCGAGATCCGGGATATGCTGGCCGACAGCCCTGTGCCCAAGCTGAACCCGGAAGAACTGAAGAAGCCTGTCCAGCCTGTGACCCAGACGGAGATCCCCCAGACCATTCTTGTGGAGGGCGGCGCTCATCTGGCGGCAGAACCCCAGACATCCGCTCCCGCAGGGGAACCCGCCGTCCAGGCAGCCCCCGTTCAGGAGCCTGTCCCTGCGGCGGAACCTGTGGTTCAGGAACCCGCAGCCGTGGCGGAACCCGCCCCCGTGGTGGAGGAAGCAGCCCCCGCGGCTGTGGAGGAACCCGTCCCGGCGGCAGAGCCTGAGGTGGAGGAACCCACCATCGTGCTGCCCAGCCTGGAGGACCTGTCTGTTGAGGTGGAGCCCGCCCAGGAGCCCCTGGCCACCGATGTCACCGTGGACGACCAGCCCACCCAGATCCTGCCCACCATCCAGGAGGAACTCGCCCGGGAGTCTGAGCCCACGGCGGTTCCCGCGCCTGCCCAGGGGAAGAAGCCTGCCCCCAAGGCGGAGGCCAAGAAGGCAAAGAAGAAACAGAAGAGCAAGGCGCTGCCCCTGATCCTGTCCCTGATTATCGTGGTGGCAGCGGCGTTTATCGTGGTCAAGCAGGTGGTGCCCGCCTTCCAGAACGGCCTGTTCAGCGGCCAGAATCAGAACGAGAGCGAGGCATCCGCCGCCGAGACCCTGACCCTGGACCAGACCGATGTGAGCATCAGCGAGAAGGACCAGACCGTCACCCTGGCTGCCACCTTGGCCCCTGAGGGCTCCGAGGGTACCGTCACCTGGGCTTCCAGCGATGAGGCTGTGGCCACCGTGGATCAGAACGGCGTGGTGACCGCCGTGGCCCCCGGCGAGGCCACCATCACCGCCACCCTGGAAAACGGAGCCAGCGCCCAGTGCGTGATCCACTGCACCTGGACCGTCGAGGAACCCCAGCCTCCCGAGGGCCCGGCCCTCAGCGCCGCTACCCTGACCCTGGACGGAGAGGGCAAGACCAAGCAGATCCAGGTCACCGGGGCCGAAGGCGCGGTGAAGTGGTCCAGCAACAAGACTGACGTGGCCACCGTGGCCGATGACGGCACCGTGACCGCCGTGGCCAAGGGCAGCGCCACCATCACCGCTGAGGTGAATGGCAAGACACTGGAGTGCGAGGTCAAGTGCATCTGGTAACATAAAAGGAGGTTTGGCAGATGAACGATGTAATCCGCAGCCTGAAGGAACGGCGCAGCGTCCGGGCCTATCGGGAGGAACAGGTCCGGGAGGAGGAGCTCCGGCAGATCCTGGAGGCGGCTACCTACGCCCCCAGCGGCATGGGCAAGCAGTCCGCCGTCATGGTGGTTGTCCAGGACAAGGAGACCATCGCCAAGCTATCCAAACTCAACGCTGCCGTCATGGGAGCTGAGATCGACCCCTTCTACGGCGCACCCACCGTGGTGGTGGTTCTGGCCGACAGGCGTTCCTTCACCTGGAAGGAGGACGGCTGCCTGGTCATGGGCAACCTGATGAACGCCGCCTACGCCGTGGGTGTGGACTCCTGCTGGATTCACCGGGCCAAGGAGGTCTTCGAAGGAGAGGAAGGCCAGGCGCTGCTGAAGCAGTGGGGGATCGAAGGCGACTATGTGGGCGTGGGCCACTGCATCCTGGGCTACCGGGCCGGCGACCTGCCCGAAGCCAAACCCCGCAAGGCCAACTACATTTACCGAGTTTGATCCATGACAGGGCCGCGGCGTCTGCCGCGGCCCTGTTTTCCGTCCGGCCCAAAGCCAATCTGCACAAAGGAAAGGGGGCGAAGGGAGGACAAAATTTTCGGTTTGGGAAGAAAAGATATGCGATTCCCCCTTTACTTTATCACGCTAGAGTGATAAAATATCCACCATCCAAGTGTATCTGATTGAGAAAGGGGCAGAACCCATGGAATTTGATTGGAACATCCTCCGCAGCGGTGAGCAGACCATCTATCGCCTGCGGGGTTTATATGAAAACTACGGCTACCGCCGGTTTAAAATGAGCAAGTTTGAGGAGTACGACCTCTACATCCGCAACAAGGACTTCCTGGTCAGCGACCGGATGATTACCTTCACCGACGCCCGGGGGGTCCTCAT
>JAEDLP010000098.1 GCA_016295225.1 Oscillospiraceae bacterium | reverse complement strand
GTCGGAGCAGGCCTCGTCGATCAGGTCGATGGCCTTGTCCGGCAGGAACCGGTCGGTGATATAGCGCTCGGACATCAGCACCGCCAGGCGGGCCACGTCGGGGGTGATCTTCACGTGGTGGAATTCCTCGTAGTAGGGGGCCACACCCTTGATGATCTCCACGGCGTCCTCGATGGAGGGCTCGTTGACGATGACCGGCTGGAAGCGGCGCTCCAGAGCGGAGTCCTTTTCAATGTACTTCCGGTACTCGGTGAGGGTGGTGGCGCCGATGACCTGGATCTCGCCCCGGGAGAGGGCGGGCTTGAGGATGTTGGCGGCGTTCATGGAGCCTTCGGCGTCACCCGCGCCCACCAGGTTGTGGACTTCGTCAATGACCAGGATGATGTTGCCCAGCTTCTTGATCTCCTCGATGAGCCCCTTCATGCGGCTCTCGAACTGGCCCCGAAACTGGGTGCCGGCCACCAGGGAGGTCAGGTCCAGCAGGTAGACCTCCTTGTCTTTCAGCTTGTAAGGCACGTCGCCGGTGAAGATCTTCATGGCCAGGCCCTCGGCGATGGCGGTCTTGCCCACGCCGGGCTCGCCGATGAGGCAGGGGTTGTTCTTCTGGCGGCGGTTCAGGATCTGGATGACACGCTCCAGCTCCTGATCCCGGCCAATCATCCGATCCAGCTTGCCTTCTGCGGCCTTGCGGGTCAGGGAGATACAGTGGTTCTCCAAAAACTTCCGCTTGGTGCGGCCCTTGCGGTCACCCTTTTCGCCCTGGCTTCCCCGGGGATTCTCGCCGGTCTGGCTGGGCTGGTCGGGCAGGTCGCTGTTCTGCTTGCTCTGGTCGGGGTTTGCCAGATTGCCCATCAGTTTATTCAAAAAGGGGAAGGTAGCGGTGCGGCCTTCCTCCTCGTCGTCCTCGTCGCTGTGGTCGGGGTCGTTCATGGCGTCGGCCAGGTTGCCCATCAGGCTCTCCATATTTTCGGCGCCGTCAAAGGCGGACATCATTTCCTTGGTCAGACCTTCCAGGTCCTCGTCGCTGAGTCCCATCTTGTCGATCATATCGGTGACCGGACGGATGTTCAGCTCCCGGGCGCATTTCAGGCAGAGACCTTCGTTCTGGCCATTCTGACCGGGGGCGTCCAGACGGGTGATGAAAACGACGGCAACGTTCTTTTTGCATCGGCTGCAAAGGGTAGGATTCATAGGCGTTCACTCCTTACATGGGGAATCGTTTGCTGCCCATAGTAACATGGGTTTGTGAATTGGGTGTGAATGAGGGGAAACAAAGGTCATCCTCCCAGCAGGGAAAGGAAGGGAAGGGAGGAAGAAAGGGTGAGGAACCAGCTCTCCCCCGCCACATCCGGGGGAATCCAAGCCAGCAGGTCCAGAACCCAGCGGATCACCATCAGGATCAGGATTCCTTTGACAAGGCCCAGGACGCCGCCCAGGGCCTTGTTCAGAAAGTGGAGAACGGGCAGTTTTGCCACCAGGTGCAGGCCGCGGCAGAGGAGGGTCCACACCAGCTGAGTCCCCAGGAAGCCCGCCAGGAAGAGGAGGGCCTTGGAGGCCAGAGCAGCGGCGACGAGGTTCAGGTCCTCGCTTAACAGGGGAAGGAGGAGATCCGCTCCGTGGACAGCCAGATACCAGCCGCCCACAAGACCCAGCACAACGGCCAGCAGGGAGCAGAGCGTCAGAATGAACCCCCGGCGGAATCCCGTGACCACAAAATAGATCAGAACGATCAGGATCACAAGGTCCAAAAGCAGGGAAGCAGTGAGGGTCATGATTCTGCCTCCTCATTGACGATCCTGGGACCTGAGGGGAAGTAGAGACTCACCGTGGCGCTGCTGACCAGGGCCGCGCTGCCGTCTTCGTAGAGGGCGATGTTGCGGATGCCCCGCTGATTGGGTTCGGAGCGATACTTGTTCAGTTTACGGTCGGCGGTGATGATCTCGCCGGTGGTAAGGACGGCCACGTCATGGCCTTGAGCGGCCAGGGCCGAGGTCTGTCCTTCCAGGGTCAGGCGGCCGTACTCCTTGCCGTTTTCGTCCACGGTGACCAGAGTGCCCGCGCTGCCCGAGGAGGACCGGGACAGGAGGAGGGCCGCAAAGTCATCCCCCTGGAGGGAGCCCATCTTCAGGTATTGGCCTTCGTAATCGTAGCTGGCGGTGATAACCCCGCTGGAATCCAGGATCAGCAGGCTCTGGTCCCCCAGAATCCAGCACTTGCCGCTGCTGAGGATGGACAGGACCACATTGGAACCCAGGGAGAGGGTTTTCGTGGGCTCCTCCCTGGAGGAGAAGGTGTAGTACAGCAGGGTGTTTTCAAAGGCGCCGCCGGCCTGACCGGGGGAGATCAGGTAGACGCCCCGGCAGTCGGGGGTGACCACGGCGTCGGAAATATACCGGCTGGACAGACGAATGGCCAGGACGGATTCAAAGGAGGGGTTGTATACGGTGACCACGGCTTTGTAGCCGCTGACCTTGCTGGTGACAGCCACCCATCCCTTGTCGTTGACCGTGGCGCAGATGAGGGATTCTTCTGCGGGAAGTTCCAGCTTGTTGACCAGCTTTTCTCCCTGGATGACTTTCAGCTGCTGGCCGCCCACGTCGTAGACCACGGTGTATTCTCCGGCGGTGTTCAGGGCGGGGGAGGACATGTTTACGGATTCCTTCAGCTCCGCGGTACCCGTGGGGGAGAACACCTGGATCTGGGTCTGGGTGCAGACCAGCAGGTTGTCGTCCACACCAAGAAACAGGCTGTTGAACTGGGCGTTGTGGGAAAAGTCGTCCTTGCCCTCGGCATAGGTCAGCCGGCGCAGGGCGGTGGTGGCGTTATCCCGGAAGACGGTGGCCGCCAGGAGGCCGAAGAGGATTACGGCAGCGATGATGAGCAGGATCATCCGCTGCCTGCGGGTCAGTGAAGTTTTCAGGGTTTGCAATTTGCTCATAACAAGCCTCCGGAATCAGGGAAGCTCCGGCACAGGATACCAGAGTTTGGTCATGTACAGGCCCTGGGGGGGCGCGGTGGGACCGGCGTCGGTGCGGTTCTTGCCTTCCAGCAGGGCGGGGATGTCGTCGGGAGAAATCTTGCCCTCGGAGGCGTAAACACAGGTACCCACCATGGCCCGGACCATGTTGTAAAGGAAACCGTCGGCGCACACCCGGCAGGAGATCATGTCCCCCTCCCGGGAGATGTCGAAGTAGTGGACCGTGCGGACGGTGGTTTTCGTTTCGGTGCCCACGGAGCGGACACAGGCGAAGTCGTGGGTGCCCACAAAGTGGGAGGCGGCCTTCTGCATCACGGTTTCGTCCAGATGCTTGGGGTAGAACCAGACGCGGTTGACCAGAAAGGCGTTGCGGATGCGGGAGTTGTAGATGCGATAGGTGTATTCCTTCTGGATGCAGCTGCCGATGGCGTTGAAGTCCTCGGGGACCTCCGTGGCCTTGACCACCACGATATCCCCCGGCAGGCGGGTGTTCACCGCCAGGGGGAGCCGGTCGCAGGGAATGGTAGAGGTGGTGCGGAAGTTGGCCACATAGGTTTCCGCGTGGACGCCGGCGTCGGTGCGGCCGGCGCCGGTGCACTTGACCGGGTGGCAGACCACCAGGGCCAGGGCTTTTTCCAGAGTCTCCGCCACGGTGACGTCCCGCTTCTGGACCTGCCAGCCGTGGTAGTTGGTGCCGTCGTACATCAGGGTCAAAGCAATGTTGCGCATAGCACCCTCCTTACAGTCCGAAGAAGCGCAGGACGCAGACGGACGCCGCCAGCACCACCGTAAAGAGGAGAAAGCCCCAGTCCCGGCCGTGCATAACCAGCTGCCGCAGACTGGTGCGGCCCTCGTCGCCGTGATAGCAGCGGCACTCCATGGCCACGGCCAGCTCTTCCGCCCGGCGGAAGGAGGAGATGAACAGGGGGATCAGGATGGGGATCAGGGCCTTGGCCTTCTGCATGAGGTTGCCGCTGTCGAAGTCCGCGCCCCGGGCCTTCTGGGCGGAGATGATCTTGTCGGTCTCCTGGATGAGGGTGGGGATAAAGCGCAGGGCGATGTTCATCATCATGGCCAGCTCATGGACGGGGAAGTGTATCTTTTTCAGGGGGTGAAGGAGACGCTCCAGACCGCTGGTGAGCAGGATGGGGGAGGTGGTGTAGGTCAGCAGCAGGGTGGAGGCGATGAGCATCAGGATACGCAGCACCATGAAAAATGCTTTCCAAATACCCTCCTCCGTGATCTTCAGGAAGCCCAGGCTCCACAGGACCGTGCCGTCGGTGTAGAACAGGTTCAGGATGGCGGTAAAGACCACGATGAAGACCACCGGTTTCATGCCCTTCAGGAAGACCTTTGGCTTTACCCCGGAGATGCCGATGAGGACCAGGAGGGTGGCAAGGACCAGACCATAGGAGACAAGCTGTTTACACAGGAAGATGACCACGATGTACAGAACTGTGAAGATCAGCTTGGACCGGGGGTCCAGCCGGTGGATGAGGGAATTGCCCGGGAAGTACTGACCCAGGGTAACGTCTTTCAGTGCCATTTATACGCCCTCCCTTCTGCGGTATGCCTCCAGGAAGGCAGCTTTGGCCTGCTCCACCGTGTAGACGGCGGGATCAATGTTCACGCCCATGGCCCGGACCCGGGAGAAGACCCGATTCATGGCGGGGACGGACAGGCCCAGTTTTTCCAGGTCTTCTCCGTGGGAGAAGACCTCCCGGGGGGTCCCCACGTAGGGCAGGGTGCCGTGGCTCACCACCACCAGCCGGTCGGTGATCCGGGCCACGTCCTCCATGGAGTGGCTGACGAAGATGATGGTGGCGTTGTTGGCCTTGCGGTAGGCCTCGATGTTGGCCAGGATGCTGGCCGAGCCGGCCGGGTCCAGACCGGCGGTGGGCTCGTCCAGGATGAGGACCTTGGGCTCCATGGCGATGACGCCGGCGATGGCCACCCGGCGCTTCTGGCCGCCGGAGAGTTCAAAGGGGGAGCGCTCCAGGACTTCGTCGGACAGACCGGCGAAGTCGGCGGCCCGGCGGACCCGGCGGTCGATCTCGGCCTCGTCCAGCTTCATGTTTTTGGGACCGTAGGCGATGTCCTTGTAAACGGTCTCCTCAAAGAGCTGATACTCGGGATACTGGAAGACCAGGCCCACCTGGAAGCGGATGCTGTGGGTGAGCTCCTTGCTGCTCCAGATGTCCTGCCCCTCGAAGAAAATCTGCCCGGCGGTGGGCTTCATCAGGCCGTTGAGATGCTGGATCAGGGTGGACTTCCCCGAACCGGTCCGGCCGATGATCCCAAGGTACTCCCCCCGGTAGATGGTCAGGTCAATGTTGTCCAGAGCCGTCTGCTCAAAGGGGGTGTTGGGGCTGTAAATATGGGTTAGGTTTTTGATTTCAATAATCGGTTCCACGATATATTCCTCATTTGCTTTCGTAGGTTCTCCGAACCGAGATTTGGGTCATTTCAGCAGATCGGCCAGGATAGCGGCGCACTCCTCGTCGCTGAGGGCGTCCAGGGGGACGTCCAACCCTTCCTGGCGGAGCTCATAGAGCAGCGCCACGGTCTCCGGCACAGACAGGCCGGAGGCCCGCAGGGTGTCCACATGCTGGAAGACCTCCTTGGGGGGGCCGTCGTCGATGATCTGGCCGCTGGCCATGACGATAAGCCGCTGGGCCTGGGCGGCCTCATCCATGTGGTGGGTGATGAGGATCACGGTCATGCCGTATTTTTCGTTCAGATCCCGGATAGTATCCACGGTCTCTTTGCGGCCCACGGGGTCCAGCATGGCGGTGGCTTCGTCCAGGACGATGCACCGGGGCATCATGGCGATGATGCCGGCGATGGCCACCCGCTGCTTCTGGCCGCCGGAGAGCAGGTGGGGGGAGTGCTCCCGCAGGTCGTACATGCCCACCATCTTCAGGGCGGTGTCCACCCGTTCCCGGATTTCCCCAGGGGGGACGCCCATGTTTTCCGGGCCGAAGGCCACGTCTTCCTCCACCACGCTGGCTACGATCTGGTTGTCGGGGTTCTGGAAGACCATGCCGACCTTGCCCCGGATGTCCAGGAGGTTGTTCGGGTCGGCGGTGTCCAGCCCTTCCACCCAGAGCTTCCCCTCGGTGGGGGTCAGCAGGGCGTTGATGTGCTTGGCCAGGGTGGATTTCCCCGAGCCGTTGTGACCCAAAATGGCCACGAAGGAACCGGACTCGATCTCCAGGTTGATGTTCTTCAGCACCGGGGGATGCCCGGCGGGTTCGTCAGCATAGGAGAAGGTCAGGTTTTCAGCTTTAATAATCGTGCTCATAGGTCAGTCCTCTTTATTTGCTGGTCCACCGTCCGGCTGCGCCGCAGGGCAGAACCAGGCCGCTGTCCGTGGCGGGCAGACCCAGCTCGTCGCTGACGGTGTGGCCGCCGTACTTCTTGGTCAGCAGGGTTTCCATCATGTAGGTCAGCACCGAGGGGGCCAGGCCGGTGGTGTAGGAGTTGATGAGAAAGAACAGGGGCTTGTCCGACAGGACCTGAACCACCAGTTCCAGGAAGGGATAGAGGTTTTCCTCCAGCTTCCAGATCTCGCCGGAGGGCCCCCGGCCGTAGGAGGGCGGATCCATGATGACCGCGTCATAGCGGCGGCCCCGGCGGATCTCCCGCTCCACGAACTTGGCGCAGTCGTCCACGATCCAGCGGATGGGGGC
>JAEDLP010000097.1 GCA_016295225.1 Oscillospiraceae bacterium | reverse complement strand
AAGAGTCCATGGTAAGCGTATAGGCTCCATTACTGCCTGATACTTGCTTGGTAATCTGCACCGGGCTGCCAGCCTCAGTGGAAACCGATGTTTTAGGGGTTTGTTCGCCGCCAACAGCCAACGCGCTCATCGGCAACAGCGACATAGCCATGACAAATGCCATGATCATGGCCAACAATCGTTTCTTCATGTTGTTTTTCCTCCTTCATACTTTAGATTTTCACACAGGAACGATTGCGGATGTTTTCCGTATCGCACCACCTCCATCATATTCCAATGGGATCCCTTTGGAGCCCCATTTTAATTGTTTCATTTTACCCTAAATCCCCAGGAATGGCAAGCGATATTTCCATATTTTGGTCGCCTTGACCAAAGATTTTCCCCTTCGGGCCAAAGGGCGGGCGGATCGGCCTCCCTTTTGGTCGATTTCCATCGAAATTTGCTGTTTCTTTTATCAGACTTATCTCCATAACCATTCATTTTACCATTTTGTGGAACGCATCGCGGCGGACTGAAATCAGCCCGCCGCGATGAAATCAAAACACCAGATGGATCAGAACCAGATACAGGGCCGTGCCGCCGCCGATGGACAGGAGCATACTGTGCTTCCACTTGTGCAGCACCGCCACCGCCAGGCCGGCGATCAGCTCCGGCGCGCCGTGGTTCCCGCCGGTGAGGTCGATGCCCTTGTAGCAATAGATCACCAGCATGGCCATGGCCGCCGCCGGCAGGACTTTGCCCAGGTACCGGATGAAGGCCGGGGTCTCCCGCCCCGCCGGGAAGACCAGAAAGGAGAGAAACCGGGTCAGCATGGTGGCCCCCATGATGATCGCCACCGTCAAAATCAGCTGCGCGTTGGTCATTCCTCCAGCCTCCTCTCAATGGGCCGCCGCAGGAGGGTCAGAAACAGCACGATGCCCACCATGGACGCCACAATAAAATGCTCCGCCCCGAAGATCACCAGGCACACCAGGGAAATGCCCAAGCCCCCCAGGGTGCTGATGTGGCTCGTTTCCTTCTCCCACTGGCCCACCAGGATGACGATGAACAGGGCGGTCATGGCGAAATCCACCCCCGTGGTGTCGAAGGGGATGAACTGCCCCAGCACCGCCCCCAGAACGGTGCCGGTAATCCAATAGGAGTAGTCGAACAGCGACACGAAGAAGTAGAACCACCCCTTGTCCACCCCCTCGGGAATGTCGGCGGAGACGTTGACCGAAAAGGTCTCGTCGCACATCCAGAAAATGGTGGGGAACTTTTTCCTGCCCAGGTCCCGGTACTTCTCCAGCATGGAGATCCCATAGAACACATGCCGGGCGTTGACCATCAGGGTCAGGAAGAAGGTACTCACCGGGGCAAACACGCCGGTGAGCACGCTGCCCGCCACGAACTGCATGGACCCGGCGAAAACAAAAAGGCTGATAAGAATGGGGACCACCGGCGAGAAGCCCAGGGCCTTCATATAGATCCCATAGGCCATCCCCAGCACCAGAAACCCCGTCAGGATGGGGATGGTGTGAGGAAAGGCCGCCTTGGCCGCCGCTTTTTTCTCTGACACGAACCGGCCCCTCCCTTCCGCATAGCATTCCAATAATTCTAATCGTTTTGATAGGTTTTGTCAACCTTCCCCCTTCTATCTTTCCCCTTTTTGTCACCCCTTCCCCCATCCTCCGCATAGGATGGAGCGTCCCCCTGTCCGGGGGCAATCCACCCTGAGGAGGAATTCTATGCTTGCGGTCGTATCCCAACTGCCCTACCCGATCCAGGCACTGCTGGCCACCCTGATCACCTGGGGGATCACCGCCCTGGGCGCCGCCGTGGTCTTTTTCATCCGCAAACCCAACCGAAATTTTATGGACGCCATGCTGGGGCTGGCAGGCGGGGTCATGGTGGCGGCCTCCTTCTGGTCCCTGCTCTCCCCCTCCATCGAGATGTCCGGCGAGCTGGGCCTCAACCCCTGGCTCACCGCCCTGGTGGGCTTCCTGGGGGGCGGCGTACTCCTCTTTCTGGGGGACCGGTTCTTCACCCGGCTCCAGGCCCGGCGGGTCCTCCTGGCCCAGATCGGCCCCAACGAGGACCCCAAGGGGCGCAAGCGCAGCGCCCTGCTCCTCTTCTCCATCACCCTCCACAACATCCCCGAGGGCATGGCCATCGGCGTGGCCTTCGGATCGGTGGCCTACGGCCTGGAGGGCGGCACCCTGATGAGCGCCTGGATGCTGGCCCTGGGCATCGGCCTACAGAACCTGCCCGAGGGCATGGCCGTCAGCGTCCCTCTCCGCCGGGAGGGATACACACGGCAGAAAGCCTTTTTCTACGGTCAGATCAGCGGCATCGCCGAGCCCATCGCCGGGTTCCTGGGTGCTCTGCTGGTGCTGAAGGTTCATACCTGCCTCCCCTTCCTGCTGGCCTTCGCCGCCGGGGCCATGATCTACGTGGTGGTGGAGGAGCTCATCCCCGAAAGCCAGACCAACGAGAACAAGGACTGGATGGCCCTCTTCACCCTGGTGGGCTTCTCCATCATGATGGTCCTGGATGTGGCCCTGGGCTGAGGGAACTTCCCGGAAAGGGGTATATTTGCGCCACCGGACCGCATAGATTCCAACAGCTTAATTACCTTTGGAGGCGGTCTGACATGGAACAAAAGGAAAACCGGGTGGTCCTGCGGGGGACCGTGGCCGGCGCGGCGGAATTTTCCCACCGGGTCCACGGCATTGATTTTTACCGGTTCCCCCTGTCGGTCCCCCGTCTGTCAGGACGGGAGGATCTGGTGAACATTTTACTGCCCCTGTCCCCGGGTGAGGACCCCCTGCCCGGACCGGGAGAATACGTGGAGGTGACCGGCCAGATCCGGTCCTACAACAACCGCAGCGGCGTGGGCAACCGGCTGGTCATCACCGTCCTGACCCGCTCGGTGGTCCCCGGGGAGGGCGACCCCTGCAACCAGGTGAGCCTCACCGGAACCCTGTGCAAAGACCCGGTCCTGCGGCGCACCCCCCTGGGCCGGGACATCTGCGACCTGCTGCTGGCGGTGAACCGGAAGTACCGGCGGGCGGACTACCTGCCCTGCATCGCCTGGGGCAGCCTGGCTCTGGCCTGCGCCCAGCTCCGGACGGGGGATTCCCTGCGGCTGGAAGGGCGGCTCCAGAGCCGTACTTACCTGAAAACCATCGGGGACCAGACCCAGGAGCGGACGGCCTTTGAGATCTCGGTCTCCGCCCTGGAGTCCCTGGACCAAGACGAAGACGAAGAGGACGACGAGCCCCTTTGACCTGCCCAAAGCCTCCCTGCCCAGGGAGGCTTTGCCCTATCTGTTCACACTTTATTCATACTTACCAGGGGCAGGTATGCTAAGATTTTAGTACGTACTCTAACAATCTGCCCCTGGGAGGACTTTTTATGAAAACACGAATCCTTTCCCTCTTCCTGGCCGGGGCCATACTCCTGTCCACAGGCGTCACCGCCTCGGCCGCCCGGGTGAGCGGCTCCGCCGCCCCCAAGCCCACCACCAGCCGCGAATGGGCCGTGACCCCCGTGAGAGGGGAGCTGTCCTTTGACCAGATCGCCCCCAAGGTCCGGGCCAACAACCTGACCGTCCAGTCTATGGAAGAGACCCTTGCTTCCATGGAGGCCATGGACTGGGACAAGGCCATCGGCGAGCTGGAGGACGCCATTGATGCGCTGGAAGGTACGATTGCAGATCTGAAAAATTCTACCGGCACGGCTAAAACAGCCTGTGAAAATCTGGCGTCTTCCATTGCGGGCATACAATCTGCCCTGGAGCCTTTGCAGTCCGCCGGCATAATAAAGGACATCGCCGCACTCGGTTCTTCCATCTATAACGGCTTACAGCTTGCCTGCCTGAACGCCACCCTGGCCTCCATGGAGGAGCAGCTGAAGGACCTGAAGGATCAGAAAAACGATTATATCAGCAAGACCCTCCCAGATACCAAGCGCCAGATCGCCTCCTCCATCAGCCAGATCATCATCGGCGCGGAGTCTCTCTACTTGACCATCCTCTCCACCCAGCTCCAGCTGGAAGCCCTGGCAGATACCAAGGCCGCCATGGAGCGCACGGTGGCCGAGATGGAACTCCGCTATGAGCGGGGGCAGATCTCTCAGTTGACCCTCACCCAGGTGAAAAACGGGTACAACTCCCTCCTGGCCAATATGGGCACTCTGGGTGTCGCCCTGACCTCCATGACGTCCTCCCTCCAGGCCCTGTTGGGGGATAGCATCACCGGCAGCATCATCCTCGCTACCCTGCCCACAATCACCGACCAGGACATCGCCGCCCTCTCCTTCTCCGAAGACCTGGCCAAGGCCAAGGAGGCCAGCTACAGCCTCTACACCGCCGCCCGCACCGTGGAGGACGCCGAGGAGGACATGGAGAAGGCCTGCCGGGAGTCGGGCAAGAACAGCTATCAGTACAAGATGGCCCAGCACACCTATGAGTCCGCCGTACTCTCGGAGAAATCCGCCATCCAGAGCTTCGAGATCTCCTTCCGCAGTCTGTACGACCAGCTCTCTCCCGCCCTGGCTGTCTGTACCGCTGCCGAGAACGACCTGGCCTATGAGGCCCGGGTCTATCAGGCTGCCCAACTCAAGTACCAGCAGGGCAACCTCTCAGCCAACGCCCTGGCCGACGCCAAGGACACCTACGAAGCCGCCAAGCGGAGCTATGCCTCCTCCAAAATAGATCTCTTCACTACCTGGCTGAACTATCAGAACGCCGTGAAATACGGCGTCGTCAGCAGCGGCTCCTGACCCTCCTGGAGAGAGGAAGGATTTGTTTACAATTTGGAAATCAAATTCATAATTTGGTTACATCATTCCAATATTTTGGTCATAATTCTCCGGTAGGATATGACCTGTAAGCAGCAGAGAACAAAATCACTTCTGACTTAACTTACACACTCTCTTTTCTCTCTCTTTTCTCTCTTTTTTGTAAAAGAACGGCAGCGACCTGGGAAATCGCTGCCGTTCCTTTTTTTATTTCGTTAATACCTTCAAAATAACGGTTTTGTTGCATAACAAAATGTTCGAAAGCTGTTTTTTTGAAGCTGTATTTCCATTTTCACCAAAAATCACCGAATCAATCGTTGATTTCCGTCATTTTATGTGTTAAAGTGGTATCGTACAATTTGTCCTTGGCCGGAAACGGATGTCGAAATACCTGTCACTTGACAGCGCTTTCAGTCAAGCAGGCCAGTTGGTTCTTAACCAATGCAAAAAAGGAGACACTTTTATGAATTTTGAACTGAACGAACAGCAACTGTCGATCCAGAAGATGGCTCGTGAATTCACCGAGAAGAAGGTTCTCCCCGGCGTGATCGAGCGTGACGAGTCCCGCGAGTACAACGTGGATCTGTACAAGGAAATGTCCAAGATGGGCTTCATCGGTCTGCCCTATGCAAAGGAATACGGCGGCCAGGGCCTGGGCTACATGGAGTATGCTCTGGCTATCGAGGAGATCTCCAAGGTCGACCCCTCCCTGTCTGTTTCTTTCTCTGTTTCCACCTCTCTGTACGGCGGCTCCCTGTACTTCTCCGAAGCCACCGACGAACAGCTCAAGCGTTGGATGCCCCCCGTCATGCGTGACGGCCACTTCGGCTCCTTCGGCCTGACCGAGCCCACCGCAGGCTCCGACGTCAGCGGCATGAAGACCTTCGCAGAGCGTCAGGGCGACGAGTTCGTCATCAACGGCAGCAAGTGCTTCATCACCAACGGTCCTCTGTCCGACTACTATGCTGTCTACGCTCTCACCGACCATGAGATGGGCCCCAAGAGCATGGCTACCTTCATCGTGGAGAGAAACACCCCCGGCTTCTCCATCGGCGCCCGTCACAACACCATGGGTATCCGCAGCGCCATGGTCAGCGAGCTGTATTTCGATAACGTCCGCATCCCCGTGGGCAACATGATCTCCACCCCCGGCAAGGGCTTTGCCACCGCTATGAAGACCCTGGACGGCGGCCGCATCGGCATCGCATCCCAGGCTCTGGGTATCGCTGAGGGCGCATTCGAGATCGCTCGTCAGTACATGAAGCAGCGTGAGCAGTTCAAGAAGCCCATCTACAAGAACCAGCACCTGGCCTTCCGTATGGTGGATATGGCCAACCAGATCGAGATGGCCAAGTACATGGTCTACAAGGCAGCCTGCGACAAGGACGACCACAAGCCCTTCTCCCAGTCCGCTGCCAAGGCTAAGCTGATCGCCGCTGAGACCGCTATGCGCGTGGCCACCGACGCAGTCCAGATGATGGGCGGCAACGGCTACATGAAGGAGTATCACGTGGAGCGCCTGATGCGCGACGCCAAGATCACCCAGATCTATGAGGGCACCAGCGAGGTCCAGAAGATCGTTCTGTCCAAGACTCTGTTCGACTAAGTGATTCATTTACATACGTTCAAAAAGCCGCCGGGTCCACCCCGGCGGCTTTTTGATGCTCAATAGATTTCTTGCCCAAAATAGTTCCCCGGGAAAGAAGATTCCCGGGGAATGGGGTCAGGCTTATTTTAAATTCTCATCATAGACCGCGCGGCTGCCGCCGATGAACTTGGGGCGCACCCGGGCGGCCAGGAGAATGGCATCGCCGATATGCTTCTGGGCCAGGCGGACGGGAACGGCCACCCGCTTCAAATGCATCCCGATGAGGGTGCCGCCGATGTCTAGGCCCGCGTCGGCCCGGATCTCCTCCACGGCCACGGGGTCCTCGAAGGCATGGTATGCA
>JAEDLP010000096.1 GCA_016295225.1 Oscillospiraceae bacterium | reverse complement strand
CCCCTGGTCCAGGGCACCTGGAACCTGTCCTTTGACATTGCATACGAGGACGCCTCCATCTCTCTGCCTGTGGGGCAAACCTTCTCCTACGAAGACCTCACCTGTACCATTACCGACCTGCGGCTCTCTCCCCTCTCCCTCCACCTGGAATTTGATTACACCGCAGACCGAGAAGCCATCGCCGCCAGGTACGATCCGGAAACCGCATTCCCGGAAGGACTCTCCAAGGAACAATGGGTCGATTGGCAGATCATAGACCTGCTGCCCCCCACACCAATACTTCTTACCTTCACCGACGGCAGCGAGGTCTCCATTAGCCTGGGCGGCGACCTTTCCCAGGAAGGCCACGCCATCCTGTCGGGCACCTTTGGTGACATCTACCCCCTGGACACCATTGAGAGCGTCACCATCGGCGACGTGACTATTCCAATGACAGAATAACAACCGCCCTGCCTGGGAACACGCTTTGTTCCCAGGCAGGGCGGTTTACGTTGGGTCTCCACCCCTTGGCTCTCCCTCTGGGAGAGCTGGCACGGCAAAGCCGTGACTGAGAGGGCAAACCAAAGCCGAAACTGAACGGCGTAAGTGGATGCCCCATCCAACAGATTCACCCTCTCCGTCACAGCTCTGCGAGCTGTGCCACCTCCCCCAAAGGGGGAGGCAAGAACATGGTGGAATCCTTATACTTTTACCGTCTCCTTCTCCGGTTCCTTTGCCTTCTTTCTTCCATGCCGACGGGCAGCCTTTTCCACTTCGCACACCACCAAGGGGGTCAAAGCCAGGGCCAGGACGGTGAGCCAGCAGCTCCGGTCCAGGGACACCACGGAAAAGGCGCTCTGCAAGGGCGGCACCAGCAGGACGGCCAGTTGGAGGGCCAGTCCCACCAGGAAGGCCTTGTTCATGGCCCCGTTGGAGAAGACCCCCAGCCGGAACAGGGAGGTCTCCTCGCTGCGCACGTCAAAGGCGTGGAAGAGCTGGCTGAAGGTCAGTGTGGCGAAGGCCATGGTGTTGGCCGCGGCGTAGGTCCCCGTGAGCGCCATCCCCAGCCCGTAGGCCCCCAGGGTCAGCGCCCCCACCAGACAGCCCTGCCAGGCCAGCCGGATGGAGAAAGCCTTGGAGAACAGCGGCTCCTCCTTCCCCCGGGGCGGTTTCTCCATGACGGCCTCCTCCACCGGCTCCATGCCTAAGGCCAGAGCCGGCAGGGAGTCGGTCACCAGGTTCAGCCACAAAAGCTGCACCGGGCTGAGGGGGGAATGGGGGAAGTGGAGCAGGGTGGCCAGGAAGATGGTCAGAATCTCCCCGATGTTGCAGGAGAGCAGGTAGTGGATGGCCTTTCGGATGTTGGCGTAAATCCCCCGGCCCTGCTCCACCGCCGCCACCACCGTGGCGAAGTTGTCGTCGGTGAGAATCATGTCCGCCGCCCCCTTGGCCACGTCGGTGCCGGTCTTGCCCATGGCGCAACCGATGTCAGCGGTCTTGAGGGCGGGGGCGTCGTTGACCCCGTCCCCGGTCATGGCCACCACGCAGCCCTTCTTCTGCCAGGCCTTTACGATACGCATCTTGTGCTCCGGGGTCACCCGGGCGAAGACCGAGAAGGACTCAATTTCCTCCTCCAGGGTCTCCTGGGGGAGAAAGTCCAGCCCCGGACCGTCCACTGCCCGGTGGCCGGAACGGAAGATGCCCAGCTCCCTGGCGATGGCCACGGCGGTGTCCTTGTGGTCCCCGGTGATCATCACGGGCCGCACCCCGGCCTGGGCGCAGCGGTCCACCGCCTGGCGGACCTCAGGCCGGGGCGGGTCCATCATGCCGATGAGGCCCACAAAGGTCAGATCCCGCTCCAACTCCTCCGGGGTGAACAGGCCGGGGCTTCCGCTCTCCTCCCGCTGGGCCACCGCCAGCACCCGGAGAGCCCGGGCGGCCAGGCGGCTGTTCTCCCCCTGGATGCTCCGCCGCTCCCCGTTGGTCAGGGGGCGGGGGCCCCCGGGGCCCAGGATGTGGGTGCACTTGGCCAAGACGGCCTCAGGCGCCCCCTTCACCGCGATGAGGGCCCGGCCCCCGGCCAGGGTATGGCAGGTGGCCATCCGCTTCCGGACCGAGTCGAAGGGGGCCTCCCCCAGCCTGGGATACGCCCGGTCCAGGTCAACCTTCGGCAGCTTCTCCCCGGCGGCCAGGTTGGCGATGGCGGCTTCGGTGGGGTCCCCCAAATAGTTCCCGTCCGGCCCCGGCCGGACGTCCCCGCAGAGGGTCCCCAGGGCCAAGGCCCGCTGGCGGAAGGCGCCCCCCGGGGTCCAGACCTCCAGGACGGTCATCTGGTTCTTGGTTAAGGTTCCGGTCTTGTCCGAGCAGATCACCGAGGCGCAGCCCAGGGTCTCCACGGCAGGGAGCCGCTTGATGATGGCGTTTCGCTTGGCCATGCGGCTCACCCCCATGGCCAGGACGATGGTGACGATGGCGGGCAGGCCCTCGGGAATAGCGGCCACCGCCAGGGCCACGGCAGTGAGGAACATATCCAGAATATCCCGGTGCTGGAGCATACCCACCCCGAACATCACGGCGCATACCCCCACACAGACCAGGGAGAGGACCTTGGAGACCTCCCCCATCTTCCGCTGGAGGGGGGTCTCCCCCGGGTCCTGGTTCAGCAGAAGCCCGGCGATCTTGCCCATCTCCGTGTCCATGCCCGTGGCGGTGACGGCCACCTTGCCCCGGCCGCCGGTGATGACCGTGCCGCCGATGACCATGTTTTTCCGCTCGGCCAGGGGGGTGTCCGGGGGCAGACCGCCGCCGCTCCGTTTATGTACCGGGAGGGATTCCCCCGTCATGGCAGCCTCGTCGGCCTGGAGCCCGACCTCCCACAGGATGCGGCCATCGGCGGGGACATAGTCCCCGGCTTCCAGCAGGATCACGTCCCCGGGGACCAGATGGGCGCTCTCCACCCGGCTCTCCGCCCCGTCCCGGATCACCCGGGCCTTGGGGGCAGAGAGCTCCCGGAGGGCCTCCAGGGCCTTCCGGGCGTTGTCCTCCTGGGAGACCGAGAGGATCGTGTTGAAGGCCACGATGCCCAGAATGATGACAGCGTCCAGCCAGTCCTCCCTGCCTCCGGCGAAAAAGGACAGGGCGGCTGCCGCCAGGAGGACCAGGATCATGGGGTCCTTCAGCTGGGCCAGACACCGGCGGATCAGCCCCGCCTGCCTGCCCTCCTCCAATTTGTTCTCCCCATGTTCTGCCAGACGGCGGGCAGCCTCCTTGGCCGACAGACCCCGGTCGGGGTCTGTCTCCAGCCGCTCCACCACCTGGCGCAGGGGTTCTCTGTAAAATTCATGGTCCATTGTGTTCCCTCTTTTCGGAATGGTTGTCCTTCGGATAGGACAAGGATACCGGAAAGAGGGACTGCGAATGTGTCGCTTCCTGGGTCCAAGGAAAATTTTTGTGGACAGGTCTGTTGGACAGCGGGAGAAAGCTCCACTCTACATGGGGCGTGGACAACCGCCGCCCATGCAAAAAACCCCGGCCCAAATCGGGCCGGGGGTTCCGTGTTAAAAGAATTATTCTGCGGTTTCGCCTTCGGTCTCTGCACTCTGGTCGGCTGCGCCGTCCTCGGTGGGTTGTGCTTCCGCATCCTCACCCTCGGCAGGGGTCTCCTCCACAGGGGTTTCCTCAGCGGGGGTCACCTCGACAGGCGTCTCTTCTTCAGGCGTGGCAGTGTCCTCGTTCTCCTCCTCGGCGGGCTCCAGGGTTGCCCGGTAGTCCTTCAGCGCGGCGTAGAAGTCCTCGGTGCTCAGGTTGTCGAAGGCCTCGGTGGTGGTCACCTCTGCCTCGTCTACCCAGGCCTGAACCTGGGCGTCCATCTGTTCGTTCGCCCAGCCGTCCTGGATCTCCTGGGCCTCCGCGGGGTCCAGACGCAGGATGATGTGGTAGCCGTAGCTGGTTTCCACGATGCCGCTGACCTGGCCGAACTCCAGGTCCCGGGTGGCGTTCTCGAACTCCTCCACCATCTGGCCGGCGGTGAAGACATAGCCGTCGGGATTGGATTCCAGACCGGTGTCCTCGCTGTACTCGTTCATCAGTTCGTCAAACTTGGCGGACAGCTCCTCCGGGTCGGTGATGCCCTGGAGCTGGGCCAGCAGTTCCTCGGCCTGGGCCTTCTTTGCGGCGGCATCCTCGGCGGCCAGGTCCTCTCCGGTTTCAGCGTCCTTGGTCATCAGCAGGATGTGCTTGGCCCACAGCAGGTCGTTGTCCTGGGCGTACTGGGCCAGATCCTCGGCAGTGGCCACCTGCTCACCGCCATCCTGGAACATTCCCTCCATCATGTGGGTGTACAGGACCCCCACGGAGCTCAGCCGCTCCATGCCCTCGTTGGTAATGAGCATGGTCTTCAGCCAGGTTTCATATTCCTTGTCGCCCCCCAGCTGCTCCTTGGCGGAGTCCAGGTCGGCCTCGTAGTCGGCCCTGTCCTCGTCAGTCATGGTGTAGCCGTTCGCCGCAGCCTGGGCTGCGACGATGTTGTACAGGACGGCGGTCTCCTTAGACTGCTCCTTTACATGTTCACCCATGGTGGCGTCCTGGCCCATGGCGCTGGACCAGTCCATCTCCATCCCCATCTGGGTGTAGTAGCCCGCCACATAGTCGGCGTTCTGGGCCATCCAGAAGAAGAGGTCCTCGGCGGTCACGTCGCTGCCGTTGACCGTCAGCATGACGGTGTCCTTGGTGTACTTCCCATCAAAGGCCTCCTTGATGGGGTCTGCCTCGCCGCCGCAGCCGCTGAGCAGGCCCACGGACATCACCACAGCCAGGGCTGCGCCCAGAACTCTTCGCATGATTTTTTTCATGGTCGTATCTCCTTTTCGTCGGTGAACCCGTGATTTTCCTTCCGAATTTCCCGGGATCTTGGTGTGGACTTGTCCACAATCGGTTATTTTACCATGATTTTGAGTCCCTGGCAACCGGTTTTCCATTCTTTGCTCCATTGTTAAAAGTTTCTTAAAGATTCTTTTCTTTTTCCGCAAAAATCTGGGAAAAACTGATGCAAAAACTCATTTCATTTGTTATAATGAGGTTCATGGAAGGGTGCCCTGCCGTTCAGGCCGGGTTGAATAATGGAAAAATACTGTAATCGAGAGGGATGTTTACGATGATTTCTCATGGCAAGGATCTGAAGATTTTCTGCGGTAACTCCAACCGCAAGCTGGCTGAGGCCATCTGCAAGGAACTGCGTCTGCCCCTGGGCAACTCCGAGTGCAAGAATTTCGCCGACGGCGAATGCTCCGTTTCCATCTACGAGACCGTTCGCGGCTCCGACGTGTTCATTATCCAGTCCACCTGCGCTCCCGTCAACGACAACCTGATGGAGCTGCTGGTGATGATCGACGCTTTCAAGCGGGCCTCCGCCGGCCGCATCACCGCTGTGATCCCCTACTTCGGCTACGCCCGTCAGGACCGCAAGGCCAAGCCCCGCGATCCCATCTCCGCCAAGCTGGTGGCCAACATGCTCACCACCGCCGGCGCTGACCGGGTGCTGACCATGGATCTCCACGCAGCCCAGATCCAGGGCTTCTTCGATATCCCCGTGGACAATCTGCTGGGCAGCCCCCTCTTTGTTGACTACTTCGCCCAGCGCTTCGGTGACGACGCCGAAAACACCATGGTGGTCTCTCCCGATGTGGGCTCCGTGGCCCGCGCCCGTGCTTTCGCCCAGAAGCTGCATATGAATATGGCCATCGTGGACAAGCGCCGTCAGAAGGCCAACCAGTCCGAGGTCATGAGCATCATCGGCGACGTGACCGGCAAGCGGGTCATCCTGCTGGACGACATGGTGGACACCGCCGGCTCCCTGTGCGGCGCAGCCAAGGCTCTGGTGGAGATCGGCGGCGCTACCGAGGTGTACGCCTGCGCTTCCCACGGCGTCCTGTCCGGCCCCGCAATCCAGCGTATCGAGGAGAGCGTCATCAAGGAAGTCCTCTTCCTCGACACCATTCCTGCAAAAGAAGGGGTCAAGTGTGATAAGATCAAGTATCTCTCCGCCGCCCCCATGCTGGCTGACGCCATCAGCTTCATCTATCACGAGGACTCCGTTTCTCGTCTGTTCGTGTAAGCTGCATTTTTTTGATACCCTCACAGAAGGCGGAGCCACGCTCCGCCTTCTGTTATTTATCTTATATCAGGAGGTAGTCCCCTATGTTTTTCTCCAAACGCCCCGGACCGGTGGAGTGGCTCGTGGTCGGCCTGGGCAATCCCGGCCCCAAGTATGAGTGGACCCGCCACAACATGGGCTTCCTGGTCATCGACGAGCTGGCGGAACGGGAGAAGATCCCCGTCCAGAAGCTCAAGTACAGAGCCCTCACCAACACCGCCGTCATCGGCGGCCGATCGGTGCTCCTTATGAAGCCCACCACCTATATGAACCTCTCCGGGGAGTCTGTGGGGGAGGCCGCCCGGTTCTATAAGATCCCCCCGGAGCGGGTCTTGGTGATCTCCGACGATGTCGCCCTGCCCCAGGGCAAGTTGCGCGTCCGCCGCAGCGGCTCCGCCGGGGGCCACAACGGCCTGAAAAATATCATCTCCCACCTGGGCAGCGACCAGTTCCCCCGGATCAAGGTGGGCGTGGGCGGCAAGCCCCACCCCGACCACGACATGGCCGACTGGGTCCTGGGCAAGTTCACCGGCCAGGACCGGAAGGTCATGGAGGAGGCCATTGCCCGGGCCGCCGACGCTGTGACCCTGTTCCTGGAACAAGGCCCCGACCAGGCCATGGCGAAGTTTAACGGCTGACTTCAAAAAAGGCTCCCC
>JAEDLP010000095.1 GCA_016295225.1 Oscillospiraceae bacterium | reverse complement strand
CAGAGGACGGGTGCCGTCGGGACGGGTCACGCCCTCCAGGGCCCCTTCCATCATGGCGCGGGTGCCGGCGGCGTGGAGGTTCACCATGTCAACGTCCAGGCGGGAGAGGACGTTCATGGACTTCTTCACGGTGTTGGGGATGTCGTGGAGCTTCAGGTCCAGGAAGATCTTATGGCCGCGGGCCTTGATTTCCTTGACGATGGAGGGACCTTCCGCATAGAAGAGCTCCATGCCGATCTTTACATAGGGCTTTTTCCCGGGAAAACGGTCCAGAAAAGCCAGGGTTTCTTCCTTGCTGCTGAAGTCGCAGGCGATGATAACGTCTTTTCCCATTAGTGGGCACCTCCGATAATTTCTGTGATATCCTGAATCCCCAGCCGCTCCATAACGGCAGGGAGGTTGTCGATGATTTCCTTGCAGGCATAGGGGTTCACCAGGTTGGCAGCCCCCACCTGGACGGCAGTGGCCCCGGCCAGCATCAGTTCGATGACGTCCTCAGCGGTCTGGACGCCGCCCATGCCAATGATGGGCAGGTTGACAGCCTCGTAAACCTGCCAGATCATGCGGACCGCCACTGGGAAGACCGCAGGACCGGAAAGACCGCCGGTGAGGTTGGCCAGGATGGGCTTGCGCTTTTTGATATCCAGACGCATACCCATGAGGGTGTTAATGAGGCTCAGGCCGTCCGCGCCGCCCTCTTCGCAGGCCTTGGCGATGGAGACAATGTCGGTGACGTTGGGGGACAGCTTCACATACACGGGCTTCTTGCAGACTTCCTTCACGGACTTGGTCACGTTGTAGACCATGTTGGGATCGGTGCCGAAGCTCATGCCGCCGTGGTGGACGTTGGGGCAGCTCACGTTGACCTCGATGATATTGGTGTGGGGGGATACGTCCGCCTTGGCGCAGCACTCCACGAACTCGTCCAGGGAGAAGCCGCTGATGTTGGCTAGAATGGGCTTGTGATAGATCTCCCGAAGCTTGGGCAGTTCTTCGGCCACCACCTTGTCGATGCCGGGATTCTGGAGTCCCACGGCGTTGAGCATGCCGCCGGGGGTCTCGGCGATGCGGGGCGCGGGGTTGCCGAAGCGAGGCTCCCGGGTGGTACCCTTCACGCTGATGGCACCCAGGCAGTTGATGTCATACCACTGGGCAAACTCATAGCCAAAGCCGAAGGTACCGCTGGCAGGGATGACGGGGTTATCCAACGGAACCCCGCTGAGGGTGACGGCAGTCTTTACCATATAATTTCCTCCTTCTCCAGCACGGGACCTTCCCGGCAGATCCGCTTGTTGCCATACTTGGTCTTGCAGGTGCAGCCCATACAGGCGCCGAAGCCGCAGCCCATGCGCTCCTCAAAGCTGAACTGACCGGAGGTCACGGACTTATCATAGATGGCCTTCAGCATGGGTTCGGGGCCGCAGGTGTAGATGTGGGTGTAGCCCTCCTGGGGCATGGCGTCGGTGACAAAGCCCTTGACGCCCAGGGAGCCGTCAGCGGTGGCCACGGTGACGGCCATCCTCAGAGCCTTGAACTCCTCCTCCAGAAAGAGCTCCTCGGCCTTGTTGAAGCCCAGGATAACAGCAGGGGTCTTTCCCTGGGCCAGGAGCTTCTTGGCCAGGGCGAACATGGGAGGGATACCTGCGCCGCCACCGATGAGCAGGGGCTTGTCCCCGGACTTGTCCAGGTCGTAGCCGTTGCCCAGGCCGGTGAGGATATCCAGCTCCGTGCCGACAGGCAGCTTGCTCATCTGGTCGGTGCCCTTGCCCACCACCTTGTAAATAATGGTCAGGCTGCCCTCCTCCCAGTCGCAGACCGAGATGGGGCGGCGGAGGAACTTCCCCTCCAGGGCAATATTCACAAACTGGCCGGGGCCGGTGATGGCCGAGGTATCCCCGGCCAGAACCATGCGGAAGGTCCCGGGGGCCAGCCCCTCGTTGACTTTTACGGTAAAGAGGCCTCGTTTCACAATCAGTTTCCTCCTTCTTCCTGCCAGGCGATCTCTCCGCCGGAGAGGGTCAGCAGGCATTTTCCAAACACGGTCCGGCCGGCGAAGGGCGTGCTCTTGCCCATGGACAGGAAGTCCGCCGGATCCACCGTGTAGCTTGCGTCCAGGTCAAAGACCGTCAGGTCGGCCACAGCCCCCTCTTCCAGGGCAGAGCCGATGCCAAACCGCTGGGCAGGCTTGGTGACCATCCGGTCAATGAGCTGCTCCATGGTCAGGACGCCAGTTTTTACCAGCTCAGTGTACAGAACCGGGAAAGCGGTTTCCAGTCCCACGATGCCAAAATAGCTCTTTTCCAGTCCCTTGGACTTCTCCTCAGCGGAGTGGGGGGCGTGGTCGGTGGCGATCATGTCCACGGTGCCGTCCAGAAGTCCGGCGATCAGGGCCTGGCGGTCCTCCTCGCTGCGGATGGGCGGGTTCATCTTGAACCGGCCGTCCTCCTGGAGCATGGAGTCATTGAAAACCAGGTAATGGGGGGTGGTCTCGCAGGTCACGTCCAGCCCCTCGGCCTTGGCCTGGCGCACCAGCTCCACGGTCTCCTTGGTGGAGACATGGCAGATGTGATAGGCGCAGCCGGTCTGCCGCACCAGCTCCAGGTCCCGCTCCACCTGCTTCCACTCGCTGGCAGAGACGTTGCCCTTGTGGCCGTGGGCTCTGGCGTAGTCGCCGTCGTGGATGTACCCGCCGTTGAGCAGGCTCTCGTCCTCGCAGTGAGCCACGATGATCTTACCCAGGGCCTTGGCCCGGCCCATGGCCTCCCGCATCATGTCGTCGCTCTGGACGCCTTTGCCGTCGTCGGAGAAGGCCACCACGTAAGGCGCCATTCCCTCCAGATCGGACAACTCCTGGCCCTTCTCCCCCACAGTGATAGCGCCATAGGGATGGCAGTGAATCACGCTGTCCTTGGCAATGGCATCCAGTTCAGGCTGCAGATGCTCCAGGCTGTCGGGCACAGGCTTCAGGTTGGGCATGGGACACACCGCAGTGAAGCCGCCGTGGGCCGCCGCCTTGGTCCCCGTTTCGATGGTCTCCTTGTACGAAAAACCCGGCTCCCGCAGATGCACATGCACATCCACGAAACCGGGGAACAAACAACCATGATCAAATTCAATAACACGGGCGTCGGAAACAACAGGAGCTTCCTTGGAAATGGAAATAATACGGCCGTTGTCTACGAGAACAGAGACTTGATCGGCCGCGCCGTTCCGGAACACCGTCATTTGATTCAGAAGAAGTTTCATTTTATCTTCCTCCCTTGTTTACGCATAATGTACGATTCTACCTTTCCCATGGTAACAGATACCGACAATTCTGTCAATTCCCAATCCCCTGAAAAACCTATTTGACATTTTCAAGAAAGTAAGGCACAATCATAGTATGAATCACTGTCTTTTCGTCCTTCGGAGGGGACGCCATTATGCTGAACAAAAAGATTGAATATTTCATCACCCTGGCCGAGTGTCTGAGCTTTACCCAGGCGGCGGCCGCCCATTCCGTCACCCAGACGGCCATCAGTCAGTACATTGCCTCCCTGGAAAACAAGCTCCAGGTTCGGCTCTTTAACCGAAACGCCCACTCGGTCTCCCTCACTGACGCCGGTGAATATTTTTACGAGCGGGTCTCTTTCATGCTCCGGTACTACGACGACACCAAAAAACGGCTGATCGCCATTCAGGAGCAGTACAGCGGCTATGTGAAGGTGGGGATCGGTATGTACGAATACCGGCAGACCGAGGACTTCTTTTCCCGGTTCCTGATCGCCCATCCGGAGATCAAGGTGGATATCTTCCAATACACCTACGGGGCCCTGGTGGAGAAGCTGAAATCCGGTGAACTGGATGTAATCCTTGGCAACATGCTCTGCGAAAACGCCTTGTCGAAAGAGGCCTTTCTCTCCCGCCCCATGTTTGAGAGCTGCAACTATCTGGTGGCCGACAAGGAAATCGCCGCCAAGTATCCCGACGGAGACGCCGTCGCCATGCTCCAGAACGAGTGTCTGGTGACCAACTGCGAGGACACCGGCCCTAACTCCATGGAAATGCTCCAGGAGATGCTCCAACGGGAGTTCGGCGTGGTGCCCGAGCGGGTCTCCCAGACCAACAGCACCAACGCCCAGCTCCTCATGGTTCGAGCCCGCCACGGCGTGGCCATCGTCCCCGACCTGCTCCACGACGAGCGGGAGGATAATCTGGTGCGCATCAAAATGAACATGGGCGACATGACCCGGTACGACATGATCCGCCTGGCCGCCAACAGCAATCCCGCCGCCCAGCTCCTCATGGACTTCCAGTGAGTCCCTTCCCTAACCAGATAAAAAACGTGTGGGTTCGAAATCCGAACCCACACGTTTTTTGTTTGCTGTTAAGAAATCACAACCACCAAAGAGCTTGTCCTCAAGCCTCTGCGGGGGGTGCGTTCTTCTTGCCGGCCATCTTGCTGAGGAAGCAGACGCCAAAGACCAGAATGATACCGATGACATCGGTCAAGGTGCCGGGATAGACCAGCGTGAGGCCGCCGACGATGATGACCAGACGCTGCCACACCTTCATGTTGGAGAAGATATAGCCCCGCAGGCCTGCCGCCACACCAAAGACGCCCAGGAAGGCGGTGATGGTGGCCTGGACGGCCTGGAGGATCGTGCAGTCCACGAAGAGCAGGGCCGGGTTCATACCGAAGCAATAGGGCACGATGAAGGCCGCAATGGCCAAAGTCGTGGCCGTGATGGCTGTCTTCATGGGCTTCGACTTGGCGATAGCACTACCAGCGTAGGCTGCCAGAGCCACGGGAGGCGTAATGTCAGCCACGATGCCGAAGTAGAAGACGAACATATGGGCCGCCAGAGGAGCCATGCCCATCTTGATGAGGATGGGGGCGCAGGTGGTGGCCATGATGACATAGTTGGCAGTAGTGGGAACGCCCATGCCCAGCACGATGCAGGTGATCATGGTGAGGAACATGGCAATGAACATGTGTCCGCCGGAGAGGCCGACGATGGCGGAGATCAGCTTGGCGCCGATGCCGGTGGTAGTGATGACGCAGGCGATGGTGCCGGCGACGGCACAGGCAATACCAACGGTCAGGGTAGAACGGGCGCCGTTCTCCAGAGCATCGAAGAACTTGGTCAGGTTCATGCGGGTTTCCTTATTGAACATGCTGACCACGATAGCTGCTGCGGTAGCCACGATGGCCGCCAGACTCATGGTGGTCTTCATCATCATAATTACCAGCAGGACCAGGGGCAGCAGCAGATAGCCCTTTCTCAGGAACAGAGGCAGGAACTTGGGCAAATCTGCCCGGGACAGGCCTTTCAGGCCCATGCGCTTTGCCTCCAGGTGGACGGCAATGAAGATGCCGGCAAAGTACAGAGCTGCGGGCAAAATCGCACGAACTGCAATGTAGCCGTAGTCAAACCCGGTATATTCCACCATCAGGAAAGCAGCTGCACCCATGATAGGGGGCATGATCTGGCCGCCGGTGGAGGAAGCCGCCTCAACTGCGCCGGCAAATTCCGACCGATAGCCATTCTTCTTCATCATGGGGATGGTGACGGAACCGGTGGTCACGGTGTTGCCCACGGAGGAACCGGAGACCATGCCGCACAGAGCAGAGGAGATCACGGCCACCTTAGCAGGGCCGCCGCTGGAGCTGCCGGCGATGGCGTTTGCCAGCTCGATAAAGAACTGTGAAATTCCCGTTCGCTCCAGGAACGCGCCGAAGATAACAAACAGAACGATGAAGGTGGAGCAGGCACGGATGGGGGTGCCAATGACGCCTTCGGTGGTGTAGAACAAGTTGTAAATGTTGATGGTCAGCGGTTTCCCCGTAAAGGCGATCATATAGATGATAAACAGCGAGGAAACGATGACGATGGGAATGCCCACCGCACGGCGGCAGGCCTCCAGAGTGACCAGCACGCCAATAATACCAATGACCAGGTCAATGGGTTCCAGACGGATGGTATTCGCAACGATCTTGTCCAGATTGAAAACGAAATAGAAATAGCTTCCGCCGCCCAAAACAGCCAAAATCACATCATACCAGGGGATGTAATTGAGCTTCTTGCGGGAACCCTTCTGGGCAGGAAACACGATAAAGGTCAGGAACACAAGAATGCCAACGAAGGATGCACGTTCGATTCGGGTCTCCCAATTCAGACCAAAGTTCAGAAGAATGCTGTAGACGGCAAATGCCACGAGCATATAACGCACAACAATCTTGGGAACGCCATCCCAAATCCGTACGTTAGACTCTCTGTCATACTTTTCCATGACAGCCTGTACATCAGCTTCTGTGGTGGTCTCTTCCTCTGCCGTGATTTCGGTATATTCAAATTCAGTTTCCGGATCTTTCACTGATTTTTTTCCAAACAGCGGCACAAGTACCTACCTCCTTTTCTCTTTTTTATATGGCCATCCCTTATTTACAGGAAAACAGAATCTTACTGCTGCGGCCGCAGAGGTCCCGCAGGCTGATGGTCTCTTCTCCCAGATACAGGGTATGGTCGGAAATGGTGCCTACCACAATGACCATGGTGTCCATTTTTTTCTCGATGTCGGAGATGATCATCTCGCCGTTCTCTCCATAGGATAGGGTCTCGCCCTCCCCCAGCTCTTCCTCCACGCCAGCCCCAAAGCCGTAGTAGATACACTGGGTGTTCCAGATCTCTCCATCCCGAATTTCAAAAACATCGCGGACCGGGCTCTTGTTCACCGAGTGGACAAATTCCACCGCAAAGGTATCGCCATTTTCCACAGGATAAGTGGCATAGACCTGACCGCTTTCCCGATCGGAAAGGACCAGGTTCCTCT
>JAEDLP010000094.1 GCA_016295225.1 Oscillospiraceae bacterium | reverse complement strand
GCCACAGCCATCATCTATCTGGCGGGGCTGGCCCTGGGGGCGATGCAGGAAAAGCGCAGCGCGGCCGTCAAGGCGGCAGAGCGGGCAGAGCGCAAGGCCATCAAGGCCCTGTATCAGACAAAGCAGCGGCGGGTGCTCACTTTGGCCGTCCTGGCGCTGCTGGGTATGCTGCTGGTGCTGAAATACGCCGGGTTCTTCGGCAAAAATGTGAATGCCCTGCTGGGGCTGCTCAATCTGCCGCAGAATTTCCCGGTGCTCAAGTTCGCCCTGCCCATCGGCATCTCCTTCTACACCCTCCAGGCGGTGTCCTACCTGATCGACGTGTACTGGAAGGACTGCGAGGCCGCCAGCAACTTCATCAACTTCGCCTGCTATATCTCCCTGTTCCCCCAGCTCATCGCCGGTCCCATTGTCCGCTATAAGGACGTAAACGACCAGCTGATCTCCCGGACGGAGACCCTGGCGGGGTTCAACACCGGCGTCCGCCTCTTCATGGTGGGCATGGCCAAGAAGGTCCTGCTGGCCAACCAGTTCGGCGTCCTGTGGGATGCCGTCTCCGCAAACCCCACGGAGGCCGGCGCTCTGGCCGCCTGGTGCGGCGCCGTGGCCTACAGTCTCCAGCTCTACTTTGACTTCTCCGGCTATTCCGACATGGCCAGGGGCCTGGGCAAGATGCTGGGCTTTGACTTCTGCATCAACTTCAACTACCCCTACATCTCCAAGAGCGTCACCGAGTTCTGGCGGCGGTGGCACATCTCCCTGTCCACCTGGTTCCGGGACTATGTGTACATCCCCCTGGGGGGCAACCGCTGCGGCAAGGTCCGCCAGTGCGTGAACATCTTCATCGTCTGGGGCCTTACCGGCTTCTGGCACGGGGCGGGGTGGAACTTCCTCTTCTGGGGCCTGTACTACGGCGTTCTCCTGCTGGTGGAGAAGCTGTTTTTGGGCAAGTACATCCGCAAGCTGCCCGTCCCCTTCCAGCACCTCTACGCCATGGTCATCGTGGTCATCGGCTGGGTGTTCTTCGCCTCCCCGGATCTGTCCACCGCCATGGGCTACCTGGGGGTCATGTTCTCCCTGGAGGCCGGGACCATGGGCGGCCCCGCCCTGGTGCTGCCCTGGCTGGGCATGGGCATCCTGGGCGTGGCGGCGGCTACTCCTCTGGCCAAGACGGTCTGGGAGAAGGTCAAGGACCACAAGGTCATGCCCCTGGCAGAGGGCCTGCTGTGTCTGGCCGGTCTGCTGCTGTGCGTGGCCAGTCTGGTCAGCGACAGCTACAATCCCTTCCTGTATTTCCGGTTCTGAGAGGGGGAGACGATGATGAAAAAATTCTATGAGGCCCTGCCCGCCCTGGTCTTTACGGTCTTCCTGGCGGTGATGGCCCTGCTCCTCTTCCTGCTGCCCCACAAGACCTATTCCGAGAACGAGAAGCGCAACCTGGCCGGCTTCCCGGAGGTCACCGCCCAGTCGGTGATGGAGGGGGAGTTCCAGGAGGACCTGGAGACCTTCACCGCCGACCAGATCCCCGGCCGTGACTTCTTTGTGGGGGTGAACGCCTACTGGACCCTGCTCACTGGCCGGAACGCCGCCCAGGATATCTATTACTGCGCCGACGACTATCTGATCAACGCCCCCAAGCCCTACAACGAGCAGATCTTTACCGACAACCTGACCCGGTTTGACCAGTTCGCGGCCAAGGCCGGGGTCACGGCGGATATCATCATGGTGCCCTCCACGGGCTATATTATGGAGGACGTCCTCCCCGCCAACCACGGGGAATACCACGACGATCTGCTCTATGAGAAGGCCGGCGAGGTGCTCCAGCATACCAATCTCATCGACGTGCGGGATACGCTGAAGGAGGGGGCCGAGACCGGGCAGGTGTGCTACCGCACCGACCACCACCTGACCTCCTATGGCAACTACCTGCTGTACAAGGACTTCCAGATCGCCCACGGCAAGCCCTACAACTCTCGGGACGCCTATCAGGTCACTGCCTGCGACGGCTTCTACGGCACTACCTGGTCGGGCAGCGGCTACTGGTTCACCCCCGCCGACGCGGTGGAGCTGTGGGACAGCGGCGTCCAGGTCCAGGTCACCCTGCGGGACGGCCAGGAGCGGGTCCAGTCCGACAGCCTCTTCTTCCCGGACCACCTGGAGAACATGGACAAATACCCCGTCTTCCTGGACGGCAACCACAGCATGGCGGCCAGCTCCAATCCCCAGGCCGAGGGGGGCGCCCTGCTGGTGATCCGGGATTCCTACGCCCACTGCTTCTCCACCTTCCTGGCGGATGGCTACCAGACCGTGTATCTGGTGGACCTGCGGTACTATCGCGAGTCCCTGTCCCAGTTCATGGAGACCCACCGCGTGGACCGGATTCTGTATCTCTACGGGGTGGATAACCTCATGACCGACACCAATTCCGCCTGGCTGAACTGAATGACGTTTTAGGACCGAGAGGATTTCCTCCCGGTCCTTTGGTGTATTTAATGAAATTTTAAGAAATTCGTGACAGGCAGGACATGGTTTCCCGGTAAAATCAAGGAAAAGGAGGGATGACCATGAAGAAGAAAATCCTTTGCGTGCTGCTGATCACTCTGCTGCTGGTCCTGGGAAACTACAGAGGGAGCAGAGACCGTGTAGGGCGGGATCTTCAGATCAACCTTCGGGCGGGTACGGTCCTGGAAGATAAGGACACCCACGGCGGGTTCCATGGGGATGGGGACCGCTGGATGGTGGTGAAGTTCGAAAAGGACATCTCCAAACAACTGGAGGAAAACGATGACTGGAAAGAGATGCCACTCACCGAGAATCTGGAGGCCGCTGTCCACAAATTTGCCCTTTTCCCGGATGGTGTGGAGGCGTTCGAGGGATATTACTACTTCCGGGATTACCACAGCCAGAGCACCGACCCCACGGATGACAGTGAGCTTTTTGCGCGGTATTCCTATAACTTCGTCCTGGCCATTTACGACAGCCAGACCCGGACGCTCTACTACAGCGAGACCGATACCTGAGAACCCCTCTTGCCATCCCCCTGCCCAAGATGCTATGATACAGGCAGCAAGCACGGAGAGGGGGAGGACCTTGCGCGTCATTCTTGTTGATTCTGATCCCGGGGCCATGGAGGCCCTGGCCGACCATATTCGCCGGGCGGAGCCCCGGGCGGAGATTGCCGCCTTCACCAGCCGGGAGGAGCTGGCCCGCTGGATGGAGGAGGATGAAGGAAACGCCCGGAGGGACCGGCCCCGGCTGCGGGTGCAGACCTTTGGCAACTTCGAGGTGTTTTACGACGGCAAGCCCGTCCACTTCCGCCGCCGCCGGACCAAGGAGCTCTTCGCCTACCTCATCGACCGGCGGGGGGCGGGCAGCACCATGGGGCAGCTTATCTCCGTCCTGTGGGAGGGCCGGCCGGACACGGAGAGCGTCCGCAGCCAGCTCCGCAGCCTCATCACCGACCTGCGGACCACCTTCCGGGAGCTGGGGGAGGACACCATCGTTATCAAGCAGCGGGACCTGATCGCCGTGGACCCTACCCGGGTGGACTGCGACTACTACCGCTTTCTGGCGGGAGATCAAGGGGCGGTGAACGCCTTTCGGGGGGAGTACATGACCAACTACTCCTGGGGGGAGACCACCCTGGGGGCCCTTCAGCAGAAGAAGTAAGGGCCCGTATCCCCTTGATTTCATAACATCGAACCCCAAGGGGCGCGGCTTTTGGCCGCGCCTCTTTTCTCGGGTTGACAGAGATTTAACAAAGATTTAATATAAGGGCGGTTTTCTTTTTTACATGGGGGGACTACACTGAATGTAAAGATCAGGTAAAAGCCCGGAAAAGGAGAGGTGATCCGAATGGAACGAATCTATTTGCTGGAGGACGACGACAGCATCCGCAAGCTGGTGATCTACGCCCTGGGCAGCCAGGGGTACGAGGCCAAGGGCTTCGAGCGTCCTTCGGATTTTTGGAAGGCCATGGAGGGCCAGCGGCCCGCCCTGGTTCTGCTGGACATCATGCTCCCCGAGGAGGATGGATTGTCCGTGCTGCAGAAGCTCCGCTCCTCCGCCGCCACCAGGAAGCTCCCGGTCATCATGCTCACCGCCAAGAACACCGAGTACGACCGGGTGGTGGGCCTGGACAGCGGAGCCGACGACTTCATCTCCAAGCCCTTCGGCATGATGGAGCTGGTGGCCCGGGTGCGGGCGGTTCTCCGCCGGACGGGAGAGAAGCAGGAGAGCGAGGACTATCAGCTGGGGGACCTGTTTGTGAGCCCCCGGCGGCATATCGTCCGGGTGGCCGGACAGGAGGTCCTCCTGACCAACAAGGAATTCGAGCTGCTCTGCCTGCTCCTGGAGCACCAGGGCATGGCCATGACCCGGGACGCCATCATGGATGGGGTCTGGGGCCAGGAGTTCAGCCGGGAGAACCGAACCCTGGACGTCCACGTGCGGACCCTGCGGACCAAGCTGGGCCGGGCGGGGAGTTATATTGAGACCGTCCGGGGCGTGGGCTACAAAATCAGCGGAGGCGGCTTATGACAGGAAAAATCTTTCGCAGCTGCCTGGCCATGTGCCTGGCGGTCATTGTTCTGTGCACCGGCCTGTTCGTGGCGGTGATGACCGAGCGGAACGAGAAGGAGATCTTTGGGCAGATGAAGGAGGAGGCCGCCTACGTGGCCCAGGGCATCGACCGGATGGGGATCGACTATTTCACCGGCCTGGAGGCCGGCCAGCGGCTGACCTGGATCGCAGCCGACGGCTCCGTCCTCTATGACAGCGTGGCCGACGAGGCCGCCATGGAGAACCACCTGGACCGGGAGGAGGTCGTCCTGGCCCTGGAAAAAGGGGAGGGGATCAGCCAGCACATCTCCAACACCCTCCTGGAAAAGACCATGTACTACGCCCTCCGGCTTGACGACGGCACGGTGCTGCGGGTGTCCTGCACCCATGTCTCCCTGGGAGCCCGCATCATCCAGCTGCTCCAGCCCATTCTGTGGGTGGGGCTGCTGACCATGATCCTGTCCGGCCTGCTGGCCTCCCGGCTGGCCCGGCAGATCATCAAGCCCATCAACGGCCTGGATCTGGAGGATCCCCGGCGGGATCAGGTCTATGAGGAGCTGTGGCCCCTGGTGAGCCGCCTGCGGGAGCAGAACCACACCATCAGCCGGCAGATAGAGGAGCTTCGCCGCCGCCAGCGGGAGTTCGCCGCCCTGGTTGATAACATGAGCGAAGGGGTCCTGCTGCTGGACGGAAAATACAACATTCTCTCGGGGAACCAGAGCGCGGCGGCCTTCCTGGGGGAGGAGAACCTGCCTGAGTCCCTGCGGCAGAACCGCTGCCGGGGGGAACTCTGGGACGCCGCCGCCAAGGCCCTGGCCGGCCGCCACGGGGAGGCGCTCTTTCAGGCGGACTTCCGGAGCGTGGAGATTCTGGCCAACCCCGTCACGGTTAACGGCCATGTGACCGGGGCCATGATCCTCATTGTGGACGTCACCGAGCGGGAGGAGCGGGAGAACCTGCGGCGGGAGTTCTCCGCCAACGTGTCCCACGAGCTGAAGACCCCCCTGACCGCCATCTCCGGCTTTGCCGAGCTGATGAAGGAGGGCCTGGTGGAGCCGGAAACCATGAAGGAGTTCGCCGGGGACATTTACAAGGAGTGCGGCCAGCTCATCGCCCTGGTGGACGATATTATGAAGCTCTCCCGGCTGGATGAGGGAGCCCCCGAGGTTTCGTCGGAGGTGGTGGATCTCTACGCTCTGTCCGGGGATATCCTGGAGAGCCTGCGGCCTGCCGCCGCCCGGCAAAACGTGACCCTGTCCCTGGAGGGGGACCATGAGATCATCCGGGGCGTGTGGCGCATTCTCAACGAGATGCTCTATAACCTCTGCGAAAACGCCATCAAATACAACAAGGACGGGGGCCGTGTCACCGTCCGGGTCAGCGGGGACCGGGAGACCGCCGTGGTCTCGGTGGAGGACACCGGCATCGGCATCTCCAAGGGCCAGCAGGAACGGGTTTTCGAGCGGTTCTACCGGGTGGACAAGAGCCACTCCCGCCGCATCGGCGGCACCGGACTGGGCCTCTCCATCGTCAAGCACGGGGCCCAATATCACAACGCGAAGCTGAGCCTGGACAGCGAGCCCGGGGTCGGCACAACCATAACCTTAACCTTCAGAAAGGAGAACGAACTTGATCACATTTCATGATATTAAGCGGGACCCTCAGATCCGCACCTATATCCAGAAGGCCGACGAGTCCCTCATCGCCCTGGGCTTCACCGAGCACAGCTTTGCCCACGTGGGTCTGGTGGCCGCCAACAGCAAGTACATTCTGGAGACCCTGGGCTACTCCCCCCGGGAGGTGGAGCTGGTCCAGATCGCCGGGTATCTCCACGACATCGGTAACCTGGTCAACCGCATCGACCACTCTCAGAGCGGCGCGGTGATGGCCTTCCGCATCCTGGACCGGATGGGCATGGACGCGGCGGACATCGCTGAGATCGTCACCGCCATCGGCAACCACGACGAGGGCACCGGCAAGCCGGTGAGCACCCTGGCCGCCGCCCTCATCCTGGCGGATAAGTCCGACGTGCGCCGCAGCCGGGTGCGCAACCGGGACACCGCCAACTTTGACATCCACGACCGGGTGAACTACTCGGTCACCAAGGCCGAGCTGAAGATCAACGAGAGCAAGACCCTCATCAAGCTGAAGCTCCACATCGACACCCGCTACGGCTCTGTCATGGACTATTTTGAAATCTTCCTGGGCCGCATGACCCTCTGCCGCAAGGCGGCGGAGACCCTGGGCCTGCAATTCAAGCTCATCATCAA
>JAEDLP010000093.1 GCA_016295225.1 Oscillospiraceae bacterium | reverse complement strand
GGCCCTCTTCGTGGTGGTGGCCATCCTGTGCGGCAGCGTGCTGAAAAACGGCCTGGTCCAGCTCACCAACAAGGCCCCCAACGGAGACACCTTAGCCCTCCTTGCCGGGGTCTTCACCCTGGCGGACGGGGTCTCCCTGCTGGCCTTCCATCTGCGGTCTGAGACCATCCCCTTCTTCGCCCCCTGCGGTCTGGTGCTGACCTTCCACCTGATGGGCCAGTACTTCACCCAGTCAGCCCGGTATCAGGCCTGCCGCACCGCCGCCTCGGTGGCCCAGCCCTACGTCGTCACCCATGACCCCAATGTGCTGACCAACCAATCCGCCTTCCGCAAGTGGATCGGCCCCCCCAAGGGCTTCGGCAGCCAGGTTCGCACCCTCAGCGACGGAGAGTTCCGCTTCCAGCGGCTGACCCCGGTACTGCTGGTGGCCTGCATCGTTCTGTCCATGATCACCACCGTGGCCCATCACCAGCCCAGGCTGGCTTTCTGGTCCCTGTCGGCCCTCTTCACCGCCGCCTCCACCCTGGGGGCCTCCATGGTGTTCAGCCTGCCCCTGCGGATTTTGGGCAAGAAGCTCACCAAGCTGGGGGTAGCCCTGGCCGGCTGGCCCGGCGCGGTGGCCAGCAAGGGCTGCAAGGCCGCCATGCTCAGCGACTATGACGTGTATCCCCCCGGCACCGTGACCATGATGACTGCCCGGCCCTTCGGGAACTGGTCCATGGACCGGGCCGTCTCCTTCGCCGCCTCGGCGGTGCGGGCCTCCGGCTCGGGCCTGAGCTACGTCTTCGACCGGGCGCTGCGCAATGAGCACGGGGCCTACATGGGGGTGGAAAAGCTCATCATGCAGGAGAACGGCCTGGTGGCCCAGATCCAGGGCCAGCAGATCCTGGTGGGCAACAGCGACTTTATGAGCCGCCAGGGCGTGGCTCTCCCCCAGGGCGTCCGGGCCAAGGACGGTGTCTTCTGCGCCATCGGTTCCGAGATCGCCGCCATGTTCGTGCTGCGGTACAACCTGCACCCGGCCATCATACCCTCCCTGCGGGCCCTGTTCGCCCACAAGCTCCACCCGATCCTGGTGACCCGGGACTTCAACCTGACCCCCCAGCGGCTCCGCCTGCGGGGACGGCTCCCGGTGGACCAGATCGCCTTCCCGGACCTCCAGCGGCGGGTGACCCTGTCGGGCCCCAACCAGGTCCACAGCGACGCCATGGTGGCCATCCTATGCAAGGAGGGCCTGCCGCCCTTTGCCGAGGCCGTCATCGGCGCCAAGCGCATCCGCTGGTCGGGCAAGCTGGCCAGCTGGTTCGTGAACGTCAGCGCCTGCATCGGTGTGTTCCTCACCGCCACCCTGTCCAGCGCGGGGGCGCTCAGCTCCATGTGCGCCTGGAACCTGTCCCTCTTCCTGCTGCTGTGGTTCGTGCCGGTGCTGCTGATCTCCCTGTGGACATCCCAGTACTGAAAACCTTCAGAAAATAAACAAAGTCCCTCGGCGGGGTCTCCGCCGGGGGACTTTTTCGAACATACGTTTGACTTTCTACGCTATGTGTGATACAATACAGCCAACCACAAGATATGGGAGGGCGACGCCATGGGAAACCTCACCCCCAAACAGCAGAAGATCTACGACTTCATCCGGGACTTCTCCCAGGAGTACGGTTATCCCCCCACTGTGCGGGAAATCGGCGACAGCCTGGGGCTGAAATCTCCCTCCACGGTAAAGTTCCACCTGGACAATCTCCGGGCCGCCGGGGTCCTCCAGTGGGACGGCGGCAAGACCCGCTCCATTACCTTGACCGAGGAGGCCCGGCCCCCCCGGGATCAGGTTCCCGTGGTGGGCAGCGTGGCCGCCGGCGCGCCCATTCTGGCTGAGGAGTGCATCGAGGAGTACATCTCCTTCCAGACCGGCCCCCACCCGGAGGAGTACTTCGCCCTGAAGGTCCGGGGGGAGTCCATGCTGAACGCAGGCATCCTGCCCGACGACCTGGTCATCGTCCACAAGCAGCCGGAGGCCCGGAGCGGCGAGATCGTGGTGGCCCTCTTTGAGGACGAGGCCACGGTAAAGACCCTGTCCCTGAAAAACGGAGAGGTCTGGCTCCTGCCGGAAAACCCCGACTACGAGCCCATCGACGGCACCTACGCCCAGATCATCGGCAAGGTGGTCGGCCTGATGCGGCGGTATTGAGATAGCACCTCTCAGTCAGCCTTTGGCTGCCAGCTCCCCTCCCAGGGGAGCCTTTTTTATTGTCCCTCCAGCCGCTGGCACCGGGCCAGGGTGGCGGTGAAGTAGTCGGGCAACGGGGCCTCCAGGGTCATCCGCTCTCCCGTCCGGGGATGGACGAAGGAAAGCCGCCGGGCGTGGAGGCACTGGCCGGCCAGCTCAGGGAAACCCTTCCGCACCCCGTTGTACACCGGGTCCCCCAGCACCGGGTGACCCTGGGCGGCCAGATGGACGCGGATCTGGTGGGTTCGTCCGGTCTCCAGCCGGCACTGGACGTGGGTGTACCCCGGATACCGGCGGAGGACCGTCCAGTGGGTGACGGCGTGACGGCCGTTGTAGTGGTTGATGGCCATCTTTTTCCGGTCGGTGGGGTGCCGGGCGATGGGCAGGTCAACGGTCCCCTGGTCGTCCTTGAGGCCGCCCACGATGACCGCCTCGTACTCCCGGTAGAGGGAGTGGTCCTGGAGCTGCTCCGCCAGGGCCAGGTGGGCCGTGTCGTTCTTGGCGGCGATGATAAGGCCGCTGGTGTCCCGGTCGATGCGGTGGACGATGCCCGGCCGCAGTTCCCCGTTGATGCCGGAGAGACTGTCCCCGCAGTGGTGCAGCAGGGCATTGACCAGGGTGCCGTCGGGGTGGCCGGGGGCCGGGTGGACCACCATGCCCACAGGCTTGTTGACCACGATCACGTCCTCGTCCTCATAGATCACGTCCAGGGGAATGTCCTGGGGAAGGATCTCCACCTCGGCAGGGTCGGGGATCAGGACGGAGATCTCGTCGCCGGGGTTCAGCCGGTCGTTTTTCTTCAGGGCTTTCCCCGCCCGGAGGACATGGCCCCCCTCCAGGAGCTTCTGGGCAGCGGATCGGGTCAGATTGTTCAGAGACTGGGAGAGAAACTGGTCGGCCCGCTGGCCGCCGGTCTCCACCGTGAGGGTCACGAGCATGTTCCACCCTCCTTTTTGTCCTCGTCCTTCATAAAGAGGATCACATGGACGCACAGCAGGACGCCGCCCACCACCACGGCGATATCCGCCACGTTGAAGACGGGGAAATTCACAAAGGCGGCGGCGAACATATCGGTGACATAGCCCAGCAGCAGCCGGTCGATGAAGTTGCCCACAGCGCCGCCCAGCAGCAGGCCCAGGGCCAGCTGACCGGACCAGTGGGGGAGAATCCGTCTGGCCAGGAGAACGGCCAGGATCACCGCCACCATCCCGGAGAGGAGGGTCAGCAGCCAGGTGTGTTCCTCCAGCATGGAGAAGGCCGCGCCGGTGTTCTTCACAAAGGTCAGGTCCATGACCCCCGGGAGGAAGGACACATGCTGGCCCAGGGCGATGTTGGCCCGAACCAGGTATTTCACCCCCTGGTCCGCCGCGACGATGAGGGCGGCCAGGAGAAAGAAGGGAATGGGCAAGGAAGTCGCCTCCTTATAGATTCAGATGAGATAGCGGTTGACCCAGGGGATCCGTTTCAAAATCAGCCAGGTCACAAAGCCGCAGAGGACCAGGAAGAGGGTCTCCACCGGGGCGGCCCACAGGGGGAACAGGGTCCCGGTGTAATACCCCGCCAGCACCAGCCGGTCCAGGAAGAACAGGTGGACCAGATAGATGCAGAAGGAGGACCGGGAGAGGGTCTCCGTCAGGGTCCGGACCTTTCCGGCGGGGTTCCGGTGGGCGCACAGGCCAAAGAGCCCCGCCGCCTCCATCACCACCCCGGGGGCGTTCCCCTGGAGGAGGACCCCCGACAGCTCCCCCCATCGCAGGGACAGGAGCCAGGTGCCGAAAAAGGTGAGGGCGAAGCCCCCCAGGTACAGCAGGGCGTAGGTCCTGGGCCGTAACGAGCTGCCCCGGGTGTGGATAAGCCAGCCCAGGACCCCGAAGCCGATGGCCATCCAGGTAAACTGCATGGCGTACTGCCGGACAAAGCCCTCCATCCGGGCAAAGGGCCAGAAGGCGAAGAGGGTGGGCAGGAGGCTCCCGCACACCAGCCACAGCCCCAGGCCGTAGGTCATCAGGGTCCGCCCCGCCTGGGCCGTGAAGAGCCGGGTGAGGGGGAGGGCGGCGTAGACCACCACCATGATGACCAGGTAGTACAGGTGGTCCCGGTGGCGGAACTTGAAAAAGTCCCGGGCTGCCTGGGCCAGGCCGGCCCAGGTCAGGTTCCCCGCCAGGTACAGCCCCCAGAGCAGATAGGCCGCCGCCCAGAAGGCCAGGGCCACCAGGATGCGGAGGATATACTTTTTCCACAGGGTCCCAATGGGCAGCTCCCGCTGGGGGGCGATAAACAGGGCCCCGGAGCACATGAGAAACAGGGGGACCGCGCACCGGAGCAGGGTGCTCCAGAGCAGGTTGGCCGTCCAGGCCGGGGATCCCAGGGCCCAGTTAAAACCACCCACAGCGGTGGCGTGGATCATCACCGTACCGAAGATCGCCACGGTCTTGACCGTGTCCAGGCCGACGCTGCGGACCCTGGAAGATACCGCGGAGCTCAACCGAACCCCTCCTCTCTTTCATCACAGAAACCCGCGGCCGGCCATACGGCCGGCCGCGGGGATGGGTCTATTGGGATCACACCAGGGTCTGGATGACCTTGGCGCAGCGGGGGCACAGGCCCTCGGCATTGACGGTGGGCAGCACCTTCCAGCAGCGCTGGCACTTGTCGCCGGCGGCAGGCTCCACCACGGCGGTGATGGCGTCGCCCACGGTGACGGAGACCTGGGAGATGATGAGCAGGTCAGCCAGGGCGTCGCTGTCCATGTCGGCCAGGAAGGCGTCCTCGGCGGGGACGGTGAGGGCCACCTTGGCCTCCAGGCTCTTGCCGATGTGCTTGCCGTTGCGGGCAGCTTCCAGAGCGCCGTTGACCACGTCGCGGACCTCGATGATCTTGTTCCACTTGGCCATGGCAGCCTCGTCCAGAGCGTAGTCTGCAAAAGGCTGGTTCATGTCGTTGAACAGGACGTTGCGCTTGTCCACGCCCTCGGGCTGGGGCATGGCCAGCCAGATCTCGTCGCAGGTGAAGCACAGGATGGGAGCCATGAGCTTGGCCATGGTGTCCAGGATCAGGTACAGGGCGGTCTGAGCGGAGCGGCGTTCCTGAGAGTCCTTGCCCTCGCAGTACAGACGATCCTTGATGATATCCAGGTAGAAGTTGGACATCTCCACCACGCAGAAGTCGTTGACGGCGTGGGTGATGACGCTGAACTCATAGTCGTCGTAAGCCTGGAAGCAGCGGGTGATGAGGGCGTTCAGCCGGGTGATGGCCCAGCGATCCAGCTCCTGCATCTCGGCGGGGGCCACCAGGTGGTTGGCGTCGAAGCCGTCCAGGTTGCCCAGGCAGTAACGGGCGGTGTTGCGGAACTTCAGGTAGTTCTGAGAGAGCTGCTTGAAGATCTTGTCGGAGCAGCGGACGTCGGCGTGGTAGTCGGCGGAGGCGGCCCACAGGCGGAGCAGGTCTGCGCCGTACTTGTTCATGATCTCATAGGGGTCCATGCCGTTGCCCAGGGACTTGTGCATGGCCTTGCCCTCGCCGTCCACGGTCCAGCCGTGGGTCAGGCACTGCTTGAAGGGGGCCTTGGCCACGCCGGTGGAGCCCACGGCGGTGAGCAGGGCTGCCTGGAACCAACCACGATACTGGTCCAGACCCTCCATGTAGACGTCAGCAGGCCAGAAGCCCTGGTCGCGCTTCATGGCAGCCAGGTGGGAGGAGCCAGAGTCGAACCAGCCGTCCAGGGTATCCTCCTCCTTGTCGAAGCCTGCGCTCTTGCCGCAGTGGGGGCAGGTGAAGCCGGCGGGCAGAATGTCGGCGGCCTCCTTGGAGAACCAGGCGTTGGAGCCTTCGGCGGCGAACAGGTCGGAGATCAGCTGGATGGTCTCGTCGGTGACGATGGGCTTGCCGCAGTCCTTGCAGTAGAAGACGGGGATGGGCAGGCCCCAGCGGCGCTGACGGGAGATGCACCAGTCGTTGCGCTCGCGGATCATGGCCTTCATGCGGTCCAGGCCCCAGGCGGGAATCCAGCGGACCTCTTCGCAGGCGTCGCAGGCGTCGTCCTTAAAGGCCTCCACGGAGCAGAACCACTGGGGGGTGGCACGGAAGATGATGGGCTTCTTGCAGCGCCAGCAGTGGGGATAGGAGTGGGTGATCTCTTCGGAGGCGAAGAGCATGCCGGAGGCCTTCATGTCCTCCAGGATGATGGGGTTGGAGGCCTCGGTCTTCAGGCCGGCATACTTACCGGCGTAGTCGGTGTGGCGGCCCTGGTCGTCCACGGGAACCACCATGTCCATGCCGTAGCGCTTGCAGGTCTGATAGTCGTCCGCGCCGAAGCCGGGGGCGGTGTGGACGCAGCCGGTACCGGAGTCCATGGTGACGTAGTCCGCCAGCAGCAGGCGGGAGGTCTTGGGCAGGAAGGGGTGGTCGGCCAGCATGTTCTCGAAGAAGGCGCCGGGATGGGACTCCAGGATCTCGTATTCCTCAAAGCCACCGGTCTTCATCACCTTCTCGGTGAGGGCGCGGGCCATCACATAGACCTCGCCGTTGGGGGCCTTCACCAGCACATACTCCTCATCGGGGTGGAGGGCGATGGCCAGGTTGCCGGGCAGGGTCCAGATGGTGGTGGTCCAGATCACGA
>JAEDLP010000092.1 GCA_016295225.1 Oscillospiraceae bacterium | reverse complement strand
GCCAGTTCCGGGCACGGTTGGAGCCTTCGCCCCAGTACTCCTTCATATAGGCGCCGTTGACCATCACCTTGTTGGTGGGGCTCTCGTCAAAGCGGGCAAAGTAGCGGCCCAGCATCAGGAAGTCCGCGCCCATAGCCAGAGCCAGGGTCATGTGGAAGTCAAAGACGATGCCGCCGTCGGAGCAGATGGGCACATACACGCCGGTCTCCTCAAAGTACTCGTCACGGGCTGCCGCCACTTCGATCAGAGCGGAAGCCTGGCCGCGGCCGATGCCCTTGGTCTCACGGGTGATGCAGATAGAGCCGCCGCCGATACCGACTTTCACGAAGTCAGCGCCGCACTCTGCCAGGTAACGGAATCCCTCCCGGTCCACCACGTTGCCGGCGCCGATCTTCACGGTGTCGCCATAGCGCTCCCGGATGAAGTCGATGGTCTTCTTCTGCCAGATAGAGTAGCCCTCGGAGGAGTCGATGCACAGCACGTCGGCGCCAGCTTCCACCAGAGCGGGAACCCGCTGCTCGTAGTCCTTGGAGTTGATGCCTGCGCCCACCAGATACCGCTTATCTGCGTCCTGGAGAGCCAGAGGATGCTCCTTGTGCTCGGCATAGTCCTTGCGGAAGACGAAGTACATCAGGTGATCGTTGTCGTCCACGATGGGCAGGGCGTTGAGCTTGTGGGCCCAGATAATGTCGTTGGCTTCCTTCAGGGTGGTGGTAGCAGGAGCGGTAATGAGCTTTTCGCGGGGGGTCATGAACTCACGGACAGGGATGTCAGCGGTCATACGGGTGACACGGTAGTCGCGGCTGGTAACCAGACCCAGGAGCTTGCCGTTGGGGGTAGCGTCCTCGGTGATGGCCACGGTGGAGAAGCCGTTCTTCTGCTTCAGTTCCAGCACGTCGCCCAGGGTGGCGTCGGGGGTCAGATTGGAAGCGCTGACCACGAAACCGGCCTTGCTGCTCTTGACCCGGCGGACCATGGCGGCCTCATCCTCGATGGACTGGGAGCCATAGATGAAGGACAGACCGCCCTCCTTTGCCAGGGCAACAGCCAGGGTGTCGTTGGAAACAGCCTGCATGATGGCGGAGACCATAGGAATGTTCAGGCTGATGGGGCACTCTTCCTCCCCTTTGCGGTACTTGACCAGAGGGGTCTTCAGGGAGACGTTGTCAGGGATGCACTCTTCAGAAGTGAAGCCGGGAACCAGCAGATACTCACTAAAGGTATGGGAGGGTTCAGAATAGTAAAAAGCCATGACAGGGCTGCGCTCCTTTCTTACTTAAAATATTCAACTGCGGAACGGAAGATCTTCATATCATATTCGCCGGGAACGTTGAGATACAGGCCCGCGCCAGTACGCTCGGTGTGGCCCATCTTACCGAAGACACGGCCGTCGGGAGAGGTGATACCCTCCACGGCGCAGGCGGAGTTGTTGGGATTGAATCGGATATCGGCGGTGGGGTTGCCGGCCAGATCCACGTACTGGGTGGCGATCTGACCGTTGGCAGCCAACTTCTGGATCAGCTCGTTGGAAGCCAGGAAACGACCCTCGCCGTGGGAGATGGGTACGGTATAGACCTCGCCGGGCTTGGTGTTCATAAGCCAGGGGGACAGGTTGGAGGCCACCCGGGTCTGGACCAGGCGGGACTGGTGACGGCCGATAGTGTTGTAGGTCAGGGTGGGGCAGTTTTCATCGGTGTCGATAATCTCGCCGTAGGGCACCAGACCCAGTTTGATGAGGGCCTGGAAGCCGTTGCAGATACCCAGCATCAGGCCGTCGCGGTTCTTCAGCAGCTCGTGGACCTGATCTTTAATCTTGCCGGCCCGGAAGAAGGAGGTGATGAACTTGGCGGAGCCGTCGGGCTCGTCGCCGCCGGAGAAGCCGCCGGGGATGAAGACGATCTGGGCCTCGCCCAGCTTCTTGGCCACATAGTCCATAGAGGCTGCGATGTCGCCCGCGGTCTGGTTCTTGATGACCACGATCTCAGGCTCGGCCCCGGCGTTTCGCATGGCCTTGGCTGCGTCATACTCGCAGTTGGTTCCGGGGAAGACGGGGATCAGCACGCGGGGCTTGGCGGACTTGATGAGAGGCTTCTTCCAGCTGTCGCACTGGGTGGTGAAGGCAGGGATCTCGCCCTCGCCCTGGGTGATATTGCAGGCGTAAATGGGCTCCAGCTTGCCCTCGTAGGCCCCCATGATCTCCTCCCGGGTGACGGTCTGCTCTCTCCAGGTCAGGCTGCCGTCGTCGGTGGTGACGCCCAGAGGCAGACCCACATTCTCCTTGTCGGTCAGCTCCAGCACAAAGGAACCGTAAGCATAGCCAAACAGCTCGTCCATAGTGCAGCCTTCGTCAAACTGCAGGCCAATGCCGTTGCCCAGTGACATCTTCAGCACAGCTTCTGCCACGCCACCGAAGCCGGGGGTATAAGCGGCCTTGACCTTGCCCTTCTTCATGAGCTTGTTGACGGTCTTGAAGGTCTCCTTCAGGGAGTTTGCCGCAGGCAGGCCGTCGGGACCGTACTCGGGGCACAGCCACACCACATGGTGACCGGCTTCCTTGAATTCGGGGGAGACAATGTTGCCGATCTTGTCGGTGGTCACGGCGAAGGAAACCAGGGTGGGCGGAACGTCCAGCTGCTCGAAGCTGCCGCTCATGGAGTCCTTGCCGCCGATGGCTGCAATCTCCAGCTCCTTCTGGGCACGGAAGGCGCCCAACAGGGCGGCCAGAGGCTGGCCCCAGCGCTCGGCGTCCTTACCCAGCTTCTGGAAGTACTCCTGGAAGCTCAGATAGGTCTCCTTCAGGTTGGCGCCGGTGGCCACCAGCTTGGCCACGGACTCGATGACCGCCAGGTAGGCCCCGTGGTAGGGGCTCTTCTCGGTGATGTAGGGGTTGTAGCCCCAGGACATCAGGGAGCAGGTGTCGGTATCCTTCTTCTCGATGGAGATCTTGTTGACCATGGCCTGGGTGGGGGTCAGCTGATGCTTGCCGCCGAAGGGCATCAGGACGGTGCCGCTGCCAATGGTGGAGTCGAAACGCTCGGACAGGCCGCGCTTGGAGCAGACGTTCAGATCCTGAGCCAGATCCAGGTAACCCTGGCGGAAGTCACTGACCTGATCCTTCAGGATGGACTCAGGCTGGGCGGTAATGGCGTTGATGTGCTTTTCCACGCCGTTGGTGTCCAGGAAGGCACGGGAGATATCCACGATGCTCTTGCCGTTCCAGTGCATGGTCAGTCGGCCCTTGTCGGTGACCTTGGCCACCACAGTGGACTCCAGGTTCTCGGCGGCGGCCAGCTCCATGAAGCGATCGGCATCCTTGGCTTCCACCACCACAGCCATTCTCTCCTGGGACTCACTGATGGCCAGCTCGGTGCCGTCCAGGCCCTCGTACTTCTTGGGCACGGTGTTCAGGTCGATCTCCAGACCCTCAGCCAGCTCGCCGATGGCCACGGAAACGCCGCCTGCGCCGAAGTCATTGCAGCGCTTGATGAGTCGGGAAGCCTCGGGGTTGCGGAAGAGGCGCTGGAGCTTGCGCTCCTCGGGGGCGTTGCCCTTCTGGACCTCGGCCCCGCAGGACTCCAGGGACTCCATGGTGTGGGACTTGGAGGAGCCGGTGGCGCCGCCGCAGCCGTCACGACCGGTGCGGCCGCCCAGGAGGATGACCACGTCGCCGGGAGCGGGACGCTCACGACGGACATTTTCCGCGGGAGCGGCTGCGATAACTGCGCCGATCTCCATACGCTTGGCGGCGTAACCGGGGTGATAGAGCTCGTCCACCTGGCCGGTAGCCAGACCGATCTGGTTGCCATAGGAGCTGTAACCGGCGGCCGCCTTGGTCACGATGGTTCGCTGGGGCAGCTTGCCCTCCATGGTCTCGTCGATGGGAGTCAGGGGGTCGGCTGCGCCGGTGACGCGCATGGCGGAATAGACATAGGAACGGCCGGACAGGGGGTCACGGATGGCGCCGCCCACGCAGGTGGCCGCGCCGCCGAAGGGCTCGATCTCGGTGGGGTGGTTATGGGTCTCGTTCTTGAAGAGGAGCAGCCAGTCCTCCTTGCCGTCGGCGGTGTCCACCTTGATCTTCACGGTGCAGGCGTTGATCTCCTCGGACTCATCCAGCTTGGGCATCTTGCCCTGCTTCTTCAGGTACTTGGCCACGATGGTGCCAATGTCCATGAGGTTAATGGGCTTGGTGCGGTTCAGCCGCTTGCGGATGCTCAGATAGTCCTCATAGGTCTGCTGGAGGATGGGGCTCTGGAACTCCACACCGTCGATGGTGGTCAGGAAGGTGGTGTGGCGGCAGTGGTCGGACCAATAGGTGTCGATGACCTTCAGCTCGGTCATGGTGGGGTCGCGCTCCTCGGTGCGGAAGTAGTCCCGGCAGAAGCGCAGGTCATCCAGATCCATGGCCAGACCAAAGTCGGCCACCATCTTTTTCAAGGCCTCCTCGTCCATGTCCCGGAAACCCTCCAGGGTGGCCACGGACTCGGGGATCTCGTAGCTCATCACCAGGGTTTCAAAGGGCTCCAGGGATGCCTCCCGGGACTCCACGGGGTTGATGAGATACTTCTTGATGGCTGCCACATCCTCGGCAGTCAGGTTGCCCATGAGCTGATAGACCCGGGCAGAGCGAACCAGAGGACGGTCCCCCTGGGACAGGATCTGGATGCACTGGGCAGCGGAGTCGGCCCGCTGGTCAAACTGACCGGGCAGGTACTCCACAGCGAAGACAATGCCGCCCTCAGGCAGAGCGTCGGTGACCAGATCCAGCTGGGGCTCGGACAGGATGGTCTTCACGCTGTAGTCAAACAGCTCAGGTGTGATATTTTCTACGTCATAACGGTTGAACAGCCGCAGGCTTTCCAGAGACTCGATCCGGAGAAGGGTGCGGATATCGCCCAGCAGGGCGTCCGCTTCCGCAGTGAGCCCGGGGCGCTTTTCTACATATACCCGATATACCATTGCAATCTCCCTCTTTATCTTCCATTACTTCAGCGCTTCCTTGGCCTGCAGAGCCCGTGCGCCGATGTCTCTGCGGCAGTAAGCGTTTTCAAACTTCACGTTGGCGGCCTGTGCGTAGGCCTTCTCGATGGCCTCCTCCAGGGTATCGCCCAGGGCGGTCACGCCCAGGACACGGCCGCCGGAGGTTTTCAGCACACCACCGTCCAGCTTGGCGCCGGCCACAAAGACCTCCGCGTCCAGATCGGCGGGGATGGTGATGGGATAGCCGCTTTCGTACTTCTTTGGATAACCGTTGGAGGCCAGCACCACACAGCAGGCGCTCTTGTTGCTGAACTTCACCTGGGTCTCGGCCAGCTTCCCCTGGGCGGTGGCCTCCATGACGGTGAGCAGATCGCTCTCCAGCAGGGGCAGGACCACCTGGGTCTCAGGATCGCCGAAGCGGCAGTTGTACTCGATGACCTTGGGGCCCTTCTCGGTGAGCATCAGGCCAAAATACAGGCAGCCCTTGAAGGTGCGGCCCTCGGCGTTCATGGCCCGCATGGTGGGCAGGAAGATGGTCTCCATGCACTGCTTGGCCACTTCTTCGGTGTAATAGGGGTTGGGTGCGATGGTGCCCATGCCGCCGGTGTTGGGGCCGGTGTCACCGTCGCCCACCCGCTTGTGGTCCATGGAGGAGACCATGGGGATGACCACATTGCCGTCGGTGAAGGACAGGACGGAGACCTCAGGACCGGTGAGAAACTCCTCGATGACGATGTGGCTGCCGCTGTCGCCGAAGATCTTATCCTCCATGCAGGACTTCACAGCTTCCACAGCTTCCTCCCGGGTCATGGCCACAGTAACGCCCTTGCCCAGGGCCAGGCCGTCGGCCTTGACCACGGTGGGGATGGGGGCGGTTTCCAGATACTTCAGGGCCTCGGCCATGTCGTCAAAGACACGGTACTCGGCAGTGGGGATGTTGTACTTCTTCATCAGGTCCTTGGAGAAGACCTTGCTGCCCTCCAGGATGGCGGCTGCCTTGTTGGGGCCGAAGCAGGGAATGCCTGCGGCATCCAGCATGTCCACAGCCCCCAAAACCAGGGGATCGTCGGGAGCCACCACGGCGAAGTCGATGGCGTTTTCCTTGGCAAAGTTGGTGATGGCCTCCAGGTCCTTGGCCCCGATGCCGGTGCACACAGCATCAGCGGCGATACCACCGTTGCCGGGAGCTGCAAAGATCTCAGTGACCCGGGGGCTCTTTTTCAGGCTTTTGATGATGGCGTGTTCACGGCCGCCGCCGCCCACGACAAGAATTTTCATTGATAGGGTGCCTCCTTCTTAGTGGTGGAACAGGCGCATGCCGGTAAAGGCCATGACCATGTTGTAGCGGTTGGCGGTCTCGATGACGTTGTCGTCACGGATGGAGCCGCCGGGCTCCACGATGTAGGACACGCCGGACTTTCTGGCCCGCTCCACGTTGTCGCCAAAGGGGAAGAACGCATCGCTGCCCACAGTGACACCGGACTGGGTAGCGATCCATGCTTTCTTCTCCTCTGCGGTCAGGGGCTCGGGCTTGACCTTAAAAGTGTTCTGCCAGACGCCATCCCGCAGGACGTCCTCGTACTCGTCAGACAGATACACGTCGATGGCGTTGTCCCGGTCGGGGCGGCGGATGTCGTCCAGGAACTGAAGGCCCAGGGCCTTGGGATGCTGACGCAGGTACCAGTTGTCTGCCTTGCTTCCTGCCAGACGGGTGCAGTGGATGCGGCTCTGCTGACCGGCGCCCACGCCGATGGCCTGACCATCCTTCACATAGCAGACGGAGTTGGACTGGGTGTACTTCAGGGTAATGAGGGCCACAATCATGTCAATCCTGGCGCTGTCGGGCAGTTCCTTGTTTTCGGTGACCAGATTGGTCAGCAGGCTCTTGT
>JAEDLP010000091.1 GCA_016295225.1 Oscillospiraceae bacterium | reverse complement strand
TTCGCGACAGCTTGGTTATAATATCACCTCTTCCCCGGAATGTCAACCCCTTTTTTCAAGTTTTTTCATTTTTCTTTTTTCGGGCTTTCCGGGAGCCTTTCAGCTCTTCTCCTCAAAGGTTGCGCCGCACTGTCGACAGGTAACCCGGATCTTCCCCTTTCCTCTGGGGACCCGGAGCTTGACGCCGCAGGCAGGGCACTTGAAGATCTTGAACTGCCGCTTTTGCTCGGCCTTGTTCTGCCAGCTCTCTTTGCTGTTGCGGAAACGGCCGGTCTTCTGGAGGAACTTCTGATTCTCCTCCTGCCGCTTGGCAATGTTGCGGGACAGGGCGCGATAGATGCAGACCCCCGCAGCCAGCACGAAGGCATAATAAAGGATCGTCTGGAGTCCCCGCACCGGAACAAACATGGAAGCCACCCAGCAGACAAGGCCTAAGACCAGGACGGCTGTATTCAATTGGTCAATTCCGTTTCTTCCTGTAAACATGCGTTCCAGCATCATTCTCATGTTCTTCGCCTCTTTACCCAGGATCTATGACAAACAGGCTCTCACTAGCTGAGAGCCCATCCGGATGCCTCCTTATACAATGTAATCCATTCTCCCGGAAAGTCAATGGCTTTTGCGAATTGTTTACAAAATGCTTACAGGCCGGTCACAAAGAAAAGCCGCTGTGCACGGGGCACAGCGGCTTTTTGATGCAAGTATGATTCGAATCCGTGAAGGATTAGAAGTACATGTACTTGTTGGCTTCTGCACGCAGCTCTGCGCGGAAGTCGGGGTGAGCAACAGCGATCAGGTTCTCGACGCGCTGCTTAACGGTACGTGCGCGCAGCTTAGCAACGCCGTACTCGGTGATGACCATGTCGGTCAGGTTACGGGAAACGGAGACGATGGAGCCGGGATCCAGGATGGGAGCAATACGGGAAACGGTGCCCTTCTTTGCAGTGGAGATCTGGCACAGCATTGCACGGCCGCCCTTGGAGTGATATGCACCATATGCGTAGTCGGTAGCGCCGCCGGTGCCGGACCACTGGGTATGAGCAATGGCCTCAGCAGCCACCTGACCGGTCAGGTCGATCTGCAGGGCAGCGTTGATGGAGACCATGTTGTCCTGCTGAGCGATGATCATGGGGTCGTTGGTGTAACGGCCACGACGCATCATGACACGGGGGTGGTTGTTCAGGTACTCATAGGTGAAGTTGTCGGCGATGATGAAGGCACCGACGGACCAACCCTTATCCAGGTTCTTATAACGGTTGGTGACAACGCCCTGCTGGATCATACGAGCCATGGAAGCGCCGATCTGCTCGGTGTGGATACCCAGGTCGTGACGGTTCATCAGCTCAAAGCCGATAGCGTTGGGGATGCCGCCGAAGCCCAGCTGGATGCAGTCGCCGTCGTGGACCATCTCTGCGGCCAGACCTGCGATGGTCTTCTCAGCCTCGCCGATGGGGGGATCCTGCAGCTCGTACAGGGACAGGTCGGACTCGATGATCACGTCAGCCATAGCCACGGGCAGTGCGCAGTCGCCGGGCAGGTGGGGGATTGCGGGGTTGACTTCGTAGATGATCTTATCTGCGGAGTAGAAGGACTCCATCTGCCACTGCAGGTCGCAGGAAACGCAGCAGTAGCCGTGCTCGTCCATGGAGGAAACACCGACAACGACAACGTTGGGGCGCTTGCAGCGGTGCAGCTCCTGGCCATAGTTGTGCAGGTTGACGGGGAAGTAGGTGGACATGCCGGAGGGATGGATCTTACGGAAGTTGCCATCATAGAAGAAGGTGTTGTGATGGAACTTGTTCTTCAGCTCGGGGTTGGTGTGGACCTGATACTCAGGACCCCAGCGATGCACGCAGGACCACAGCTCGACGGGGTTGTTCTCATCGATACGGTCAGCGATGCGGTGCAGGTTCCGCAGGAACAGACGGGGCTCGCAGCCGTGGATGGAGTTGACGATGCAGTCGCCGGACTCGATCAGAGCCAGAGCGTCCTCAACGGTACCCAGCTTGCTCTTGTAGATCTCTTCGTGGGTCATGCCCTTGTAGGCATCGTTCAGATACTCTTCATGCTTCTTGTGCTTCTTCAGCATTACATCAGGGATATAACGATCATAATTTTCATAATGCTCGAACATATTGGATGTATCCTCCTGTCTTTGATAAGTACTCCAGTCTGTGCTATGCACAACTTTACTTCTTTATGCTACCCTACCTCATATAAAAAGTCAATACAGACGTTGTGCGGTACTTTGAACAAATTTGCTCCCGTTCTTTTGGGCGATTTGTCCCCTCCCCTCTTTTAAACAGACATTTCCGGTATTTTTGTTTGATTTCTCCTTCCTCTTTTCCTTCCGATCTGGTACAATACCCTTCAAGGAACGGCAGCCGCCGGTCAAACGATCCGAACACAACATGCATCTAAAAATAATCAGGAGGCTTTCCCTATGTTACAACCCGGAATTTCCGCTGAAGTCACCTTCCCTGTGACCAACCACTTCACCGCCAAGTCCGTGGGCAGCGGCGCCCTGGAGGTGCTGGCCACCCCCATTATGATCGCCAAGATGGAGCAGGCCGCCTGGACCGCCGTGGCTCCCCACCTGGAGGAAGGCGCCGGCACCGTGGGCACCCTTATGAACGTCCAGCACGTGAGCGCCACCCCCGTGGGCATGGAGGTCACCTGCAAGGCAGAGCTCACCGCCGTGGAGGGCCGCAAGCTGGTCTACCGGGTCACCGCCTGGGACGCCAAGGGCCCCATCGGCGAGGGCGTCCATGAGCGGGCCGTCATCCAGAACGACCGCTTCCTTTCCAAGGCCCGCAAGAAGCTGGAAGCCGGCGAATAACCCCCCTGCTTCCTGCCAAGCCCGCCCCCGCTGCAAGTTTTTTTCAAAAAAATTCGCGCCCACACATGGCAACATGTTGTGGGCGCCATTTTTGTATCCATTACATTTTGTTTCTTTTTCGTTCCTATTTTGTTATTTTTTGAGCCAATTTCAACGGTTCTGCGAAATTATTCTTGATTTTTCCTTACAATTACATTACAATATAGTTACAATCGTAAATATTTGGATACAGGAGTCGAATTCGCTATGAAAAAACACCTACCCAGTGGCGTCATTTTATCGGCGCTTCTCCTGGTGCTTTGCCTGCACGCACTCGCCGCAGAAAATGAATCCTTCGATTCCGGAACACGTACGTCAGTTTCCTCCGGAGCGGGGTATCTCTTTACGAACCTCCAGGAGACCACCTATACCGATTACACGGATGTGCTCCCCACCATCACCGCCGCGCACATCAACGGAACCCTGCGTACCGAACCGGATATTACCGTCAATGGCGTCTCCATTGGCCACATGACCGCCCGGACCACGGTGGACGGGACTGTCTATGTGGCTGTCATCCCTGTTCTGCAAAGTCTTTACCCGGACCTCGTCCTGGGTCTCCAGGACGGCCGCCTGACCGCCGCCGCCAAAGGGATGACCCTCCACGCCGCAGCCGGGGACCCTTACTTCCAGGTCAACGAACGGTACCTCTATGCCCCCGGCACGGTGGTCCAGCAGGACGGCGGTCTGCTCCTGCCGGTCCGGACCCTGTGCAATGCTTTGGGCTGCTCCGTCCTGGGAGACCAGGAGGGCCAGGATCTGATGATCCGCCAGGTGGAGTCCCCCGTCACCGCCCCTTCCTATGAGGAAAACGATCTCTACTGGCTCTCCCGGGCCATCTACGCAGAGTCGGGCAACCAGCCCATGAAGGGCCGCATCGCCGTGGGAACCGTCATCCTGAACCGGGTGAAAGACCCCACCTTCCCGGACACCATCGAAGACGTCATCTTCTCCCCCGGCCAGTTCTCCCCGGTGGCCAACGGCACCATTTACCGGGAGCCGGACAAGGACAGCCTGGTGGCCGCCAAGCTCTGTCTGGACGGCGTGCGGGAAGCCGGCGACTGCCTCTATTTCAATGTGACCTCCATGTATTCCTGGGCGGACCGCGCCCGAACCTATTACTGCACCATCGGCGGACACAACTTCTATCTGTGACCGCCTGCCTTTCCCGGCCCCTGCCCGGCGGACCTCTTCCCTTCGGTCCGCCGGGCCCTTCTTTTGCCCTGAAAAAATTTTTGGAATTTTTTAAATTACCCCTTGACTTTTTCCCAGGACTTGCTATAATAGCATCGTTGTCTGCGAGAGACAGCCACACAACAGAAGACAAACAGATGGAGAAGTCGCGTAGTCCGGCCGAGCGCGCACGATTGGAAATCGTGTAGGCCCCAAAAGGGTCTCGAGGGTTCAAATCCCTCCTTCTCCGCCAAAAAGAAACACCTTGTATTTTGCAAGGTGTTTCTTTTTTTGTGAACAAAGGTTTTTCTTTATGACATGTGACCCGTTCCCTCCCTTTGTCGTCTATTTCTGTGAAAGGAGGAGACGCCATGCTTGACACCGCTATCATCGACCTCTACTGGTCCCGCTCGGAAGACGCCATCGCGGAAACCGAGAAAAAGTACGGCAGATACTGCCGCACCATCGCCTGGAACATCCTCCGGGACTGGCAGGACTGCGAGGAGTGCGTCAGCGATACCTATTTTAATGCCTGGAAGGCCATGCCGCCCCAGCGGCCCAACCGTCTGGCGGTCTTTCTGGGAAAAATCACCCGGAACCTGGCTCTGGACCGGTATAAGGCCAACACCGCTCGAAAGCGGGGCAGCGGGCAGGTCGCCCTGGCCCTGGAAGAACTGCGGGACTGCCTGCCCGCTCCGGTCCCCACTGAGCAGATCGTCGACGACATAACCCTGACGGAGACCTTGAACCGCTTCCTGGCCGACCTGAAGCCCGAGGCCCGACTGGTCTTCCTGCGGCGGTACTGGTATGCCAGCTCTATCGGGGAGATTGCCCGGGACTACGGTTGGACGGAGAGCAGGGTGAAGATGTCTCTGCTGCGCTCCCGTGAGAAGCTGAAAGCCCGCTTGGAAGAGGAGGGGATCACATTATGAAAGAAGCGCGCTTACTGAAAGCCCTGACAGAGATTCAAGAGGAGTTCATCCAGGAGGCCGCGCCGCCTGCTAAGCCCAGGAAACGTCGTTGGAAGGTCTGGGCCGGACTGGCCGCCTGTCTGTGCCTGGCAGCGGCCCTCCCCCTGTTCTCCTTGGTCTCCCAGAGCAGCGGCGAGAGATGCTATTGCTATGTTCCCGACTGGGAATACGGTCTGACCACAGGGCCGGATGGCGGCTCGGTCTATTTCTGCTATGAGGACGGCGTCTATCGCCACACCCCCGGCCTGACCACCCCCGTCAAACTGGGGGATTTCAAAGGGATCTTCCAGGAGACCGAAACCGGGCTCTACTGTGTGGATCAGGACACCGGCGATGTTTATCAAGTGGAGGAGAACACCCTCACCTGCCTGGGTACCATCCCGGTGAACGACTCCTTCGGCCGCCATGGGTATCAGTTCATCAGCGCAGCAGAGGGCAAGCTGTACTGGTGCCGGGACGAGTATCCAGACAGCGGACGAGAAGTGGTCACTTACGAGACCAGCTGCACAGGCAGCGAGACCCGTCGGCTCTTCTCCACCCCCTACTACGCCGCCCAAGGGACTCCGATGGCCCAGCACATGGCCGGGGACAGCATCTACTTCATGGCCAAAGGAGGGATCCTCCAGCGGTACAACCTGGACACCCAGGAGGTGGTCACGGTTTACAACCACTTCTGGTCCCAGCTAGCTGAGCCCTTGGACTGGTATTTCTTTAAAGACTTTGTCCTGTGCAAGGTCACCCAGTATGAAGTCAACAGCGACGGTACCCACTCGGTCACAGGGCATCCCTTCTATGTCCTCCCCTATGACGGCAGCCCCGCCCGTTATCTGACGGAGGATACCAACGTCGGCGCCGCCCCCGTTCTTTGGAACGACACCCTATATTATTATACCCTTCTACACCCTGACGGGGACAGGGCTGTCCTCCCCGTCTCCTGTCACCCGGTCACCGGCGCAGTCACACCCCTGGGCTCGGAGGAGTTGGCCACCCAGGAACTGGCGGTCTGCCAGAGCGGCCTGTACTATGTTGACGACTACGCCCTCTATTACTGGAACTTCGATACCCAGAACGCCCGCCGCATTCTGAAATAGGGTCCATCCCTTTTTACTGTTTTTCCCTGGTCCTTCGAAGGAGATCTATGAAGTCGGCCACCCCCTGGCGGGGTTCCTTGGGATAGACAACCCCGAAGGGCATCTCACCGGTGATCTTCAAGATCGAACGTTTGGACCCCTGACCGCCTGATCCCGGTCATCATTCCCCCCGGCCAAACATAGGATGGGAGAGAACATCCTGTATCGGAGGCGGTATCTATGTTTGGAAAACGAGCCGGAAACCTGCTCTACACCCTGCGGCAGCGGCCCCAAGCCTGGGCGGAGATCCTGGGCGGCGAGGCCTACCCGGACCTGACCGGCTCTGCCCGGTTCTATCAGACCCGCTGGGGGGTTCTGATCGCCGTGGAGGTCTGCGGCCTGCCCTCCCCCACCGGGGCCTGCGAAAGCCCCATCTTCGCCTTCCACATCCACGAGGGCGACGCCTGCACCGGGAACGAGAAGGCCCCCTTCGCCGACGCGGGCGCCCACTACAATCCCGAGGGCTGTCCCCACCCCCATCACGCCGGGGACCTGCCTCCCCTCTTCGGCAACTGCGGCTACGCCTTCCAGGTCTTTCTCACCGACCGGTTCTCCCTGCGGGAAGTGGTGGGCAGGACGGTCATCATCCACGAGGGGCCGGACGACTTCACCTCCCAGCCCGCCGGAAACGCGGGCCGGAAGATCGCCTGCGGCGAAATCCGGGCAAGAGGCCTGCGCTGTTGACAGCAGCGCAGGCCCTTTTCTGCCCTGTTCCGGCCCTCTCTTTCCAGCGGCAGGAAAAACCCCAAAAAATGCCCTCTGC
>JAEDLP010000090.1 GCA_016295225.1 Oscillospiraceae bacterium | reverse complement strand
GGGAAAAAGAGACGATAAGCACAGAACACCCCTGCGGCATAGCCGCAGGGGTGTTGCGTTTTGAAGTGGGTGGATGGATCAGCCCAGGAAGAGGAATCCGTAGGCCAGGTAGGCGATGGAAGTCAGGATGCCGGCGCACAGGGCGAAGGGCATCTGGGTCTTCACGTGGTCCAGGGGTAGGATATCTGTGGCCTGGCCGATGAGGATGGCGTTGTCCGAATAGAAGCACAGCTGGGTGCCGAACACCGAGCCGGAGAAGATGGCCGCGATGGCCACTGCCAGGTTGGCGTCCATGGCCTGGGCCAGGGGGACGATAAGGGGCACCATGATGGCCGACACGCCCCAGGCGTTGGCCAGGGCAAAGGTCATCAGGGTGGCCACCAGGAAGACTGCGAAGGGGAGGACCTGGCCGGCCATCAGGGGGGCCACCTTGCCGATGATGTACTCAGACATGCCCAGGTTCTCGCAGGCTGCCTTGAACAGGAAGGCGATGACCAGCAGGGCCAGCACGGACACCATGGTGGAGAAGCCCTCCCAGACGGTGTCCACGAACTCGGCCACGGACATGAGCTTCCGGACCAGGTACATGATGCAGGTGAAGACCAGGGCTATCGCCACGCCGGCCAGCACGTCGATATCAAAGTAGATGGTGGCGGCCAGCAACACCAGGATGGGCAGGACGAAGTCGATTACGCCGCCGGCCTTACCGGTGGGCTCCTCGGCGGTCTCCTCCTCAGCCGGACGGGCATCGGGGTAGAGCTGGCCGGTCTCCTCAGCCTGCTTCTGATACTTCCGGATGGGGCCGAAGAGGGGGATGACCCCTGCGATGACCAGCAGAAGGACCAGCAGACAGAACATGGGGTAGAACATGAAGGGAATGGATTGGATGTAGGCCAACACGCCGCTCCCCCCCTCGGGGACGATGCCGGTGCTCTCGATCAGGCTGGCGTAGTAGATGGACCAGGAGGACAGAGGAATCAGCACCACCACCGGAGCCGAGGTGGAACCGATGATGTAGGCGGTCATCGTCCGGTGGACCCGGTGGGAGTCGTTCAGACGCTTGGTGATAGAGGCGGTGGTCAGGATGTTCAGATAGTCGTCCACAAACAGCAGGACGCTGAGGGCCCACTCCGCCAGCAGGGACTTCTTTTTGGTGGTGGCAAACCGGGAGAGCAGGCCGGCAAAGCCCATGGCCGCCCGGGATTTCTCCAGAACGCCCACCAGGCCCCCCAGCAGGCCCACCACCAGCAGCACCCAGATGTTTTCCGCAGCGACGGTCTGGAGCTGCTCCACAAGGGCCGGGAACCAAGCCCCCTTGTAGCCAATAACCAGGGCCAGAAGGGTGGCGATGAGCAGGGATTCAAAGGTACGTTTGGTGATCAGAGCAACGACGATGAGGACAAGTACGGGAAGAAGACTGATGATTCCGTAGGTTCCGTCCATAGATTGACAATCCCCCTTTCCGCGAAGGGCGCCCGTAGAGTCATGAAGGATGACACCCCCGCATAAGATACGTTCAGTGGAATGATATGCTGCAGTCTGGCTTTGTATCTCTGAATCACTGTTCGGTTGTGTGTTTTTCTCTCTCTAAATGGGGGGCATTCCTCCTGTCAGTGGGTCAGCTCCTGGAGTTGCCTTCCAGGAGCAGGCGCATGATCTCCCAGCGGGAGGATACGCCCAGCTTGCGGAAAATGTTCTGGAAGTGCTTCTGCAGGGTGGATTCCCGCACCTGCATGGCCTCGGCGATCTCCCGGTTGTCCCGGAAGTGGGTGAGCTGCTCCAGCAGTTGGACCTCCCGGGAGGTAAGACTGTATTTCTTGGCCACGGCGGGCAGGTCATAGCCCGACACAGTGTCCCGGTGATACATCTTATCCAGCAGGGTGGACATATGCTGATTCAGGTGGATGCCCACCGAGCTGAGCAGAAAGAGCTCGTCGCTGGTAAAGGGGCCGTCCTCCCGGCAGCGGAAAATGCTCAGCGCCCCCAGGGGCCGTCCGTTGAAGACGATCCCGTACTGGAGGGAATCGTAGACGTTGAACTTCTGGTAACACTTCTGATAGATGGTGGAGCGCAGCCGCTGCTGCTCTCCCACCAGGTCGCTCTCCCGGAAGAGAGTGGACTCCCGGCAGCAGTTGAGCCAGCCAGTGTAATCGTCGTCGGCGAAGCGCATATAGTTCTGCTCGGCCTCAGCGAAAGCGGCGGGGATGCAGAGCGGGTCCACCAGACGGATGCGCGCCTCGGTGTCTTCCCGGCGCATGATGCTGGCATAGCGGAAGGGGATGAGCATCCGCAGCATCGGAAGAAAGAATTGTCCCAACTCCGCATAGGTCTGACACCGGTACAGCTCGCAGACCACATTGTTCAGAATTAAAAAAATATTTTTCTTCACCACAATAACTCTCCCAAAGTCTTCTTTTTTTCTTGGAAATTCTTATTTTCCTCTAGTATACCGAAAGAAATCTCAAAAAAATATACCTAAAATTATGTAAAAATACAAGATAAGAAGTAGAAAATGGCAGAAGAAAAGAATTTTAAGAAACTAAAGAATCCAGTATAATAAAGTTGGGCAAAATATTCGTCTTTAGAAAACCCCATTCGTTTCTTTCCAAAACACGGATGCCCCCAAAAACACTTCCACAAAGTTACTCCATCTACAATTGGAAAAATCGTTCAGAGCTTCTCAGCTGAGGAAAAGGCAGGCGGGCTTCTCCACCTGAATATGGTTTGATAAATGATTAGAGCAAGGAGGATTATCCATGTACAACTACGAAAAAAACAGAGAACAGGTCGTAAAAGATCTGGACAGAGTCATTAAGCTCATCCACATGAGAGCAGACGAGATCCCCGAGGAAGAGAAGGCCCAGATGGTCAAGGAGACCGTGGAGCACTTCAACACCTGCGTCAGCCCCGGCTGGATCAACTACAGAAAGTGTGTCTCCTCCGAAACCGAGGGCAGCGCCGTTCTGGAATGGGAAGACGGCGGCTCCTACTTCCGTGGTCTGTATGACAACGAGAAGTTCCTGGATGCTATGGGCGGCTTCGGCATCTATGTCGCCGGCCACAGCGAAGAGCTGATCATTGACACCGTGAAGGCTCAGCTGAGCCGTCAGGGTCTGCACTCCCAGGAACTGATCGATCCCCTGCGCGGCTATCTGGCCAAGGCCATGGCAGACTGCACCCCCGGCGATCTGCAGCAGTGCTTCTTCACCAACGCCGGCACCGAGGCTGTGGAAATCGCTATGAAGCTGGCTCGCTTCAAGAGCAAGGGCAAGTGGTTCATCTCCACCACCCACGCTTTCCACGGCAAGACCGGCGGCGCCCTGTCCCTGACCGCCAAGGGCATCTATCGTCAGCCCTATCTGCCTCTGCTCCAGCAGGTGCAGCACGTGGAATACGGCAATGCAGCCGCCATCCGCACCGCCATTGAGAACCTGCGGGAAGTTGGCGAGTCCATCGCCGCCGTGATTCTGGAGCCCATCCAGGGCGAAGCCGGCGTTATCGTTCCCCCCGCTGGCTATCTGAAGGAAGTCCGCGCCATCTGCGACGAGCTGGATGTGATCCTCATCATCGACGAGATCCAGACTGGCATGGGCCGTACCGGCACCCTGTGGCGCTGCGACGCGGAAGAGATCGTCCCCGACATCATGACCTTCGGTAAGGCCTTCGGCGGCGGCGTGATGCCCATCACCGGCCTCATTTGCCGTCCCTGCATGTGGAGCGAAGAGCTGATTGAGAACCCCTATCTGCTGGGCTCCACCACCTTCGGCGGCAACCCCGTCTGCTGCGCCGCTGCCATCGCTGCCCTGGACTTCCAGCTGAAGAACGACATCCCCGGTCAGGCCCGCGAAAAGGGCGCCAAGATCAAGGCCGGTCTGGAGGCCATTCAGGCAAAGTATCCCACCGTTATCAAGGAAGTCCGCGGCGTCGGCCTGATGATGGCTGTGGAGTTCTTCGCTGACGAGTACGGCTATGAGTTCTCCAAGGAGATGTACAACCAGCACGTCATCATCTCCGGCACCCTGAACAACTCCAAGTCCATCCGCTTCGAGCCCCCCGCATCCCTGACCGACGAGGAGATCGCCAAGATCCTGGACGCCTCCGAAAAGGCAACCGCCAAGGCCAAGGAAGTCTTCGGCCTCTAAGCCGTTTTTTGGCAAACGATCCTTCGTAATGTACATCTTCCCTCCAGAGAACCCAGGTTCTCTGGAGGGGAACCCTTTCCGCCCTGTAACTGATAGGAGATTTTTTTATGAAGATTTGCAAGAACTATATCAATGGTGAATGGGTCGATAGCGTCAGCGGTAAGACTGCTCCTACCTACAACCCCGCTAACGGCGAAGTTCTGGCCGAGGTCGTCCAGTCTAACCTGGAGGACGTGGAGCTCGCCGTGGCCGCTGCCAAGAAGTCCTTCTACGAGACCCGCGACTGGCGGGATATGGACAGCCAGACCAGAGGCGATATCCTGCTGAAGATCGCCGATCTGATCGACAAGAATCGTGATGAGCTGGCCCGCATCGAGTCCATGGACATGGGCAAGCCTCTGCGTGAGGCTGAAGGCGATGTGGACGACGCCCTTCACTGCTATCGTTACTATGCCGGCATCATCAAGGCCCCCTACGGCGGCGTCTATGACGTCAACGAGGGCTTCGGCAAGATGCACTCCTTCACCATCCACGAGCCTGTGGGCGTGGTGGCCCTCATCAGCGCCTGGAACTTCCCCTTCGTCATGGGTTCCTGGAAGATCGCTCCCGCTCTGGCCGCCGGCAACAGCATTATCTTCAAGCCCGCTTCCAACGCCGTGATGTCCAATGTTAAGATGTTCGAGATCCTGGAAGAGGCCGGTGTGCCCAAGGGCGCTGCCAACCTGATTCTGGGGCCCGGCGGTTCTGTGGGTGAGGCTCTGGCTTCCCATAAGGACATCGGCATGGTCACCCTGACCGGCTCCACTGCCGTGGGTCAGAGCATCATGCGCTGCGCTGCCAACAACGTGAAGAAGATCGGCCTGGAGCTGGGCGGCAAGTCCCCCAACATCATCTTCGCCGATGTGGATCTGGAGGCCGCTGTGGAATGGGCCATGATCGGCATCTTCTTCAACCAGGGCGAGGTCTGCTGCGCAGGCTCCCGCATCATCATTGAGGAGAGCATCCACGACGCCTTCGTCAAGCGGTTCGCTGAGCGGGCCAACGCCATGACCATCGGCAACCCCTTGGACAACCCCGACATGGGCCCCATGGTCAGCGAAGGCCAGCTCCGCGACGTGCTGAGCTATGTGCAGAAGGGCATCGAAGAGGGCGCTACCCTGGTCTGCGGCGGCGAACGCTACACCGAGGGCGAGTGCGCCAAGGGCTACTACATGCGTCCCACCATCTTCGATAACTGCACTCCCGACATGACCATCGTCCGGGAGGAGATCTTCGGGCCTGTGGTCACCATCCAGACCTTCAAGACCGAGGAAGAGGCCATTGCTCTGGCCAACGACACCGATTACGGTCTGGCCGGCGGCGTGTTTACCCATCAGCTGGAGAGAGCGCTCCGTGTGGTCAAGGAAGTCCGTGCCGGTATCACCTGGGTCAACGCTTTCAACCCCACCTTCAACGAAGCTCCCTGGGGCGGCTACAAGATGTCCGGTGTCGGTCGTGAGCTGGGCGTCCACGGCCTGGAGGAATACCAGGAGATCAAGCAGGTTAACATCAACCTGACTCCCGGCGCACCCGGCTGGTACGAGCACTAAGCGAACACAGAAATCGTTTGTAACGCATGATAAAAAGAAGGCCACCTCTTCGGAGGTGGCCTTTTTGTGTGGAGAAATGGAGGTCAGCGGAGCTGTTTGCGGCGGTAGAGGAGGTAGCAGGCGGGGAAAAGGAGGAGGTTCAGGACGCTGTACATGCCAAGCAGGATGGGGACGGCAGGGATCACCTGGTCCCCGAACTGGTACAGGTCGAAGTAGGTCAGCTGCCGGCTGAACTGGAGGAGCCGGTCGGGCAGCAGGCCCAGGACGGCCTGGAGCAAGTCCCGCATATCCCCCAGCAGCAGGGCGGGCAGGAAGATGAGGACAAAGGGGATCACCGCCGACGCCATCCCCGAGCCGGTCTTGGCGGAGACCAGCATGGTGACGGCCGAGAGGAAGAGACACCCCAGATACCCGCCCAGGGCGATGAGAAGCCAGGACTGCCGGAGGGTCACGTGGTAGGGGGACTTCCAGAGATACACCTGGATGGGGCAGGCGCCGCCATCGGCCCCCAGCACCCCCAGCACCAGGCCGGAGAAGAGCAGGAAGACCAGCCAGTACAGGGCTGTGACCACCAGAAAGCCAGCCCAGACCTTGGCGGCGCTCCCCTTGTCCCGGCCGTGGCGGGTGGTGAAGAAGATGGCGTCAGCCTTCCACTGGCCCTCGCAGGAGAAGATCCCCGCCGACAGAAAGCCCAGCACCAGGGCGGTGATCATCATCACCGTGGGGGCGTACTCAAAGAGCTGCTGCCAGCCCAGGAAGCAGTCCATCTGCCAGGGGCTTTCCAGGGTGCGGTACTGGTCCAGCAGCCAGGTCTTCTCTGCCGGGGTGAACTGGTCCTCTCCCTCGCCTTCGGCGGCCAGCCAGTCCGCCAGGAGAGTTACCCGGTTCTCATAAAAGGCCGGGGCGTCATCGGGGGTGAGGGAATCCGCCCGGTAGTAGTCATAGGTCCGGAAGCCCTCGGCGTAGGCGCTGTTCAGCAGGTCCCGGATGGGGTTGAATCCCTGCTTCCGGCTAAACGCCATGTTCAGTTCCTGCACGTCGTCGGACTGGGCCTCCGGGGAGGCATTGACGGCGTGGTTGGCCTCGATGACCGCCCGGAGTTTTGCCTCGTCCAGGGGGCCGGTCCAGGCCTTTTGGGCTGCCCGAAGCTGGTGAATGGCGGAAAGTCCATATTCTGTCTCCCCCTGGTCGTTCACATAGGAGACCCGCAGGGCGAAGAAGCAGGTCACCGCCAGGGCGGCGGCCAGCACCACCAGGGACAGCCGCCCCAGGGGCCGCCCGAATATCTTTTTTA
>JAEDLP010000089.1 GCA_016295225.1 Oscillospiraceae bacterium | reverse complement strand
GCTTTTTTCCCACCCCTGGTAGAACCAGGGGTTTTTTTAAGCCTAAAGGCAACAACAAAAAAGGGGCTGTTGCAAAATGAAATTGCATGAGCGATTCCCACAAAGAAATCCTGAGAAAAGCGAAAACCGGCATCCTTTTAGGCTTGAATCACCTGAAAAGGATGCCGATTTTTTTGCATTATTTTTTCACCGGGCTATTTTGCAACAGCCCCTTTCCATTTTGTACGCTTTACAGCTTGCACACGTTCTCGGGCTTGCCGGCCAGATAGGCATCCAGGTTCTGGAAGACGATTTCCGCCCGGCGGAGCATGCTCTCGTCGGTAAGGAAGGCTACATGGGGAGCCAGGACGGTGTTCTTGGCGTTCACCAGAGGATAGTCCCCGGGGATGGGAGGCTCCATATCGAAGACGTCGATGCCTGCGGCGGCGATCTTCTCTTCGTTCAGGGCCTGGGCCAGAGCGGCGTTGTCCACGATGGCGCCCCGGGCAGTGTTCAGGAAGATGGCGGTGGGCTTCATCCGGGCGATCAGCTCCTTGGAGATCAGGCCCTTGGTCTCGGCGTTGTTGGGTGTGTGGAGGGAGACAATATCGCTGCGCTCCATCAGTTCCTCCAGGGAGACGTATTCCACGCCCATGGCCTCCACCTCGGGGCGGACAGTGCGGGAGTAGGCGATGACCTTGGCGCCGAAGGCCTGGAACATCCGGGCAGTCATGGTGCCGATGGCGCCGGTACCCACGATGCCCACGGTCTTGCCGCCGATCTCGCGGCCCCGCAGGCCCGCGCTGGTGCCGCCGGTACGGGTGACCTGGTCGCAGGTGGGCAGGAAGCGCAGGCAGGCAATGGCCAGGCCCAGGGCCAGCTCCGCCACGCACTGGGTGGAGTAGCCGGCGGCGTTGCAGACCATGACATTCTTTGCCTTGCAGGCGTCCAGGCCCACGTGGTCAATGCCGGTGAAAGCCACGTTGAGCATTTTCAGGTTGGGGGCAGCCTCCACCACGGAAGCGGGATAGGGGGTGTTGGCGATGATGGCGATATCGCTGTCCCCGGTGCGGGCAATGAGCTCGGCAGGATCAGCGGTCTTTGCATCGTATGCAGTAAAGGTGTGGCCCGCGGCCTCCAGCTTTGCCTGGTACTCAGCCAGGACGGAAGCGGGAATGCCCAGGGGCTCCAACAGGGTAATTTTCATGGAAATTCCTCCGTTTATCTTCCATTAAAACGGCAGATTCATGCCGCTGGTGATCTTGCTCATGCTGGTGCTCATGTCGTCCATGGCTGCGCGGATGGCTTCGTTGACTGCGGCGATGACCATGTCCTGGAGCATCTCCACATCATCGGGGTCCACTGCCTCGGGGTCGATGGACAGGGCCTTCAGGGTGTGCTTGCCGTCCACAGTGGCGGCCACCACGCCGCCGCCGGCGGTGGCGGTGTACTCCTTCTCCTGGAGCTCTGCCTGGGTCTTCTCCATGTCGGCCTGCATCTTCTGAGCCTGCTTGATCATATCCATGTTCAGGCCGGGCATGCCCATGCCCATGCCGCCTTTTCCGCCCTTTCTGCTCATAGGGGGACGTCCGTATCCTTTTGCCATAAGAAATTCTCCTTTATCGTAAAGTCTTAGATTTATTTCACTGTGAAGTTGCCAAACTGTCGGCCCAGGGCCAGCAGATCATTGAACTTGTCGTCCTCAGGCTGGGCCACTGCCCCAGGCTGCGGGACCGGCGCTGGAGGTTCCGGCTGCCCAACCTTGAACAGCACCCGGCGTTTCCGGCCGGTATAGGCCTCGGCGGCCCGCTCCAGCATCGCGGCGGTGTCCGGTTTGCTCAAAACCCCCTTGGTCAGTTCCGAGTCCACCCAAAGGGTCAGATGTTTTTCCTCAAATATACCGGTGACCGCGCCGGGCTTGCGCAGGAAGGACTGCACCATGGGAGGCACATCCCGCAGGCTTTTCAAGAATCCGTTCCAGTCTCCCCCGCCGGCCGTTGCGGGCTGCGGCTGAGACGGCGCGGGTTCCGGTTTGACCGGGGCAGTCAGCGGGGCGGGAGGCTGACGAACCGGCTCCTGCGCGGGCGGCGCAGGGTCCGGGTCCCAGGGCGGCAGGTCATCGTCTGCCGGCGGAGGCGGTACAGGCTCGTCCTCCCAGGGCGGCAGATCGTCAACAGGCATGTCCGCAGGGACAGGCTCCTCCCTTTTCGGCTTCTTCTGGGCTTCCTCCCGGGGCAGCGGCTGGACCGCTGCGGGCCGGATGGCGACCCCATTGGCCAATTGTTCTTCCAAGCGGCTGATCCGGGCAATGAGGCCCTCGGTGTTCTCCGCCAGCCGACGGTCACACAGACGGATCAGGCAAAGCTCCGCGTCCAGGCGACGGCTACTGCTGCGGTAGAGATCCGCCTGGGCCGTCTGCAGAATGGTCATCATCTGCACCAGCTCTCCGGCGGAGAACTGCCCGGTCAAATGGCGGATGACCTTTTCCTCATACCCGCCGGTGAGCAGACCCTGACCACCCTCAGGGGCGGTCTTTCGGATGAGCAAATCTCGAACCAGAGTGGAAAGTTCGCCAAGAAAGGCCCCCATGTCCTTGCCATCCCGGTACAGGCCGTCCAGCTCTTCCAGGGCGCCGGCGGTGTCCTCTCTGCCCACGCAGTCCAGGATCTTGGCAGTCCGACGGCTACCGGCCAGGCCCAGAACGTCCAGGACCACTTCTTCGGTCAGCTCCCCGTCGGCCCCGCTGCACTGATCCAGCAGGGAAAGGCCGTCCCGCAGACCGCCGTCTGCCAGACGGGCCAGAAGGTCCGCGGCGGGGGCTGTGATGCTGATGCCCTCTTGCTCCGCCACGTGGCCCAGATGCCCGGCAATGGCTCTGGGGGAGATCCGTTTGAAGGCGAACTGCTGGCAGCGGGACTTGATGGTGGCGGGAACCTTATGGAGCTCAGTGGTGGCCAGAATGAACATCAGGTGAGCGGGCGGCTCCTCCAAAATCTTCAGCAGGGCGTTGAAGGCCGGAGTGGACAGCATGTGAACCTCGTCCACGATGTAAACACGCTTGCGGACCGCCGCCGGGGTGTAGATGGCCTCGTCCCGCAGGGCGCGGATCTGGTCAACGCCGTTGTTGGAGGCGGCGTCCAGCTCCAATACGTCCAGGATAGCGCCGCTCTCGATGCCCATGCAGGCGGGACAGCAGTTGCAAGGATTGCCATCCACGGGATTCTCACAGTTCACCGCCCGGGCCAGAATCTTGGCGCAGGTGGTCTTCCCGGTTCCCCGGGTCCCGGTGAAGAGATAGGCATGGGACAGGCGGCCGGTGGCCACCTGACGCTTCAGCGTCTCTGTGATATGATCCTGCCCCACCACATCGTCAAAGGTGCGGGGCCGCCATTTGCGGTAAAGAGCCTGATACAACTGCCTTCCTCCTTTACAACAAAACGAAAACGAGTCTGCCAAATCCCTTCGGCATCCGGCAGGACCGCACACCGGCCTTTGAAGAACCTCTTATCCCTGTCTCACCGGCAGCCAGCTCAAAACCGGCATACCTGCGGCACACGCAACGTTCTGCTTAGTGCTGCTCGGTTCCCCGCCTGACACGGTTCACAGTGCTGCGTTGCGCAGGACCGATTTATCATCACCGCTTACCGGCAACTAACGAAACAAGAGGCCTCCGGGGGTCCGGGATTCATCCCTGCTACAGCGGATTGCAGGTACAGGGCACCGCTATCTCCCCGACTAGTGCGGCCATGCCCGACACCGACACGGCATCCGGCAGACTCTGCAGATTATCATACACTATTTTTTCGAAATAATCAAGAATCTCTCCGCAGATTCTTCCCTCTTTCTGAAAAGACTTTGCCGCGCTTTCTTCCAAATTGCCAAAGACATGGAAAAATGCAAAAGCAGCAACGTTAGAAAACAGCTACACAAATCCTCCGTCTTGTGATATCCTGTTCTATTATAGTATTTCATTTCCAGAAGAAAGGATGACGGAAATGGATTGGACCATCCTGGGCATAGAGCCCATAAAAGATAAAAAAGCCATCACCGCCGCCTATCGGAAACGTCTGCTGGAGACCAACCCCGAGGACAAGCCCGAGGAATTCAAGGCCCTGCGCGCCGCCTACGAGGAAGCTCTGCGCCTGGCCGACCAGCCCGATGAGGTCCCCGTCCGGGACGAAAGTCCCTTGGGCCTGTGGATGGAGAAGGTCCGGGCGGTGTATCACGATTTTTCCGCCCGCATCCAGCCGGACGTTTGGAGAAGACTCTTAAACGACGAGGTCTGCATAGCCCTGGACAACCGGCCTCTGGCAGAGGAGGCCCTGTTGAACTTCCTGACGGAAGATTACTTTCTCCCCCAAGCTGTGTGGCAGGTGCTGGACGATATCTTCTCCCTGACTGCCCGGCAGGAGGAACTCTATGAAAACTATCCCCGGGATTTTGTGGAGCACGCTGTGCTCAATGGAATCCGCTTCCCAGCCAGTCTTCCCTACGATCTCTTCCTCCCGGGCAAGAGCGGCAAGGACTGCGACGCCTACCGCCGCCTCTACTTCAAGGCCAACCAGACAGACCCCGCCGATCTGGACTCCATCCTGGATCAGATGGCTGCCCTTTCCGAATGGCATCCCTACGGCCAGTGCCTGATTCACCGTCTGGAGCTGGAGCGGGGCCAGCTGGAAACCGCCGCGGAGGGCTGCCGCAAACTGGCGGAGACCTACCCGCAAGACCCCATGCTGGCCACGGCCTGGGCCTCTCTTTCCATGAAACAGGAGCGTTGGGAAGAGGCCGAGGAGACGACCCGTAAGATCTTGCGCCTCTATCCGGAACACTGGCAGGCCAAGCGCCTTCTGGCAGAGTGTCTGGCCAAACAAGGCCGATACGAGGACGCCAAGGAACTGATCTACGAGCTCATGCGGGCCGCCGGCGGCGACCAGATGCAGGTTCATCAGCTGAGCGAAGCCCTCCAGGGCTGGAACGAAATCCTCATCCGGCAGGGAGAGGAACAGCTGCGCCTGCATCCCGAAGACAGCGACAACGCCCTGAAGCTGGCCTGGAGCTACCTTCAGAATGATAAAATGGACGACGCCCTGCGGGCCGGCGAAGCCGCCGATCCCAACATGGGTGATCAGTACAGCTACTACAATCTCCATGGCAAACTGCGGTATTCCCGGAAGGAATTTGACCTGGCTCTGGAGCACCTCCAGAAGCTGGAAACCATCCTCCAGGATATGAAGCCCGACGGCACGGAGGCAACCGCCAAGCGGCTGCTCCGCTTGCCCGAAGTCATGCAGCTGGAAGGCAGCTGCATGATGCAGTTGGGCCAGACTGCCAAGGCCCGAGAAAAGTACCGGCAGGCCCTGGCGTTAGCGCCGGAGGAACCCGAAATCCTCACCCACACCGTGCAGCTGCTGTACAGCGAGGGTGAGTACGAGGAAACCCTTCCCCTGCTGGACCGGTTAATCCGCCTCATGCCGGGGGCCTACCACGCTTACCTGCTGCTGGCCCTGAATCTCTATGAGCTGGGCCGGGACCGGGATGCTTTCGAGGCCGTAAACCGCGCCCTGGAGCTGGAAGGCAGCGATCTGAACGTATACACGCTGAAAATGCGCATCCTCCTGCGCAATGGCGCCTGGGCAGAGGTCCGCGGCATCCTGGACTTCCTGGATGAAAACGAAGTGGACGACGAACTGTCAGTGTTCTGGTGCAAAGCCCAGCTGACCGAGGGCGAGGAACGGAACCTGGCCAAAGCCCTGGAACAGTATCAAGCCATTGCCAAGCGCATAGAGGACGGGGAACCGCTCCCCTGGGCCTCCCAGGTCTATTACCGTATCGCTGTACTCATGGGCAACCAGCGGGACGCCGGCAAAAAAGCAGACCGGGATGAACTCCTGGCCATCCTGGACAAAGCCCTGGCCCAGAACAAAAATGATATGGACTGCCTGGATTTCAAAGCCTGGCTTCTCAAGAGCGGAGGACAGACCCAGGAGGCTCTGGAGCTCTACCTGCAGCTGGAAGCCCGTCCCCGTCATCCTCTGTCGGTGGAGCACAATCTGGCCGAGCTCTATTACCAGGATCTGGCCCACAACGCACCTAAGGCGCTGCACTACTATCAGTTCGTGCTCGCCCGGAATGAACACCCGGATCTGCACTTCTTCGCAGGCACTTGTAAGCGCTATTTGGGCGACTATGCAGGTGCTGAAGTCCATTTCCTCCGGGAACAGGAGCTGGCCCCGGAGGATGTGGACGGGTATAACGGTCTCGCTTACGTATATGAGGGAATGGGACGGATCGAAGACGCCCTGGCACAGCTGGATCACGCCCTGGCCCGGGTCCTGGATCGAACCCATAATTACGCCTGGCTGTATTCCCACAAAGTCCAGATCCTGCGGCGTATGAACCGCCCCCAGGACGCCATCAACGCAGTCAATGAAGCCATCGTTCGGTATCAGTACCCGGCGGGATACCGGCTGCGGTTCGATATCTGCTGTCAGTTCGGCCTGTGGGATCAGGCCCAAGAGATGCTGGAGGCCTGGCAGAAAAAGCTGGGCGAAAGCAGCGATACCCTGACTGCCGGCATCAAGCTGGATCTCTACCGGGGTCAGCTGTCCCAGGCCTGTCGGGCTCTGGACGAGCACGCAGGGCTGCTGAACATCGGAGATCGGGAGGATCTGCAGCTGCAGATCGCCGAGCTGCAGGGTGACTTTCTGACTGCGGTGGATATCTGGCGTCAGCGAGCCCAGCGGGTCGCCGACCCCACCCACGCCCTCATGCATCTGGCCCTGTCCCTCTGGTGGGTCGAAAGCCGGGAGACGGCCAGACGAACCGCCGAAAAAGCCCTGGAGCTGCTGGAGGAAAAGCTCCGACAGCATTTAAAAAACGAAATTCTCTACCGCGGTCTCCACTCTGTGGCCCTGGCTATCCTGGGCCGGGAAGAAGAGGCGCGCGCAGAACTGAACGCCATAAACAGCATGCCCCTGTGCGAGGGGTGTGACTACTGCCGCTGTAAGGACGCCGATGGCTTTGAAGCCTTCCTGGAAGAGATTTGCGGCAACCACGAAAAAGCACGG
>JAEDLP010000088.1 GCA_016295225.1 Oscillospiraceae bacterium | reverse complement strand
TGTAGCGGAAGGATACCTGCTCAAAGGTCACCTCGCCCTTGACCGGGCCAAGCTCCGCCGCGTCAGGCGCGTCCTGGATCTCCGGGTCCAGCCGCATAAGTTCCAGGAACCTGGAAAAACCAGCCGATCCCATCATAAACTGCTCTACGAAGGTGGATAGCTTGCGGACCGGCGTGATAAAGGTGGTCACATACAGGGTAAAGGCCACCAGGTCAGCGTAATTCACCGTTCCCTTCATGATGAAGAAGCCGCCGGTGCCGATCACCAGAACAGGCATGATGGAGGTACTGAATTCCATGCCACCCATAAAGGTTGCCATGGTCTTGTAGTATCCCCGCTTGGCCTGGACAAACTGGGTGTTCATGGCGTTGAACTTTTCTTTTTCATTCTCCTCATTTTGGAAGGCTTTGGCCGTGCGCATGCCGGAAATGCCCGATTCGATGGTTGCGTTGATCTCTGCGGTCTTTGCTTTCAGCTTCAAGTTTGCCTTGCGCATCCGCCGCCTCTGGTACAGGGTAAAGGCCAGAAAGAAGGGGACGATACAAAATGTCATGACTGCCAGCTTCCACTCAATGGTACACATGATGCAGAAGGCACCCACCAGGGTGACTGTGGAGATAAACAGGTCTTCCGGGCCATGGTGAGCCAGCTCGGTAATCTCAAAGAGGTCGTTGGTCACCCGGGACATTAAAACGCCCGTGCGGTTCTTGTCATAAAAACTGAAGCTCAGGCTTTCCATATGGGAATACAGGTCCCGCCGCAGGTCAGCCTCCACACGAACGCCGAAAAGGTGCCCCCAATAGGAAACCGTAAAATAGAGAAACCCTTTGCAGATGTACGCCAGGATGAAAAAGGTCACCACCCAGAAGAACGCCCGGTACTCCTGGTTGGGCAGCAGGGTATTCAGGGCCTCTCGGGAGGCATAGGGAAAGGCCAGATCAATCAGACAGATCAAAAAAGCACAGCACATATCCAGAATAAAAAGATGCTTGTGAGGGCCGTAATAAGACAGAAAAATTTTTAAAGGATGGGTCTTTTTATAGTCAATCTTTTTCATGGGAGATCCTCCGGAAAAACAGTCAATGCTTGATTTCATTATATCGTTTCCCAAATCTCCTGACAATTCTCAGGCGAGAGATGTTTTCTCCCTCCATTTGCTTTTTATTGACACTTTTGTTAAGATAGTGTATCATTTTTACATTGTACGATTTCTAACATTTTGGGAGGTGAACTTCTTGGAGAAACAGATTTGTCCTAATTTGACAGTCACCCAGTTGGCGCGCATTGTCAATCAGCTCCACCGTATTGCCATCACACATTCATGCGATTGCATTGATTCCCCTCCTCCCGGTGGAATGACAATCTCTCAAGTTTCCACACTGGGGTATTTGCTCCTCCAAGATGGTTCGGATGTCTATCAAAAAGATATCGAACAGTTTTTTAAACTCCGCCGCTCTACCGTGAGCAGCATGCTCAACACCCTGGAAAAGAAAGGCTTCATTCAGCGGCAGGCTGTTCCCCACGACGCCCGTCTGAAGAAGCTGGTGCTGACGGAATACGGCCGCCAACTCAGCAGCTTAGCAGGCCAAATCTTTTTGCAGATCAACGAATTGATGGTTCAAGGGTTGACCCAGGAAGAACTGGCAACCTTGTCCAAGCTCTTAGAGAAAATCGAAACCAATCTGAGCAAGGCCGAACTTTGAGGTTTCTCTGCTCCAGGGCGCATCCCGCTCCACGCATCATCCCCAGGAGGTATCCCAATGAAAAAAACCATCCTTTGCGTTGCAATAGCCTTGACCATGTTATTTCTGCTCTGCAGCTGCGGCGAGGAAGAAGTGCAGGAACCCGACAACACCACCCCTGTTGAAATTGCTATGGTAGAAAAGGGTTCGATCTCTGCGGAAAGTAATGTCTCCGGTCAGGTTGCCTCCGGCAACCAGGAATCGGTTTTCGTGGCTCTCTCTGTCCGCTGCACCAACGTGTACGTAGAGGTGGGAGACTACGTCTCTGCCGGTCAGACTATCTGTACCCTGGACATGACCTCCACTTGGGCCAACTACGAAACCGCAGTCAAAAGCTACGAAGCCGCCCAGAAGAGCTATAACGACCAAGCCGCCGTCCTCTCCAAACAGGTTGCCATGGCTGAAAAGAACGTCGAAGACACTCAGGCTCTGTTTGAGATCGGCGCCGCCTCCCAGATGGAGGTGGATAACGCCAAGCTCCAGCTGGAAAATGCCCGTGCCAGCATGAACTCCGCCCTCAGCCAGCTGGAGGTGAGCATACAGAACTACAAGGCCAATATCGCCCAACTGGAATCCTCCCTGGTCAACATTGACCGTAACGGCAATGTGGTTGCCCCCATCTCCGGGAACATTCTGTCCCTAAATGCCGCCAAAAATACCTTTGTCTCCCCCAGCGCCCCGGTAGCCACCATAGATTCCACCTCCGACAGGGAGATCACCACCGCAGTCTCGGAGGCCCTGGTGTCCAAACTCTCCGTGGGTGGAAAGGCTAACGTCGTCATCGCCTCCGCAGGAAAGGAATTTCAGGCCTCCATTGCCTCGGTGGACCAGTCCCCCAATCCTCAAACCCGCCTCTACGGCGTGACCATTCGTATCCCTTCGGGCTCCGCCGGTGGGCTCCTCTCCGGCATGTTCGCCGATATCACCTTCTTCACAGACACCCAGAGCAACGTGGTGGTGGTTCCCTCGGAGGCCATCCAGACCGGCCTGGACGGCCAGTATGTCTACACGGTGGACAGCAGCAATCTGGCCCATAAGATAACCGTGGAAACCGGCCTGGTAGGCAACGGTGTCACCGAGATCACCGCCGGACTCACCGGCGGAGAGAAGCTGGTCACGGTGGGACAGTTCTATCTCTCCGAAGGCGCCGAGGTTCGCATCGTTTCTGCCGAGGTGTAAGCCATGAAAATCGCAGCCTTTTGTATTAAACATAAAGTCACTACCATCATGGCTTTCGTGATGATTGCTATTTTCGGTGTAGCTTTCTATACCAACCTCAAGCTCTCCCTCATGCCCAACATGGAGTATCCCGCCGCTGTGGTGGTCAGCACCTATGTGGGCGCCAGTCCCGAGGATATCGAGGAGCTGGTCACCCGGCCGCTGGAATCCAGCATCTCCACCCTGGCCGGTGTGGATTCCATCGAGTCCTCCTCCTCAGAGAATGTCAGCATGGTCATGATCACCTACCAAGATGGCACCGACGTGGACGCCGCCGCCATCAAGCTACGGGAAAAGTTCGACATGCTGACCCTGCCTGACGGCTGTACCGATCCCATCATTTACAACTTCAACATCAACGATATGATGCCTGTAGCTGTCATCGCCCTCACCGGCAGCGATCTGGTCCAGCTCCAGTCCGTCGCCGATGACACCGTCGGCCCCGCTCTGGAGCGTCTGGACGGCGTCGCATCGGTGGAGGTCACCGGCGGTGTCCAGCAGCAGATCACAGTGGAGATCAACACCACCGCTATGACCGGCTATGGCCTGAGCATCACTGACGTATCCAACTATCTGGCGGCGGCTAACGTCCTCATCCCAGGAGGCAACGTCCACAACGGCACCAACATTCTCACCGCCACCACCAGCGGACAGTACCAAACCGTGGAGGATGTGGCCAACACCGTCATCTTCCTGCCCACCGGCGGCTCCGTCCGCCTGAGCGAGATCGCCTCTGTCTATCTGGATTCCAACCTGGGAGACAGTTCGGCCAAGATGGACGGCCAGCACTGTGTCATTCTGAATGTCAATAAGCGCTCTGGCGCCAATGACGTGGAAATCTCCAACAAAATTATGAAAGCCTTAGCAGAACTGCAGGAGGACAACGCCAGCGTGAATCCCCTGGTGGTTTATAAGGCCAGCGACTATATCATGCAGGTGGCCAACAACGCCATCCAAAATATTGTCCTGGGTGTGATCCTGTCTGCCGTCGTGGTTTTCGTCTTTCTGCGCAAGAGCGGTCCCACCATCACGATTTCCCTGTCCATGCCTTTCTGCGTGTTGACCGTCTTCCTGATGATGAACGTCTTCCATATCTCGATGAACATTATGAGTCTGGGCGGCATCGCCATGTGTATCGGCATGGTGGTGGACAACTCCATCGTGGTCCTGGAAAACATCTACCGGTATGCCGGTGACGGGTTCAGCAAATACGACAGCTGCGTCCTGGGCACCGGTGAGGTAGTCAACTCCATCAGCGCCTCCAGTCTCACCACCATCGCTGTCTTCCTCCCTATCGGTCTCAGCGGCGGCATGGCAGGGATGCTGTTCAAAGACTTCTCTCTTACCGTAGCCTTTCTGATTTTCTCCTCCCTTCTCATCGCTCTCACCCTGGTCCCTCTCCTGTGCTACTTCCTGCTGGATGAGAACGCGGTGCGCCTGCAAAAGCTGACAGGACAGCGGAAAAAATCCAAGTTTGCGGATAAAATTGCTGTCCTTTCCGACAAATACAACTGGACCCTCGCCTATTTTATTCAGCACCGGCTAAAAGCCTGCCTGATCTCTGTGGCCCTGGTGATCGGCTTCCTGCTCAGCTGCATGACTACCAACCTGATCCTCCTCCCCGACATGGACCAGGGCATGGTGAGTATCGACATCGAGATGCCCACCGGGACAGAGCTGGAGGACACCTCCGCCTACGCTGACCGAGTGGCTGCCCTGGTTCAGGAAAACTGTCCAGAACTGGATAACCTCTACATGACCATTGGCGGCGGCCTGATGGACAGCGGCAGCACCGAGTCGGTCTCCATCACCGCCAACCTGGTGGAAAAGGGGCAGAGGGATCGGTCCAGCGAAGAGGTGGCCAACGCCCTGAAACCCCTCTTCCGGGACATTGCCGGGTGCGAGATCACTGTGGCTGCCTCCAGCATGCTGACTTCCATGATCGGCGGAAACAATATCCAGGTGGATATCAGCGGCCCCGATTACAACACCCTTACCCAGATCTCTACTGACCTGACTCGGGAGATCGCCGCCCTGCCCGACTCCACCGGGGTAACCAATTCTCTGGAAAAGAATGTCCCCGCCATCAGCGTCTCGGTAAACCATGGGGCGGCAGCTCAATACGGCTTGACTGCAGCCACCGTCGGTGCGGCGGTCCGGGCGGAGCTTACCGGCTCCACCGCCACCACCGTGACCCTGAACGGCAGCGATCTGGATGTGGTGGTCAAAGGCAGCGGTGTCGGCTCGGAGAGCCTGGACGCCGTGCGCTCTATGCCCGTGGCCACCCCTATGGGAGGCACCGTTCCCCTGTCTTCGGTGGCCGACGTCTATGTGGAGCTGACCCCCCAGACCATTTCCAGAACCAATCAAGTCCGGCAGGTCCAGATCATCGGCGATTCCATCAGCGGTGACACCACTGCCATCACAGAGCAAGTCCAAGCCGTTCTGGACAGCTATCCCATCCCCGATGGCTACCGGGCAGAAATCAGCGGCACGTACACAGAGATCATGGAAAATTTCCAGACCCTGCTGCTAGCCATGGTGGTGGCCACCGGCCTGGTATATTTCATCCTGGCCGCCCAGTTCGAGTCCTTTCTCATGCCCGTCATGGTCATGCTCATCCTGCCCATTGCTCTGTCCGGCGCCCTGTTTGGTCTGCCGCTGACCCGGCAGGATATCTCCATGGTGGTTTTGCTGGCCCTCATTATGCTGGTGGGCACCGTGGTCAACTCCTCTATCGTCCTGGTGGACTACATCAGCATCCGCCGGGCCAACGGCATGGAAAAGAACGATGCCATTTTGACGGCCTGTCCCCTCCGTGTGCGGCCCATCCTGATGACCACCATGACTACCGTGCTGGCCATGATCCCCATGGCAGTCGGCACCGGCGAGGGCAACGAGATGCTTCGACCCATGGGCATCGTCATGATCTTTGGCATGGCGATCTCCACCGTGGTCACCCTGCTGTTCACCCCCGTCTACTACTCTCTGCTGGACAGCCTGTCCGATCGGATCGGCCGGCCCCTGCGGCAGCGGAGCGAGCGCAGACGCCGGGAGCTGCTCAGACGGATCGCCGAGGCAGAAGAGGCAGTTCAACCTGCCTTTGCAGGTACGGATCAGATCGAGGAACCCACCCTTTCTCAACCCGACACCCCTTCGGAACAGTAAAAAATAGACCGGACAGCGTTAATACTGTCCGGTCTATTTATTCTGTCGAAAAGTCCGGCAACGCTCAATGAGATTAAGAAAGTGGCATTGAGGGATAGCTGGGCTTTTTCGACAGACTGTCCACTGGTTCATTCGTGGTTTTGATTCAAATTTAAGCGTTGTTGGCGGCGGCCTGGCGCTCCAGATACTCGTCGTAGGTCATCTTGCGGTCGATGAGTTTGCCGTCGGCGGTGAAGTCAAAGACGCGGTTGCAGACGGTCTCGATGAGCTGATGGTCGTGGGAAGCCACCATGACGTTGCACTTGACAGCCTCCAGGCCATTGTTCAGGGCGGCGATGGATTCCAGGTCCAGGTGGTTGGTGGGCTGATCCAGCATCAGAACGTTGGCGCCGGAGAGCATCATGCGGGAGAGCATGCAGCGGACCTTCTCGCCGCCGGAGATGACCTTCACGGGCTTGTACACTTCATCTCCGGAGAAGAGCATACGACCCAGGAATCCACGCAGGTACTGCTCCTGGGGATCGGGGGAGAACTGACGCAGCCATTCGATGAGGTTGTCGTCGTTGTCCTGGAAGTAAGGGGTGTTGTCCTTGGGGAAGTAGGAGTGGGTTGCGGTCTGCCCCCACTTGACGGTGCCTTCGTCGGGTTCCATTTCGCCGGCCAGGATCTTGAACAGCGCGGTGTGTGCGTTTTCATTGTCGCCGATGAAGGCCACCTTGTCGCCGTGCTCCAGGATAAAGGAGACGTTGTCCAGAACCTTTACGCCGTCGATGGTCTTGGAGACGTTGGTGACGAAGAGGATATCCTTACCCACTTCACGGTCGGGGGAGAAGGACACCCAGGGATAGCGGCGGGAGGAGGCGGGCATCTCTTCAACTGTCAGCTTGTCCAGCAGCTTACGGCGGGCGGTGGCCTGCTTGGACTTGGACTTGTTGGCGGAGAAGCGGGAGATGA
>JAEDLP010000087.1 GCA_016295225.1 Oscillospiraceae bacterium | reverse complement strand
TGGAGCGAGCCGCCCAAGGTCCCCCGGCGGAACTGGCCGCCGACCACATCCCCAGGGTCCGGGCCCCCTGGCGGCGGTATTTTGCCCGCAGTCTGGACCTGTCTCTCTACTCCTCGGTCTGGGCCCTGATCCTGCTGGCCTTTGGCGGCAGCAGCCAAAATCAGGGTCTTGGAAGAAACCTCCTGGATCTGGTGGTCTGCATGGTGGCCATGTTCCTGCTGGAGCCGGTCTTCCTGTCCCGTTTCGGTACCACACCGGGCAAAGCTATCTGGGGCCTGTCGGTAACAAACCCTGACGGCGGGCGGCTGACCTATCACGAGGCCTACCAGCGCACCGGCCTGGTCCTCATCAAGGGCATGGGGCTCGGCATCCCCTTCTACACATGGGTACGGAACTACAAGAGCTATGCCGCCTGCACGGAAGGCAAGGAGCTGGCTTGGGAGGAGGACTCCCTCCTGGTCCTGAAGGACAAAAAGGTCTGGCGCACCCTGGTGTGGGTGGCCGTCAGCGGGATTCTGGTATTCACTCTGGTGGGGGCGGAACTGGCAGCGGAGCCGCCCCACAACAGGGGCGACATCACGGTAGCTGGGTTTTGCGAGAATTACAACGAACTGGCTGCCTACCATAATCTTGACGCCCTCTACACCCTGAGTGCCGACGGCGCCTGGGTAGAACGGCCCCACGAGGAATCTGTGATCGTGCTGGTGGACGGCCCCCCTCCGCCCTTTTCCTTCCGGGAAGAGAACGGCGTGATGACCGGTCTTTCCTACACCCTGGAAGGAGATTGGGGGGATGTGATGATTATGAGCTACCACGACCAAATCACCCTGGCCATCCTGGCCTTCGTCTGCGCCCAGGAGGACTATGAGAGGGGATTTTTCAATAATCAGGTGAACCAACTGTTGGAGGAAATGAACGGACAGATCCTGCCGAACTTTGACCGAACCCTCTTTGGCGTGCACCTCACCTGCCAGTCCGATCTGGATTTTGACACGGAGTACGGCAAGGTGGTTTTTGAGATGGAAAAAGTGGGCAGGTAATTTTTTCCTCGCGGGGGGCTCAGAAGCTTTCGTGGAGGAAGTCTTACGGAGCTCATTGTAGACTAAAAAGGAGAGGCAAACCGCCTCTCCTTTTTCCTGCTCAATAGGGAATTTTGATGGACACCGAATCCATCTCGTCGTTGGTGCTGTACCAGATCGACTGGTTCAGGTTCAGTCCCGCGTCGGTATTCTCATTGGCCCGGCGAAAGAGCTGGTGAACCTGTCCCTGTTCAAAGAGGACGCTCACCGCCTGTCCATACCCGCTGGATTCGAACTGCAGGGGGACCTTGTCCCACCCCGCCCGGATGGCAGTCTCCATGGCGGCCACGATGCCGTCGGGCTGATACCAGTCCAGGTACAGGCCATTGCGCCGGTAGAAGTTATAGTCCTGGCTGGTGCAGTCCGGCACAGGAACCACGTCGTCCAGGGTGTGGGTCCGTGCCAGCTCCTCGGTGGTGAGCCCAAAATATTCATAGGCGGGGCCGTCGCCGGGGTTGCCCCCCTCAAAGACCGGGTCCCCCCAGGTAGGGTCCATCCAACAGGGAACGCCGTCCAGCCACATCAGGTTCCAGGCGTGGTTCTCTCCCCCGGCCTGGCCGCTGACGTACGCGCAGGGGACGCCAAACTGGTTCAGCACATACTGGGCGGTCTTGGCGTAGCAGCCGCACAGGCCCTGGCCGTGGACCATGATGTTCACGATGGAGTTCTGGTCCACCGTCTGGTAATCGGCGTGGTCGATGAGATATTCATACACGTGGATGGCCTTGTCGTAGTCGGAAGCCTCCGGTGGCAGACCGGCCGCGCAGTCCGCCGTCCAATCGTCCACCCTGGCCTGGACCTCCGCCCGGAGTCCTTCATCCATGGTGTAGCTGGGGATGTAAGCGGCCTCCATGGGAGTGTCCGCCAGATAGGTGGTCTCGATCTGCCCGGTGCCCGAGAACCAGAAGATCTCGGGGTAGTCCCGGTCAATGGCCCGGATGGCCGTCTCGATCATGGCGTTATCCGGGTAGAGACCCTCAATGCGCGGGACCTGGTCCCGCAGGCCTTCCAGGAGCTGGTCACAGACATACTGCTCCTGGGGGGTGAGACAGCTTTTGGTGTACCGGAATCCGTCCTCCTCCGCCACGTAATCCTCCGGGGGCGGGGCTACCGCCGCGTTCTCCAAAAGAGAACAGCCGGGCAGGAGACACAGCAGAATCAGCAGAGGGAACAGACGGAGGAATCTCATGCCTTGCGCTCCAGGACCTTGCGAACCGCCCCGATGATCCCGGCTGCGTTCAGGCCGTATTTCTCCATAAGAGCCTCCGGGGGGCCGCTCTGGCCGAAGGAATTCTGGACGGCCACGGCCTCCATGGGGACGGGACAGCCCTTGACCACCACCTCAGCTACGGCGCTGTACAGACCGGCGCTGATCTGGTGTTCCTCGGCGGTGACGATGCATCCGCACTCGCTGGCGGCGGCGAGGATGGTCTCCTCGTCGATGGGCTTGATGGTGTGCAGGTCAAAAATCCGGAGGGAGATTCCCTCCTTGGCCAGTTCTTCCGCCGCCGCCATAGCCTCGTAGACCATGGCTCCGCAGGCAAAGACAGCGCAGTCCTTGCCATTCTGAACCAGACGAGCCTTGCCGATCTGGAAGGGGGTGCTCTCGTCGGTAACCACGGGAACGGCCTCCCGGCCGAAGCGGAAGTACACCGGGCCGTCGAGATCGGCGGCGGCGATAACCGCCTTGCGGGTCTCCTCGCTGTCACAGGGGGCGATGACCGTCATGTTGGGCAGCACCCGGGCCAGGGCGATGTCCTCCAGGGCCTGATGGGTGGCCCCGTCGGGACCCACGGAGATGCCCGCGTGAGCCCCGCCGAAGCGGACTTTTAAGTTGTTGTAGCACACGGTGGTGCGCATCTGGTCAAAGGCTCGGCCGGATAGGAACACGCCGTAGGTGGACACATAGGGGATCATGCCCCCCAGAGCCAGCCCAGCAGCGGTTCCCACCATATCCTGCTCACTGATGCCCAGGTTGTAGAAGTGGTCGGGGTACTGGTCCCGCACCCAGTTAGTGCGGGTAGAGGCGGCCACGTCGGCGTCCAGGACCAGGATATCCTCCCGGGTCTTGCAGAGTTCCAGCAGACCATAGCCATAGCCGTCCCGCTGGGGAACATATTTCACGTCTTTCATGGTCTTCCCCTCCTTACTTGATCTCAGCCAGGGCAGCGGCCAGCTCTTCCTGGTTGGGAGACTTGCCGTGCCAGGCGCACAGGTTCTCCATGAAGGAGACCCCCTTGCCCTTGACCGTCTGGGCGATGATGGCCGTGGGACGGCCCTTGGTGGTGGCGGCCAGCTGGAAGGCCAGCTGGAGGGCCTTGATATCGTGGCCATCCACGCCCACCACATGCCAGCCGAAGGCCCGGAACTTGTCCCCCAGGGGCTCCACGTTCATGATCTCGGCGGTGGTTCCGTCCAGCTGGACGCCGTTGTTGTCCACAATGGCGCAGACGTTGTCCAGACCGAACTGGGCAGCAGTCATGGCAGCCTCCCATACCTGGCCCTCCTGGACCTCGCCGTCCCCCATGAGACAGTAGGTCCGGTAGTTCCGCCCCTGCTTCTTGGCGGCCAGAGCCAGGCCGTTGGCGATGGACAGCCCCTGGCCCAGGGAGCCGGAGGAGCAGTCCAGGCCGGGCAGGCTGCTCATGTGGGGGTGACCCTGGAGAGGGGACCCCAGAGAACGCAGGGTGGGCAGCAAACTGCGGTCAAAGAACCCCTTGTGGGCCAGGGCGCAGTACAGAGCGGGGGCCGCGTGGCCCTTGGACAGCAGAAAACGGTCCCGGTTGGGATCATCGGGTTTGGTGGGATCGACCCGCATCACATCGAAATAGAGGGTAGCCAAGATCTCCACACAAGACAGGGAGCCGCCGGGATGCCCGGACCCCGCCGCGTGGATCATCTCCAAAATATCCTGGCGCATCTGGCGGCACAGGTCGAGAAGGTCAGTATGCATAAAAAGCCCTCCTTTATCATTGGTTGTTGTATGAATTAAAGTACCATATACCAAAGGGAATGTCAATGTTCCCCGGGGCCGGCGGTGGTCCTTTCCCCAGGACAAAGTCTGGTGAATTTTTCCATCCAACGTTGAAAAAAGCAACACGGCATACTATAATAAAAAGGATAAGATATCTAGGAAGGAGGACAATTCCGTGCATGAGATCCCTGCCCTCATCACCGATTTGACGATGATCCTGGTCCTGGCGGCCATCACAACCACCCTATGCAAAAAAATCAATCTTCCCTCGGTGCTGGGCTACATTCTGGCGGGATTCCTGGCCGGCCCGGTGGTGGACTTCATCCCCACCATCAACGACATGGGGACCATAGAGGTCTGGTCGGACATCGGTGTCATCTTCCTGATGTTCGGTCTCGGATTGGAGTTTTCCGTCCATAAAATGGCTGAGGTAGGCGTGCCCGGCTTCCTGTCCGCCGGTGTCCAGGCCCTGGGCATGGGCGTGGTGGGCTTCTTCCTGGGAATTCTCCTGGGCTGGGGCTCCATGAACAGCGTTTTCCTGGGAGTCATGCTGGCCATGTCCTCCACCATGATCACCATGAAGAGCATCGAGGACATGGGGCTCAAGGAGGAAAAGTTCGCCGGTCTGGCCATGGGCACTCTGGTCATAGAGGACATCATCGCCATCTTCGCTATGGTCATTCTGTCCACCATTGCCGTGTCTCAATCCATCAGCGGCTGGGCTTTGGCCGAACACATGGCTGTCCTGCTCCTCTACCTGGCCCTGTGGCTCATCCTGGGCATCTATCTGGTTCCCACCCTCACCAAAAAGCTGGTGGGGATTATGAACGACGAGATGCTCCTCATCTTCTCCCTGGGACTCTGCTTTCTCATGGCCATCCTAGCCGAGAAGATCGGCCTGTCCACCGAACTGGGGGCCTTCCTGGCCGGTTCCCTTCTGGCCGGCACCATCCACGCCGAGCGGGTGGAGCGGCTGGTCACCCCCTGCAAGAACCTCTTCGGCGGCGTCTTCTTCGTGTCCGTAGGCTTCATGGTCCAGCCGGATATGATTTTGAAATACATCCTCCCCATCCTCATCCTGTCGGTGGTGGCCATCCTGGGCAAGCTCCTGTTTTTGACCCTGGGCAGCCTGGCCGCCGGGCAGGAGCTGGAGACCTCCCTCCACGCCGCCGCCGCCCAGACCCAGGTGGGTGAGTTCTCTTTCATCATCGCGGGCCTGGGCCAGTCCCTGTCGGTGACAGGGTCCTTCCTCTACCCCATCATCGTGGCGGTCTCCGTGGTCACCACCTTCACCACCCCCTTCCTGCTGAAGCTGGCAGGTCCCCTCTCCACCCTCCTGGAACGGGTCCTGCCCAAAAAGTGGCTGGCCGCCATCGACCGCTACTCTGCCGCCAAACAGGTCGGGAAAACCGGGGACAGCAGAGATATGGTTCTCTATCTGAAGCACTATTTCCAGACCCTGGCCCTCTACGGGGTCCTGTCCGTGGGCGCGATCCTGCTAGGCATCCAGTCTTTGCTTCCCTTCCTGCTGGGGCAGGGCGTGGGGAAAGCCGATCTCCTCACCTGCGCCGCCATCTACCTGGTGCTGGCCTTCCTTCTGCCGGCCATGCTGCGCATCAAGAAGCGCTACTTCACCGCCCTGTGGCTGGAGAGCGTCTACAATCGCCTGTTGCTGTGCATCCTGATGATCTTCCGCATCGGTCTAGTGGTCTTCCTGGCAGTGCTGCCCGCCTTCCTAATCTTCCAGGTCAACCCCCTGTGGCTGGCCTCGGGGGCCATTCCCCTCATCTGGATTATCACCCAGTCGGACCGGCTGGCCGGGCACTATCTGGAGGTGGAGGCCCGGTTCCTGGCCAACCTGAACGAGCGCAAACTGGCGGAGCACTTCCGCCAGCCCGGCGAGGCCGAGGCCCACCACTGGCTCACCGAACAGCTCTATGTCATCACCCTGGCCTGCCCCAGCCTCTACGTGGGCAACGGCACCGCCCTGAAGGATCATCATTGGGGCAAGACCGACCACATCAACATCATCAAAATCATCCGGGGCCGGGAGCACATCAACATCCCCGAGGGCGAGGTGCAGACCCTGTCCGGGGACCTGCTGGTGGCCATGGGCAGCCGGAAGGATCTGGAGCACTTCTGCTTCAAGCAGGCGGTCTGCGACGTCCGCCCCATCAAGGGGGCCAGACTGCGCACCCTGAAGGAGTACATCGAAGGGCAGGAGGGAATCCCGGAGGCCCGGCAGCTCCTGTGCTGCGGCGTCCATCTGAACAAGGATCTGCCCCAGCAGGGCAAGTCCATCCGGGACAGCGGCATCAAGGAGGAATGGGGTGCCTTCCTCATCGGCCTGGAGCGGGATATGCTCCCCATCCCCAACCCAGACCGCAGCCTGACCCTGCGGACCGGCGACCTGCTGTGGATCATGGGCAGCCAGGAGATGGCCACCAAACTGGTTCGCCTGGGCCTGCTGGATTGAAATCACGACACAAAAAATTCCCTGATGCATCAGCACCAGGGAATTTTTTTGGATTGAGATTACATCTTGCCCACGGAGTCGAACTCGTCCACGATCTCCTGAGAGGGAGCCGGGGTGAGCAGGGAGACCACCACGATGGCAACGCAGGCCACCAGGAAGGCGGGGAGCAGTTCGTAGATGCCCCAAGCTCCGCCCATGGGGGCGATCAGGTACTTCCAGATGAAGACCATGGCCGCGCCGGCGATCATACCGGCCAGAGCGCCCTGCTTGTTGGTGCGCTTCCAGAACAGGGAGAAGAGAACCACGGGGCCGAAGGAGGCGCCGAAGCCCGCCCAAGCGAAGGAAACGATCCGGAAGACCGAGCTGTTGGGGTCCCAGGCCAGGACAGCGGCCACCACGGCAATGCAGGCCACGGTGATCCGGGCGGCGGTGAGGGACTGCTTGGGGGTCATCTTGATGCCCAGGAAGTCCTGCATCAGATCCTGAGACATACCGGCGGCAGCGGTGAGCAGCTGGGAGTCGGCGGTGGACATGGTAGAAGCCATGATACCCGCCAAGACCACGCCGGCCACGATAGCGAAGAGGGGACCAAACTGGCTGAGCAGGTTGGAGAGCTGGATGATGACGGTCTCGGACTCTGCGCTGGTGGACAGGACGGGGATATTGCCAGCCTGGGTGACGCTGTAGCCGATGACGCCGATGAGGATGGCCACGAACATGGCGATGACCACCCAGACAGAAGCCACCCGGCGGGAGATCTTCAGCTTGTTCACGTCCTCAATGGCCATGAACCGCAGGAGGATGTGGGGCATACCGAAGTAGCCCAGGCCCCAGGCCAGGGTGGAGACGATGCT
>JAEDLP010000005.1 GCA_016295225.1 Oscillospiraceae bacterium | reverse complement strand
CTTGCCTGGAGACGGGCCGGAAAAATAGGTAACGCCAACACAAAAAAGGACAACCGGTCGGTTGTCCTTTTTTGTTGCATGGAGGTGAACCCATGGATATCCAGCTCAATTACATAGAAAAGGGAAGCGGGGAGCCGCTGATCTTGCTCCACGGAAACGGAGAGGACAACACCTACTTCGTCCATCAAATCGAATTTTTTTCCAAAGGGTACCGGGTCCTGGCCCTGGACACCCGGGGACACGGAAAGACGCCCCGGGGCACCGCGCCCTTTACCATTCGCCAGTTTGCGGAAGACCTCTTCGCCTTTATGGACCAACATGAGATCCCTAAAGCCCATATTCTGGGATTTTCCGACGGCGGAAATATCGCCCTGACCTTTGCCCTGCGATACCCGGAGCGGGTGAACCGCCTGATTTTGAACGGCGCCAATCTGTTTCCCGCCGGGGTGAAGACCACCGTTCAGCTCCCCGTTGTTCTGGGCTATTATGCGGCCTCGCTCTTTGGAAAAGGCAGCCCAAAAGCCAGAAAAAACGCGGAGCTGCTGGGCCTGATGGTCAAGGAGCCCAACTTCAAACCGGAGGATCTGCAGGCCATTCATATTCCAACCCTTGTGATTGCGGGGGACAGGGATATGATCAAGGACCAGCACACCCGGCTGATTCACCGTAGCATCCCTGACAGCCGACTGGTGATCCTGCCGGGGGATCATTTCATTGCCAATCAGGAGCCGTCCGCCTTTAACCGGGCCGTGGAGGATTTCTTGCAGGCTGGAAGTGCGTCTTTTGTTTGACAGATACCAGCGGAACGATGTATAATATTTTGATACAGTGTGCAGGCAAGGGCCTGCCGTTTTCTTGATTACGCCAATCCTATCCTTACTTAACAGGAGTGAAGATCATGTCTAAATATTTTGGTACTGACGGCTTCCGCGGGGAAGCCAACGTGAATCTGACCGTGGACCACGCCTTTCACGTGGGCCGGTTCCTGGGCTGGTACTACGGCCGGGACCACAAGGCCCAGATCGTCATCGGCAAGGACACCCGCCGGTCCAGCTATATGTTTGAGTCCGCCCTGTCCGCCGGCATCACGGCCTCCGGCGCGGACGCCTGCCTGATGCATGTGACCACCACCCCCAGCGTGTCCTACATTGCCAAGACCGACGAGTTCGACTGCGGCATTATGATTTCCGCCAGCCACAACGGCTTCCAGGACAACGGCATCAAGCTCATCAACCGCCACGGCGAGAAGATGGAGCAGGAGGTCATCGACGAGATCGAGAAGTACCTGGACAGCGGCGACAAGCTGCCCTACGCCACCGGCGAGAATATCGGCCGGGTTATCGACTACGCCTCCGGCCGCAACCGCTACATCGGCTATCTGATCACCCTGGCTACCCACTCCTATAAGGATGTGAAGGTGGCCCTGGACTGCGCCAACGGCAGCGCCTGGATGATCGCCAAGAACGTCTTTGAGGCCCTGGGGGCGGAGACCTTTGTCATCAACAACACCCCCAACGGGGTGAACATCAACGCCAACTGCGGCTCCACCCACATTGAGCAGCTCCAGAAGTTCGTGGTGGAGAACCACATGGACGTAGGCTTCGCCTTTGACGGCGACGCGGACCGCTGCCTGGCCGTGGACGAGAAGGGCAACCTGGTGGACGGCGACGGCATCCTGTACGTCTACGGTCGCCACATGAAGGAGCGGGACAAACTGGTGACCAACACCGTGGTCACCACCATCATGTCCAACTTTGGTCTGTATAAGGCCCTTGACGCCCTGGGCATCGACTACGAGAAGACCGATGTGGGAGACAAGTACGTCTATGAAAACATGCGGGCCAACGGCCACCTGATCGGCGGCGAGCAGTCCGGCCACATCATCTTCGGCAAGTACGCCAACACCGGCGATGGCATCCTCACCGCCATCAAGCTCATGCAGGCCATGCTCAGCCGCAAGATGCCCCTGTCCAAGCTGACCCAGGACCTGAAGATCTATCCCCAGGTGCTGAAGAACGTCCGGGTTCAGGACAAGGACCGCGCTCTCAACGACTTTGCCGTCCAGAGCGCCGTCCGGGAAGTGTCCGAGAAGCTGGGGGACCAGGGCCGCATCCTGCTGCGGAAGAGCGGCACCGAGCCCGTCCTGCGTGTCATGGTGGAGGCCCCCACCCACGAGATGTGCGAAGAGAACGTAGACGCGGTCATCGCGGTCATGGAGCAGCGTGGCCTGGTGGTTGAGGTGAAGAAGTAATGCTGAACATTTCCGATCTGTTTGATTTGAACGATACCATCGCCGCCCCTCTCTTCGAGGGTAAGACCTACCCCTGGGAGGTCCTGGGGGAGATCAGCGACTTTATTGTGAAGCTGGGCGCCACCCTGTCTCCCGAGGAGTACGACCACCCTTCGGAAGACGTGTGGATCGCCAAGGACGCCAAGGTTTTCCCCTCGGCCTACATCGGCGGCCCCTGCATCATCGATCATGAGGCCGAGATCCGCCACTGCGCCTTCATTCGCGGCAGCGCCATCGTGGGCAAAAAGGCCGTGGTGGGCAACTCCGTGGAGCTGAAGAACGTGGTTTTGTTTGACTACGTCCAGACCCCTCATTATAACTACGTGGGGGACTCCATCCTGGGCAGCCACGCCCACATGGGCGCGGGTTCCATCACCTCCAACGTGAAGAGCGACAAGACCCTGGTGGTCATCAAGGAGGGGGAGGAGCGCATGCCCACCCAGCGCAAGAAGGTGGGGGCCATCCTGGGGGACTATGTGGAGATCGGCTGCAACAGCGTCCTGAACCCCGGCACGGTGGTGGGCCCTCACAGCAACGTGTATCCCACCTCCAGCGTCCGCGGCACCATCCCGCCCCACCACATTTATAAAAACGAGAACGAGATCATCTCGAAAAAATAACCCATCAGCAAAGAGAGAGAACGTCAATGAAAAACCTTCCCGCAAAGAATTTAGGGATTTTGTTCCTGACTGCCTTCATCTGGGGCACGGCTTTCGTGGCCCAGTCCGTGGGCATGGATCACATCGGTCCCTTTACCTTCAACTCCGCCCGCTCCTTTGTGGGCGGCATCGCCCTGATCCCCGTGGTGCTGGTGTTCAACCGGTTCAAGACCCCGGAGCGCCGCCAGGAGGAACGGGCCAACCGCAAGACCCTTCTCATCGGCGGTCTCTGCTGCGGCGCGGCTCTGGGCGTGGCCTCCACCCTCCAGCAGGTGGGTATCCAGTACACCACCGTGGGCAAGGCCGGTTTTGTCACCGCCCTGTACATCGTCATTGTCCCCATCCTGGGCCTGTTTTTCCATAAAAAGGTCAGCCCCAAGCTGTGGGTCAGCGTGGTCATCGCCATTGTGGGCCTGTACCTGCTGTGCATGAGCGGTTCCCTGACCCTCCAGTTGGGGGACTTCCTGGTGCTCCTGTGCGCCTTCTGCTTCTCCGTCCACATCATGGTTATCGACTATTTCAGCCCCAAGGTGGACGGGGTTCAGATGTCCTGCATCCAGTTCTTCGTGGCGGGCATCCTGTCCGGCGTGGGCATGCTGGTGGCCGAGGGGGCACCCGATCCCCACGCGGTGCTCATCTCCTGGATGCCCATCCTCTACGCCGGCGTGCTGTCCTCCGGCGTGGCCTACACCCTGCAGATCATCGGGCAGAAGGGGGTCAACCCCACCATCGCCAGCCTGGTGCTGAGCCTGGAGTCGGTGATTTCCGTCCTGGCCGGCTGGGTCATCCTGGGCCAGAGCATGTCCGGCCGGGAGATCCTGGGCTGTGTGCTCATGTTCGCCGCCATCATCCTGGCCCAGCTGCCCGACCGGGCAAAGGGCTCCTCCCTGGAAAAAGTAAAGACTTGACCGGAACAGCCGTCTCGAAAGAGGCGGCTGTTTTTCTGTCTGGGGATTGACAATAGCATAATATCGTTATACAATATCATAAAACGATATTATGGAAAGGAGGGAGGTTTCATGCCGAAAAAAGCGATGGAGACCTTGACGGAATCCATGTACTACACTCTGATGGCCTTTTGCCTGGTCCCCATGTGCGGCACAGACGTGATGGCGTTTGTGGAGAGCTGGACAGAGGGCCGGGTGCAGATGGGCCCGGCCACCCTGTACACCATCCTGGGCAAGTTCGAGAAGGAGGGGTACATCCAGGAGGTCAGCGTGGAGGGCCGCAAACGGACCTACCGCATCACGGACAAGGGCCTGGCGGCCTACCAGGACGAAAGGACGCGGCTGGCCCGGTGCATTGACGACGCCCACCGACTGGAAACCGAGGAGGGGAGAGCATGGCTGAACAGCAGAGAACCGGAACCGTCTATCGACTTCCGCCCTGCCATAGCTGTGACGTAGAAAAGACCGAAAGCTGGCTTCAGGACATGGCTCGGGAAGGCTTGTTCTTGAAAAAGGAAGGGGTTGGTTGGGGACTGATTCGTTTTGAACGTGGAGAACCCAGGAACATGCAGTATCGTCTGTTTTCCGGCTGGCAGGAACCCACCCTGCGAACCGTCTGGAAAAACCGGAATGTCCCACCCTCCCGGGAGGAACAGGACTTTCATGCCAGCTACGGCTGGCACTACGTGGCCCAGAGAGGGCTGTTCTATATCTATGCCAGGGAAGAAGAGGACGGGCAGGAAATGCACACGGACCCTGCGGTGCAGGCGATCGACATTGGAGCGGTCAGCAAGTGGATCCAGTGGAGCGAATGTTTCTTTGCCGTCGAGACGGTCCTGGTTCTTGGCGTTTTGTTTTTGCTGATGGCTGGTATCGGAGAAATTTTCTTCTTTCTGGCCGAGGCCTTTGGGTTTCTGGTATGCAGCGCGCTTCTGCTTGCCGTCGTCTTCGTGTGTACGGTCCGAAAACTTCTGCATCTACGGCGGCTGCGGCAAAAACTCCAGGCGGGGGAGTGTTTGGATCATCATAAGCCGTGGAGAAAGGGCGCAGTGGGCTACCGTGTGCGGTCTGTCCTGTTTGTGGTCGTTCTGGCGCTCTATTTCCTTTTGTCCGTGGTGTTCCGGAGTGATATTCTGGGGAATGACCCCATTCAGAATGGCGTCTACCCCGGTGACCCGCCCTTTCCCAGGGTGGCGGAGCTGATAGACGAAGGAGAGTTCACGCCTGACCCGTCGAAACGGACCATGTACTCTGAGGGCGGGACGGTGTTCTACCCGGTAAAACTCCATATATGGGAGGAGGGGGAGCTGGTTCTCCCGGATGGGAGGACACAGAGGGTTTATCTTCGCGTCCTGTACTACGAGACTCGTACCCCAGCCATCGCGGAAACCATAGTTCGAGACATGCTGCGGATGGACCAGTCCTATGAGCACCTTTCCTTCGAAGAATTGCCGCCCATGGAACTGAATGTGGAGTACTCCATTCTTTACCGGGTTGGAGATTGGGGAACAGACCTCATTGTCCGCAACGGAAATAAAGTCTTGCAGTCCTGTCTTTACCAGGAGGGCGGTTCGGACATCACCTTGGAAACCTGGGCCACCCGCATGGCGGAATCCATCCAATCCTAAAACGAAGAACCTGAGGAGGGGAGAGCATGGCTGAACAGCGGAGAACCCGAACCGTCTATCGACTTCCGCCCTGCCCACGCTGCGACGTAGAGCGAATGGAGAGCTGGCTGGGGGACATGGCCCGGCAGGGATTGTTTTTACAGAAAGAGGGCATTGCCTGGGGGTTGGTGCGTTTTCAGCCCGGAGAGCCCAAGGAGGTGGAATACCGGCTGGTTTCCCGCCGAAAGCCCCAAATGCTGTGGAAGCGGTTCCTGTTTGGGAACCCGGAGGAGTACCTTGATGGTCCCAAGGAGGAGGAAGTGGACCTCTTTGCCCAGTTCGGCTGGGAGTATTTGAGCAAGTGCGGCAACTTTTTCGTCTATCAGGCGGAGGGGGAACAGGTCTTTGAAGTGGACAGTGACCCGCAGGTCCAGGCCATCAGCATCCAGGCAGTGCGGGACCAGGAGATAGCCTCGGCCCTCAATTTGTTGTTTGTTCTTTTCATCAACTATACCATCAATATAAAAGTGAGTTTGTTTACCATTCTTTCCCAGGGCTGGCTCCCGTATTTCATTCCTATCTTCCTTCTTCCTCTCTGGCTGTTCTTCCTGTCGCTGCTGCAGGTCTGCACCCTGGACCGGCTGCGCCGCAAGCTGGCCCTGGGCGTACCGCTGGACCGCAAAAAGCCCTGGCGGCCTCGGTCCGGTCTTCATTACATAAAGTGTGCGGGGAGCCTGTTGGTGGTGTTGGGTTTTGTTGGAATTTGCGGGTATGGCTACCTCGGAGACGGCTCTCCGTTTGAAGACCGCTATGACGTCCAGGATTATCCCGGGGACCCGCCCTTTGCCACAGTGGCCGATCTGGCGCCTCCGGGGGAGTACCGGCTTAATCACAGTCAATTTTCCAGCGGTGTCACGGTGTGGTCGAGCAAGCTGGTTCCTGTGAACATCTCTTGGTGCGAAAAAGCCGATGTGACCACCGACGATGGCTCTGTATTTACGGCGGCCCTGTGCGTGGAGTACTACGAGATGGAGAACGAGTGGCTGGCCAAAGGACTCCTTTGGGGGTGCAAAAAAGAGGGGAAACAGCTGGCCAAACGGCAGGACAGCTATGAGGTCCTGTCCCTCCCGGATTTGCCGGTGGACTACGCCTGGGCCTATGTGGACGCCTGGAATCATCCCGCCCTTCTGGTGCGGGTGGGCAGCAAGGTCCTCCAGGCCAGCCTGGAACAGACCGGGGACTGCCAGTTATCCCTGGAAGAATGGACGGCTCAAATGGTGGAAGCCATCCAGTGATTGTTTACCCCACATGGGGGCCGCAATCAGGGACCAACCTGCGGTTTCTCCCGAAAAATCCATCGAAACTGCCCCTACGATAAAAAATAAATCCCGCATGAAGATTTTCCCTTTCGGAGATACTGATACCAGCATCACGAAAGGGAGGGGCCGCCATGGGACGACTCAGCAAGGTAGAAATCAGCGGGGTGAACACCTCCAAGCTCCCCGTCCTCACCCGGGAGGAGGCCAAGGCCCTCTTTCTGGAGGCCCGCCAGGGCAGCGAGGAGGCCCGGCAGAAGCTCATCCAGGGGAATCTCCGTCTGGTCCTCAGCGTCATCAAAAAGTTCGACAGCCGGGGGGAGAACCCCGACGATCTCTTCCAGGTGGGCTGCGTGGGGCTCATCAAGGGCATCGACAACTTCAACGTGGACCTGGACGTCTTCCCCAGCACCTATCTGGTTCCCATGATCGTGGGGGAGATCCGCCGCTACCTCCGGGACAACAGCGCCGTCCGGGTATCCCGGTCCATGCGGGACACGGCCTATAAGGTTCTCCAGGCCAAGGAGGCCTACATGGCCCAGCACCAGCGGGAGCCCAGCGTGGAGGAGATCGCCAAGATCCTGGAGCTGAAGCGGGAGGACGTGGTCTTCGCCCTGGACGCCATCGTGGACCCGGTCTCCCTCTACGAGCCGGTGTACTCCGATGGCGGGGACACCATCTGCGTCATGGACCAGGTCCGGGACCAGAAGAACACCGACGAGAACTGGCTGGAGCAGATCGCCTTGAAGGAGGCCATGGACCGGCTCAGCGACCGGGAAAAGCGGATCCTGAACCTGCGCTTTTTTGAGGGGAAGACCCAGATGGAGGTCTCCGCCCGCATCGGCATCTCCCAGGCGCAGATCTCCCGGCTGGAGAAAAACGCCATCCAGAAGATCAAGCGGGACCTGTGACCGGTTTCCCGGGAAAAGCAAAAAAAGTGGGAAAGACAGGGAAATTATGCTTGCAATTACGGGAAAGTTGTGATAAAATACTGTCCGATTCCGTACGGGGTTCGGACGAGCGGCCGTGTGCCTGCTGCCAGGTTGGCCGTGAGAATGAGGTCCCCGGAGGTAACAACTAAAATAATCAGGAGGAACAAAACTATGGCAGTCGTATCTATGAAGCAGCTTCTGGAGGCAGGCGTGCACTTCGGTCACCAGACCCGCCGCTGGAACCCCAAGATGGCAACCTACATCTACACCGAGCGTAACGGGATCTACATCGTTGACCTGCAGAAGACCGTGAAGAAGCTGGAGGAGGCTTACAACTTCGTTAAGCAGCTCTCCGAGAACGGCCAGAGCCTGCTGTTCGTGGGCACCAAGAAGCAGGCCCAGGACGCCATCCGCGAGGAAGCACAGCGCTGCGGCATGTTCTATGTCAACGCTCGTTGGCTGGGCGGCATGCTGACCAACTTCAAGACCATGCGCGGCCGTGTGGACCGTCTGAACCAGCTGAAGAAGATGCAGGAGGACGGCACCTTCGACATGCTGCCCAAGAAGGAAGTCATCAAGCACATGGGCGAGATCGCCAAGCTGGAGAAGTACCTGGGCGGCGTCGTGGAGATGAAGCGTCTGCCCGGCGCTCTGTTCGTCGTTGACCCCCGCAAGGAGCGCAACGCCATCAACGAGGCCCGCAAGCTGAACATCCCCATCGTGGCAATCGTCGACACCAACTGCGATCCCGACGAGATCGACTACGTCATCCCCGGCAACGACGACGCTATCCGCGCTATTCGCCTGATCTCTTCCGTCATGGCCAACGCCATCCAGGAAGGCAAGCAGGGCGCAGACGCTGCTGAGAAGGCAGAGGAAGCTGAGGCTTAATTTCGTCTTTTTTGGCAAGTGCCCGTTCATCCGGCGGGCACTTGCTTCGGATATTCATAAGAATACTTAAATTGGAGGTTTTTATCATGGCATTTACTGCTGCTGATGTTAAGGCACTGCGTGAAATGACCGGCGTTGGTATGCTGGACTGCAAGAAGGCTCTGGCTGAGACCGACGGCGATATGGACAAGGCTGTTGAGTTCCTGCGCGAGAAGGGCCTGGCTGCCGCACAGAAGAAGGCTGGCCGCATCGCCGCTGAAGGCGTTGCTTACGCTGAGGTCTTCTCCGACGGCGCCGCTCTGGTGGAAGTCAACGCTGAGACCGACTTCGTGGCCAAGAACGAGAAGTTCCTGGACTTCGTGAAGAACGTCTGCTACGTGGTGGCTAAGTGGGGCCCCGCCGACATGGAGACCCTGATGACCCTGCCCTACCGCAAGACCGGCATGACTGTCGAGCAGGCTCAGCAGGACATGGTCCTGACCATCGGCGAGAACATCAAGATCCGCCGTTTCGAGCGCTACATGGAGGGCATGTCCATTGCCTACAACCACATGGGCGGCCGTATCGGCGTCCTGCTGAACATGAACGTCTCCGCCGGCCTGGAGGAGAACGAGACCGTGATCGAGCTGGGCAAGGACATTGCCATGCAGATCGCCGCTATGAACCCCTCCTTCCTGGATAAGTCCTCCGTCAGCCAGGAGACCCTGGACAAGGAGAAGGAGATCCAGCTGGCTCAGCTGGCCAACGACCCCAAGATGGCTGCCAAGCCCGAGAAGGTCAAGGAAGGCATCGTCATGGGCAAGATGGGCAAGTTCTACGAGGAGAACTGCCTGATGCAGCAGGCATTCGTCAAGGAGAACAAGACCTCCGTGGAGAAGCACGTGGCTGCCGTTGCCAAGGAACTGGGCGGCACCATCGAGGTCAAGGGCTTCTATCGTTACGAGCGCGGCGAGGGCCTGGAGAAGAAGCAGGAGAACTTCGCAGAAGAGATCGCAAAGCAGCTGGGCCAGGCATAATTTGCCCCCAGAGCGTGTTCAATCATACGACCGGGCGTTTCGGAAAGCCGAAACGCCCGGCTTTTCTTTTCGGCCCAAAGAAATCCACCCCCAACCAGTGGTCGGGGGTGGATTCTGCGCCTGTGACAAGAAAGAAAGAGAAGAAGGGGTTGGGAGACAGGCGCATAAAGAGGATGTTGTATGAAGAAAGATTTGGTATCAAAGGTTACAGGCGGTAGATATCCTTGGGGTCCAGGGTGGAGACGTGGTTTTCGTCCAGGGCCTTCAGCGCGGTCTCGGCGTTGTCGGGGCGGATGACCACCACGGCGTGGCCGTCCTTGCTGCCCACGAAGGCATACATGTATTCCACAGCCACGTTGGCGGCGGCCAGGATGTCCAGCACGCCGGTGAGGCCGCCGGGACGGTCATCCACCACCGCAGCCACCACGTAGTTCTGCTTCACGATGTAGTTCTGGGCGCGGAGGACGTCGCAGGCCTTTTCCGGGTCGTTGACGATGAGCCGCAGAATGCCGAACTCGGAGGTGTCAGCCAGGGAGAGGGCGCTCATGTCGATGCCGTTTTCACCCAGGATCTTGGAGACCTCGCTGAGCTGGCCGGGTACGTTTTCCACGAAAACAGAGATCTGCTTAATTAACATGATGGTCCCTCCTTACAGTTTCCGGTTGTCGATGATACGGACGGCCTTGCCTTCGCTGCGGGCGATGGTCTTGGGGTTCACCAGGTGGACCTTGGCGCCGATGCCCAGCATGGAGCGCAGCTGGGCCACGATGTTCTTCTCCACCCGTTCCACGGAGCGGATGTCGTCGGAGAACATGGCCTCGCTCATTTCCACGTTGATGTCCAGGGTGTCGGTGTTGTTCTCGCGGCCCACGATGATCTGATAGTTGGGGGTGATATCGCCGCCGCTGACCTTCAGCAGGACTTCCTCGATCTGAGAGGGGAAGACGTTGACGCCGCGGATGATGAGCATATCGTCGGAGCGGCCCATGGGCTTGGCCATGCGGACGTGGGTGCGGCCGCAGGAGCACTTGGTGCGGTTCAGCACGCAGATGTCCTTGGTGCGGTAACGGAGCAGGGGGAAGGCCTCCTTGGTAATGGAGGTAAAGACCAGCTCACCCTTGGTGCCGTCGGGGAGAACCTCGCCGGTGTCGGGGTCAATGATCTCTGCGATGAAGTGATCCTCGCAGATGTGCATACCGGACTGCTCGCTGCACTCATAGGAGACGCCGGGGCCGGACAGCTCGGTAAGGCCGTAGATATCATAGGCCTTGATGCCCAGTTTGTTCTGGATGTCCTGGCGCATTTCCTCGGACCAGGCCTCTGCGCCGAAGATACCGGCCTTCAGCTTGATCTGATCCCGCAGGCCCCGCTCCTGGATGGTCTCGGCCAGATAGGCGGCGTAGGAGGGGGTGCAGCAGAGGATGGTGGATTCCAGATCCACCATGAACTGGATCTGCCGGTCGGTGTTGCCGGAGGACATGGGCAGGGTCAGGCTGCCCACCTTGTGGGAGCCGCCGTGGAGGCCCGCGCCGCCGGTGAAGAGGCCGTAGCCGTAGGACACGTGAACCACATCGTCCTTGGTGCCGCCGGCGGCCATGATGGCCCGGGCGCAGCAGTCCTCCCACAGATCCACGTCGTGCTGGGTGTAGAAAGCCACCACACGGCGGCCGGTGGTGCCGGAGGTGGACTGGATGCGGACGCAGTCGCTCAGGGGCTTGCCCATGAGGCCGTAGGGATAGGCCTCCCGCAGGTCGTCCTTGGTGAGGAAGGGGAGCTTGTGGAGGTCGTCCAGGCCCTTGATATCATCGGGGGTGACGCCTTTTTCCTCCATCTTTTTGCGGTAGTAGGGGACGTTGTCATAAACGTGACGAACCTGCTTGACCAGGCGCTCGCTCTGGAGGGCGCGGAGTTGATCCTGGGGCATGGTTTCGATTTCGGGTTGATACATTGCCATAGAAATCATTCCTATCTCAGTTAAATGATTGCAGATTATATAGTTTATAGCTGCATAATATTTTTATTATAATGAAGTATAAAAGCTGACAGCGGAAAAGTCAAGGGGAAAACGCATTTTTTAGAGAATCCTGCAGGAAATGTGGCAAACCCACGGAAAAGCCGAGACGGATGAAGACAAGCCCCGTCAGGTGCGATATCTGCTCTTGACTTTCCAAGGATAAAATGATATTCTAATATTGAAAACAAGATGAACCGATTTTGAAAACAGTAAGGAGGGGAGTGTCCATGACAGCATCCATGTCCAATTCCGATGGTTCCGTCCGCCGGCAGAAGCTGGGGGAGGAGATCCTCAACGCCATTTCCCATGGGGTTGGCGCTTTGCTGGCCATTGCCGGCCTGGTGCTCCTGGTGGTGCGGGCGGCCAAGTACGGCGGCGCCATCAACGTGGTCAGCGTCGCCATCTTTGGGGCGTCGATGATCGTGCTGTATCTGGTCTCCTGTCTGTACCACGCCCTGGCGGAGAGCAAGGGAAAGCGGGTCTTTCAGGTCCTGGATCACTGCTCCATTTTCTTTCTGATTCTGGGGACCTATATCCCCATCTGCCTGGTGAACATCGGCGGCGCTCTGGGCTGGACGGTCTTTGGCGTCAACGCCGCCTGCGCCGTGGTGGGCATCGTCCTCAACGCCGTGAACATGAAGCGGTGGAAGAAGCTTTCCATGGCGCTCTACGTGGTCATGGGCTGGATGTGCCTCATTGCGCTGCCCTCCATTTACCGCTCCCTCACGACCATGGGCTTCGTCTTTCTGGTTCTGGGCGGTGTGTGCTATACGGTAGGCATCCTGTTTTACCGGCAAAAAGAAAAGCTCTACCGCCACGGCGTCTGGCACTTCTTTGTGCTGGCCGGTACGGTTTTTCAATTTTTCACTGTATATACCAACTGCTGTTTCTGATTTAAATAAAGGAGGATTCCCCCTATGAGAGAGTATGTCATCGTGACCGATTCCTGCTGCGACCTGAACCCGGACCAGGTGGAGGCCCTGGATCTCACTGTGATCCCCCTGTCCGTCCAGTTTGGCGACCAGCGGTTCTATAACCGTCCCGGTGACGGCCCCGATCTCCATGAGTTCTACGAGCGGCTGTTGAAGGGGGAGTCTGCCCAGACCTCCGCCCCCAACGTGGATGAGTTCAAGTCCTATTTCCGCCCCATTCTTGAGGCGGGGAAGGATCTCCTCTACCTGGCCTTTTCCTCCGCCCTGAGCGCCACCTATCAGAATGGCTGCATCGCCCTGGATGAGCTGAAGGAAGAATTTCCCGAGGCCAAGATCTACGCGGTGGATACCCTGTGCGCCTCCATGGGCCAGGGCCTGCTGGTGGACCTGACGCTCCGGGAGAAGGGCAAGGGCAAGTCCATTGAGGAGGTCCGCGACTTTGCGGAGGCCACCAGGGGCCGGGTCTGCCACTGGTTCACCGTGGGCAACCTGACCCAGCTGCGCCGGGGCGGCCGCCTGTCTCCCGGCAAGGCGGTCTTCGGATCTCTCCTCCAGGTGAAGCCCGTTCTCCGGGTGGATGAGGAGGGCCGTCTGGTGGCCGTGACCACCGTGAAGGGCCGCAAAAAGTCCATCGAAGCCCTGCTGGACAAGATGGAGACCCTGGTGGAGGAGCCTGAAGGACAGCGGATCTTCATCAGCCAGGGCGACTGCCGGGAGGAGACCGAGGGCCTGGCCACCATGATTCGGGAGAAATTCCCGGTGGCCGAGGTGGTCATCGGCAACGTGGGCCCCGTCATCGGCTCCCACACGGGCAAGGGGGTTATCGCTCTGTTCTTCCTGGGCAAGGATCGCCGCCCGGAGTAAGAGATAATGAAACATAAACAGAACCCCGCCCGTCAGTACGCCGTGGAGACGGAGACCACCCTGCTGCCCTTCCTGCTGGAGACGGTGCGGGACAAGAGCCGCAACACTGTGAAGGGTCTGCTCACCCGGGGCCAGGTGGTGGTGGACGGTCAGGGCGTCACCCGCCACGACCACAAGTTATTGCCCGGCCAGACTGTGACCATCCTGCCGGAGATCGTGAAAAAGACCGCCCTGCCCTTTCCCATTTTGTGGGAGGACGAGGAGATCATCGTGGTGGACAAGCCCGCCGGCCTGCTGTCTATGGCCAGCGACAAGGAGCGGGAGCGCACTGCCTACCGACAGGTGACGGACTACGTCCGGGCGGGGAACCCCAAGGCCCGGGTGTTCATCGTCCACCGGCTGGACCGGGACACCTCCGGCGTCCTCCTCTTTGCCAAGAGCGAGGGGATCAAGCGGGCCTTCCAGGACAACTGGGAGTCCATCGTCCGCCGCCGGGGCTACACCGCCGTGGTGGAGGGGACGCCTCCCAAGCAGGCGGATACCATCCGCACCTTCCTGCGGGAGAACGGCATCCACAAGGTCTATTCCGTCCCTACCGGCGGCAAGGAGGCCATTACCCACTATAAAACCGTGAAGCAGGGGAAGCGCTATTCCCTGCTGGAGGTGGAGCTGTCCACCGGCCGCAAGAATCAGATCCGCGTCCATCTCAGTGAGATGGGCTGCCCGGTGGCGGGAGACCGGACCTATGGAGCGGCCACCGATCCGCTGCACCGGCTGTGCCTCCACGCCCACGAGCTAACCTTCACTCATCCCATCACCGGCAAGGAGACCACCTACCGGGCTGAGCTCCCCCGTGGATTCCGGAAACTGATTTGAGAAAAAACACCACGCAGACAGCGTGGTGTTTTTGTTACCGGACCCGCCGCCGCTGGCTGGAGGGGAGCCCCAGGGCCTGGCGATATTTGGCCACGGTGCGGCGGGACAGGGGAATGCCGTCGGCGGCCAGACGGTCGCCGATGGCCTGGTCGCTGAGGGGACGGGTGGGATCCTCATCCCGGATCATGCGGGCGATACGGGCCTTGAGGGCTTTATCGGACTGCTCCCCGCCGGTTTTTCGGGAGAAAAAGTAGGCAGTGGGGAAAAGTCCCTGGCGGCACTGGATATACTTATGTCCCAGGGTGCGGGTGACGGTGGAGGGATGGACCTCCAGTTGTTCGGCCAGCTCCCGCCGCAGCAGGGGACCGGGAGCCTCCCAGCGGCCCCGGAAAAAGTTTTCCTGGGCTTTTACCAGGGCGGAGAGACAGGCCTCCAGGGTGGATTGCCGCCGCCGGACGCACTGGAGGATCCACTGGGCCTGGTGGATTTTCTGGCGGAGGTAGTCCGCCGCCTCGTCCTCCTGGCCGGTTTTCACCATCTGCAAATAGTCCTGGCTGAGGGAGAACCGGGGCAGATCCCACTGGTTCACAAAGACCTGGAGCTGCCCGTCCACCTCTGCCACCCAGGCGTCGGGGCGGATGTATTGGACAGGCTCCGCCGGGGTCAGGTCCCCCACCGGATCCGGGTCCAGGGAGCGGATCACGTCGACGGCCTGCCGAAGCTCCTCCTGGTCAGCCCCCAGCCGGTCAGCCAGGGCTTTTAATTTCAGTGTCCCCTGGGCCAACTCCTCCAGGTGGTCGCAGAGGCGGATGGCCAGACGCTGATCCCCCGGCAGTCGCTTAAGCTGCAGGGCCAGGCACTCTCTGGCGCTGCGGGCGGCGATTCCCGGTGGGTCCAGGGTCTGTAGCGTCTCCACCGCCTGGGTCAGCAGGGCCTCTGGAACGCCCGCCCGGGCGAGACCGTCCAGGTCGGACTGATCCAGGCGGCCCTTGGGGTCCAGGTTGTCCGCCAGGTACTGGCACAGGGCCAAAAGGGGCGGGTCCAGGGACAGGCGGGCCAGCTGATCCCGGAGGAGAAGATCCAGGGAATCGGTCTGATCCGGGACAGACCCCGCTTCGGCCGGGGCCTCGCCGCCGTAGGTGGGTGCGGGGGTATCCGCCAGCCAGGGGATACGGCTGGAGAATTCCTCCCAGGAGGGACCGTCGCCCTGGCCCTCGTCGTATTCCATGGCGGGGTTTTCCAGGGCCATATTGTTTAAATAGTCGGAGAGCTCCTGGGTGTTCATCTGCAGGATGTGCATGGACTGGAGCAGGGAAGGGGAGAGGTTCAACGTCTGGGCCAGACGAAGCAGCTGGTCAAGGGCCATGGGGCTACCTCCCAATTACGATAGATAAGAATAGTATACCATAAAAATGTCCTCCTGAGAAGTTGACACCGGGGGCAAGACTTGGTATGCTGACCCGGAGGTGATATCCATGAAACGAAACCGAGTCTATCTGCCAAAACAGCCGAAAATTGCCTTCGGTGCGGGGGTGGATGCCCTGCAGCGGATCATGGCCATTCTGGAGAGCTCCTTTGACGGCATTTTCGTCACGGACCAGGAGGCCACGCCCATTTGGTGCAACCGGTCCTATGAGATCATTTCCGGTCTCACGGCCCGGGACGTTTTGGGCATCCCTATGGTGGACCTGGTCAGGAACGGGATCATCTCCAAGTCGGCCACCCTCATGGCCCTGGACCAGGGGCATGAAGTGACCCTGGAACAGACCTTTACGACGAAGAAACGGGCGGTAGTTACCAGCACCCCCATTTATGACGAGAAGGATGAGATCTGCATGGTGGTCACCAACGTGCGGGATGTCTCCGAGCTCTTTGCCCTCCAGAAAACCCTGGATACCCAGCGGGAGATCTCTGCCCGGTACGAGCGGGAGATTGACCTGATCCGGGAGCAGCTTCTGCAGACCCCTCAGATGGTGGCCGAGGACCCGGCGACCCTGAACCTCCTGCGGATCGTGGGCCGGGCGGCCCAGTTGGACACGGTGGTGCTGATCCAGGGGGAGACCGGCGCCGGCAAGGAGCGCATCGCCTCCTACATCCACCAGCGGTCCCCCCGGGCCAGGAAAAATTTCATCCGGGTCAACTGCGGCGCCATCCCGGAGAACCTGGCGGAGAGCGAGCTCTTCGGCTATGAGCGAGGGGCCTTCACCGGGGCCAACCGGGAGGGCAAGGCCGGTCTGTTTGAGGTGGCCGATCAGGGGACTATTTTTCTGGACGAAGTGGGCGAGCTGTCCCTGGCCATCCAGACCAAGCTCCTCCGGGTCCTCCAGGAGCGGGAGATCACCCGGGTGGGCGGCAGCAAGCCCATCAAGGTGGACGTCCGGGTCATCGCCGCCACCCATCGGGACCTGCAAAAATGCGTCCGGGAGGGGACCTTCCGGGAGGACCTGTTCTACCGGCTGAGCGTCTTTCCGGTCTATGTGCCCCCGCTGCGGGAGCGGAAGCGGGACATCACCAAGCTGGCCCAGAACGTGATCGACGAGCTGAACCACAACTACGAGAATAAAAAGACCATCTCCGCCGGGGCCGAGGCTGTTCTGCTGCAATACGACTGGCCGGGCAACGTCCGGGAGCTGCGGAACGTCATGGAGCGGGCCTTCATTATGAGCGATGGGGAGGAGATTCTGGCCGAGGACCTGGCCATCATGGACAACGGAAATCTCCACACGCCTCATAGCATCTCGCCCACCTATGGGGTGGACCCGGTTCCCGTCCACCAGCCGGAGCAGGCGCTTTCCGCGCCGGAGCTGCCGGAGGAGGAGGGGCTACAGGCCCGGATGGAGAAGTTCGAGGCCACCCTGATCGGCCAGGCTCTGGAGGCGGAGGGAAGCGTCCGGGGAGCCGCCCGGCGGCTGAAGATGGACCCGGCCACCCTCCTGCGCCGGAAGAAGAAATATGAGTCCGCCGGTCTTCTGTAAGAGTGTTTCAAAATCAAAACGATAGTTTCTGCGGTGCCTGCCGTGCTTGAAAACTCGCTGTTTTGTTTTTGAAACGCAATTCAAATTTGAAACGACAAGTTCAACAAATCTTCTGTAAAAAAGTGCAAGATCCTCGGTTTTTCCTCCTGAGCAGGGAGGAAAAACCGGGGATTTTTTGTTTTGTCTGGGAGAATATCGGGGGAAACTGCGGAAATTTGCGGAAATTTGAAAAAAGTTTTTTGAAAAACAGCCGTTTTTGCTATAGTTGGCACGATAATTGCTTGTATATTAGGGTGAAAGCGAAAAGCGCTGACAACGATCTCCTCCATGATTTGATTTCAAAAAAATATTCAAAAGAAGAAAGGAAGCAATACTATGGCACTGATGACTGGCAAAGAATACATTGAAAGCCTGCGCAAGATGAACATGCGCGTCTACATGTTCGGCAAGAAGGTAGAGAACCCTGTGGATGACCCCATCCTCCGTCCCTCCGTCAACTCCGTCCGCATGACCTATGATCTGGCCACCGGCACCAACCCCGAGTATGTGAACCTGATGACCGCTGTCTCCAACCTCACCGGCGAGCGGGTCAACCGCTTCACCCACATCCACCAGTCCACCGAGGACCTGGTGAACAAGGTCAAGATGCAGAGACTGCTGGGCCAGGTCACCGCTGCCTGCTTCCAGCGCTGCGTGGGCATGGACGCCTTCAACGCCGTCTACTCCACCACCTATGAGATCGACCAGAAGTGCGGCACCAACTACCACGAGAACTTCCGCAAGTTCGTGGCTCTGTGCCAGGAGAAGGACTACACCGTGGACGGCGCCATGACCGACCCCAAGGGTGACCGCAGCCTGGCTCCCCACAAGCAGGACGATCCCGACATGTTCCTGCGTGTTGTGGAGCGCCGTCCCGACGGCATCGTGGTCCGGGGCGCCAAGGCTCACCAGACCGGTATGTGCAACTCCCATCACGTTCTGGTCATGCCCACCCAGGCCATGGGTCCCGACGACAAGGACTATGCAGTTTCCTTCTCCTGCCCCTGCGACGCGGAGGGCCTGTTCATGATCATCGGCCGTCAGAGCTGCGACACCCGCAAGCTGGAGGGCACCGAGATCGACGTGGGCAACTCCCAGTTCGGCGGTGTGGAATGTCTGGTTGTCTTCGACGATGTGTTCATCCCCAACGAGAACATCTACATGAACGGTGAGTATGAGTTCGCTACCATGATGGTGGAGCGGTTCGCCGGCTATCACCGTCAGTCCTACGGCGGCTGCAAGGTGGGCGTGGGCGACGTCCTGATCGGCGCTTCCGCTGTTGCCGCTGACTACAACGGCGTGGCTAAGGCCTCCCACATCAAGGACAAGCTCATCGAGATGATCCACCTGAACGAGACCATGTACTCCTGCGGCATCGCCTGCTCCGCTGAGGGCAAGAAGACCGCATCCGGCAACTACCTGATCGACCTGCTGCTGGCCAACGTCTGCAAGCAGAACGTCACCCGCTTCCCCTATGAGATGGCCCGCATCGCTGAGGACCTGGCCGGCGGCAGCGTGGGTACCTGCCTGTCCGAGGCTGACCTGCGCGGCGAGTTCACCGGCCCCTGGGTGGAGAAGTACATGAAGAACGGCGTGGGCGTCTCCGCTGAGAACCGTATGCGCATCCTGCGCCTCATCGAGAACCTGTCCCTGGGCTCCGGCGCTGTGGGCTACCGCACCGAGTCCCTCCACGGCGCAGGCTCTCCCCAGGCGCAGCGCGTCATGATTGCTCGCCAGGGCGATATCGAGGGCAAGAAGCTGCTGGCTAAGCGCATCGCCCACGTGAAAGAGGATTGATCGCGGTCCGTCCGCGATCTGCGAAAAAAGAAATAGGAGGACCACGAGATGACCAATGAGAAACTGGAACAGATGCTGGACGAGCTGGTGCGGCCTGCTTTGAAGGCCCACGGCGGCGATGTGGAGCTGATCGGCTTCGAGGACGGCATTCTGCGTCTGCGGATGCTGGGCCAGTGTGCCGGCTGTCCCGCCGCCACCATGACCAACGAGACCATCATCGAAGGGCAGCTCATGCCCCTGATCCCGGAGCTGAAGCAGGTCGTCCTGGTCCACCACGTTGACGAATCCCTGCTGGACATGGCCCGGTCGCTGATGAAGGGCGGCCGGGGCCGGTCCGGCGAAGAAGAGTAAGGAGGTGTCTTCCATGGATTGGAAGACCTGGTATCAAGAGCATCTGTGCACCGCCCAGGAGGCCGTGCAGAAGATCCAGTCCGGCAGCCGTGTGGTGGTGGCCCATGCCTGCGGCGAGCCCTCTGCCATCCTGGACGCCATGGTGGCCAACGCGGCCCAGTATCGAAATGTGGAGATCGTCCACATGGTCGCTATGGGCAAGGCAGAGTACTGCAAGCCCGAATACGATGAAAACTTCCACCACAACGCCTTTTTCCTGGGCGGCTCCACCCGTGGCGCGGCCGCCGAAGGGCGTGTGGACTTTACCCCCGTGTATTTTTCCGAAATCCCCGGCGTTCTGCGGGAGGAGCTGCGGCCCAATGTGACCATGCTCCAGTGCTCTCCCCCCGATGAGCACGGCTATGTCAGCCTGGGCGTGTCCGTGGACTACACCAAGGGCGCAGCGGAGACCTCTGACCTGGTCATCGCCCAGGTGAACAAGAACATGCCTCGCACCCTGGGGGACAGCTTCCTCCACGTGACCCAGATCGGCTGCCTGGTGGAGCTGGACACCCCCGTCATCGAGCTGGCTCCCCCCAAGATCACCGAGGTGGAGCGTGCCATCGGCGAGAACGTGGCCCAGCTCATCAAGGACGGCGACACCCTCCAGCTGGGCATCGGCGCCATCCCCGACGCCGTTCTGCTCTTCCTGAAGGAGAAGAACGACCTGGGCATCCACACCGAGATGTTCTCCGACGGCGTGGTGGAGCTGGTGGAAGCCGGCGTCATCACCAACAAGGCCAAGACGCTCCACCGTGGTCAGAGTGTGGCTACCTTCCTGATGGGGACTCGCCGCCTCTATGACTATGTGGACAACAACCCCGCCGTGGCCATGTACCCGGTGGACTATGTCAACGACCCCTATGTCATCGGCCAGAACGACAACCTGGTGTCCATCAACTCCTGTGTCCAGATCGACATCATGGGCCAGGTGGTCTCCACCTCCGCCGGTCTGCGTCAGATCTCCGGCGTGGGCGGACAGGTGGACTTCGTCCGGGGGGCCAACCTGTCCAAGGGCGGCCGGGCCATCATGGCCATGCCCTCCACCACCGGCAAGGGCAAGATCTCCAAGATCGTGCCCTTCCTGGACCAGGGCTCCGCAGTCACCACGTCCCGCAACGACGTGAACTATGTGGTCACCGAGTACGGCATCGCCCAGCTCCGGGGCAAGTCCCTGCGGAAGCGTGCCGAGGCCCTCATCGAAATTGCCCACCCGGATTTCCGGGAGGAGCTGCGCGCGGAATTCCGCCGTCGGTATCCCCGGGATTATTGATCCTTCCTGCAGGACATGATGCAAAAAGTAGGACGGAAACGTCCGTCCTCTTTTTGCGCCCTTTTTTCTCCCATTTCTGCAAAATAATTGAATTTCTGAGAAATTATGAAAGGAGTGCTGCACGATGACGCAGTTTGCTGTGAAGCCCGCCATCCAGCTTTGCGAGACCGTAAAGGAGTTCGCAGAGGCGGCAAACCTGGGTCCCAAGGACCTGCTCTTCACCAACGACTTCCTCTATGACCCCTACTTCGCACCCCTGAACCTGGACTGTCCCGTGCTCTTCCAGGAGAAGTACGGCCTGGGCGAGCCCACCGACGAGATGGTGGAGGCCATCTATCAGGATATGCCCAAGGACGTGGAGCGCATCATCGCCGTGGGCGGCGGCACCGTCCTGGACGTGGCCAAGATCCTGACCCTGAAGCATGTCAGCCCTGTGCTGGACCTGTACGACGGCAAGGCCCCCCTGGAGAAGGGCAAGGAGCTGGTTCTGGTCCCCACCACCTGCGGCACCGGCACCGAGGTCACCAACATCTCCATCCTGGCCCTCATCAGCCGCCGCACCAAGAAGGGCCTCACCGGGGAGTGCATGTTCGCTGACCAGGCTGTGCTCATCCCAGAGCTGCTGAAGGGACTGCCCTTCAAGTTCTTCGCCACCAGCTCCATCGACGCTCTGATCCACGCCATTGAGTCCAGCCTGTCCCCCAAGGCCAACGAGATCACCCGTCTCTTCGGCTATCAGGCCATTGAGATGATTCTGAAGGGCTATATGGCCATCCGGGACAACGGCCCCGAGGCCCGTATCCCCCTGCTGAAGGACTTCCTGCTGGCCAGCAACTATGCGGGCATCGCCTTCGGCAACGCGGGCTGCGCCGCCGTTCACGCCCTGGCCTATCCTCTGGGCGCTGCCTACCATGTGCCCCACGGCGAGTCCAACTATGCGGTCTTCACCGGCGTCATGAATATGTATATGTCCGTCCGCACCGACGGCGCCATCGCCCAGCTGAACCAGTTCATGGCTGACATCCTGGGCTGCGATGTGGCCAACATCTACACCGCCCTGGAGGACCTGCTGAACTGCCTGCTGCCCAAGAAGCCCCTCCGGGAGTACGGCATGACCGAGGCAGAGATCGAGGAGTTCGCCGACTCTGTGGTGGAAAACCAGCAGAGACTGCTTGGCAACAACTTCGTGCCCCTGTCCCGTGACCAGATCCGGGATATCTATCGCTCTGTTTATTAAGGCATGTTTGAAAAACGTCAATACACCCACTGGCGGGTCTTTTTTTACCAGATTTCGCCAAATTTTCTTGAAATCCACAAAGGATTCCTGCGAAAATTTGGCTTCCTCTGGCGAAAAAATCCCTCGCCATTGGGCATACTGCCTATTTTTCAAACAAGCCCCAATTCTTTCCCAAACTATTCAAAGAAAGGTTGATTCCTATGCTGCGTACTGCACTGCCCGAAATCGTGACCGGTTCCGTCCCCGGCCCCAAGGCCAAGGAGATCATTGACCGTCGTGACGCCGCTGTCCCCGGCGCCATCCGCTGCGCCTATCCTGTTGCCATCGCCCGTGGTGAGGGCGCCATGATCGAGGATGTGGACGGCAACCGCTTCCTGGACTGGATCGGCGGCGTCGGCGTTCTGAACATCGGCTTCTCCCACCCCGAGATCGTGGAGGCTGTCAAGGCTCAGGCCGAGAAGTATTTCCACGGCATGTTCAACATCGTCACCCACGAGGGCTATGTGGCCCTGGCCGAGAAGCTGGCCCAGATCGTCCCCGTGAAGGGCGACAGCAAGAAGGTCTTCTTTGCCAACTCCGGTGCTGAGGCTGACGAGAACGCTGTCAAGGTGGCCCGTGCCTACACCGGCCGTCCCAATATCATCGCCATGACCGGCGCTTTCCATGGCCGCACCATGCTGACCATGACCATGACCGCCAAGAAGGCCTATACCACCGGCATGGGCCCCCTGGTCAACGGCGTCTTCCGCGCCAAGTTCCCCTACCTGTACCGCAGCCCCGCCGGCATGAGCGAGGCCGAGGTCATTCAGTCCTGCGTGGACAGCATCCAGGATCTCTTCGAGGAGGCCTGCCAGCCCGACACCGTGGCAGCCATCATCCTGGAGCCCCTCCAGGGCGAGGGTGGCTTCATCCCCGCTCCCATTGAGTTCGTCAAGGCCCTGCGTCAGATCTGTGACCAGCACGGCATCCTGCTGATCGCCGACGAGGTCCAGAGCGGCTTCTGCCGCACCGGCCGCATGTTCGCCTCCGAGTACTGGGCAGAGGCCGGCTGCGCACCCGACATCCTGACCACCGCCAAGTCCATCGCCGCTGGTATGCCCATCAGCGCCATCGTGGCCCGCTCCGAGATCATGGACGCCATCCCCGGCGGCACCGTGGGCGGCACCTTCTGCGGCAACCCCCTGGCCTGCGCCGCCGGCCTGAAGACCATCGAGATCATGGAGCGTGACAACCTGGCTGCCCGTTCCCGTGAGATCGGCGAGAAGGTCACCGCCCGTGCCAAGGTCTGGCAGGAGAAGTATGGTGTCCTGGGCAACATCCGCGGCCTGGGCGCTATGATCGGTCTGGAGTTCGTCAAGGACATGGAGACCAAGGAGCCCAACGGCGAGCTGGTTTCCGCCATGGTCCAGGCCTGTGTCCAGCGGGGCCTGATGATCGAGCCCGCCGGCCGTTGGGGCCAGGTGGTCCGGTTCCTGGCTCCCCTGGTCATCACCGATGAGCAGCTGGAGAAGGGCCTGGATATCTTCGAGGAGGCCCTGGTCGAGTGCCTGAAGGCCTGATGGAGTCTGCCTATGAACGGGTTGATTCAACGGGTTGAAGCGGGAATCCAGAAGCAGACCTTTGCGCAGCTGATGGGGTTCCGCGTTGAGGAAGCAGAGGAGGGCCGGGTGGTGATCTCCTGTGAGCGGAGAGCCGACCTGCTCCAGCAGACCGGCCTGCTCCACGGTGGCGTGACCGGCGCCCTCTGCGAAGCGGCTGCGGGATACGCGGCTCTGACCATCCTGCCGGAGGGGCAGTCCCTCATCGGCGTGGAATACAAGATCAATCTTCTCCGTGCCATCACTGGCGAGAAGGCCATCGCGGTGGGCAAAGTCCTCAAGCGGGGCAAGACCCTCATCGTGGTGGAAGTGGAGGCGTTCAACGCGGGCAGCGACAAGATTGCGGCAAAGATGATCTTTACCGGGATTCCCACCCAGGAATAAGGCAGCAAAGCCTGTTTCCGTGAGTATTGAACAAATTATGCACTCCCAAATGGGCGGCGGGGGCCGCAACGAAACCTGCGGTCCCCCTGCCGCGCCACCTCGCGAAAAGTGAATAGCCGCCCCCTGGGAGCAGGCAAGGAGGTATTTTTGATGAGTAGTAGTCCCACCAAAAAGAAAGGCTTAGGCACGTTCGACTTTTTCTGTGTTGGCTTTGGCGCCATCGTCGGCGTGGGCTGGGCTGTCTCCCTGAACATATGAAAATGTGGGCGTCAGCACCCATAAGAGCTTTTTCGGCGGTATGCTGGCCATTCTGGCCACCGCGCCCTTCTTCCTCTGTGGTTTTGAGACCATCCCCCAGGGCGTGGAGGACGCCGGCGGCTCCGTCAAGAAGGTGGGCATGACCGTGCTCCTGTCCATCGTGGTGGCCTGCCTGTTCTATTCTCTCCTGCTGATCACCATCGGCGGCGCATGGCCCTGGCAGTCCTTCTATCACGACATGGCCTCTCCCTCCGTGGCAAACGTTTTTGCGGCCATTTACCAGGGAACCACGCTGGGCAAAGGACTGTACACCCTGCTGGTGGCCGGCGCGCTGTGCGGCCTGCTGACCACCTGGAACAGCTTCATGATGGGCACTGCCAACCTGATGATGGCTCTGGCCCGTGCCCGTATGCTTCCCGCTGTTCTGTCCAAGCGTTCTCCCAGGACTGGCACCCCTGTCAACGGTCTGATCGTGTGTCTGGTGGCCTCTGTCATCGGCCCCTTCTTGGGTCTGGGCCTGATCGATCCCCTGACCACTTTCAGCAGCGCAGCCTACGTGCTGTCCTGGGGTATGGCGGCCTACTGCCTCATCCGCCTGCGTAAGACCGAGCCGAATCTGCCTCGCCCCTATAAGATTCCCGGCGGTCTGCCCACGGCATGGTTTGCGGCAGTTGCCATGACCATCCTGCTGGTGATGCTTTTCATCCCCAACTCTCCCGCCTATATGGGCGGCGTAGCCATCAAGATGTTTATCGGCTGGCTGGTGGTTGGCGTCATTATGTTCCTGGCCACGGCCCCTCAGCGGAACAAGCTGACTCCCGAAGAACGGGCCGCGGCCCTCTTTGCCAGCGCGAAAGACGCGCAGGTATAATCCAAACAATTTGCATCGTTTCTCATAATTTATCTCTTTATTATCTCTCATCTCTTTTCATTTGCTTAAAATCCATTTTAGTATTTCCTTTCACGCGAGAACGCGGAACGCCTTGTGCGTTCTGCGTTCTCGCGTTTTCTCAGAAAAAACAAGGAGGATATTGTCATACCCTATCTTGCCATCGTGGCCAGATCAGGACTGAATGACAGGCGGGACAGGACGCATCTGGGAGAAATAGAGACAGGCCGCAGAGGAATAAAGTAGAGCAGGAGGTGCTGTCTATGTTTTCGGCAGGAATTTTGCTGCTGCTCAACACCCTGTGCTTTCCTCTGCGTTTGGGGACCACAGGTTCCTTTCCGCGTCCCCTGAAAGCGGAGGAGGAGCGGGAATACTTAGAGCGGTTTGCCCAGGGCGACCTGGAGGCCCGCAACAAGCTCATCGAGCACAATCTGCGCCTGGTGTCCCACATTTTGAAAAAGTATTACGTCCAGGCCAGCGACCAGGATGATCTCATCTCCATTGGGACCATCGGGCTCATCAAGGGAATTTCCACCTTCAAGCCGGATAAAAACGTCCGGCTGGCCACCTATGCCAGCCGGTGCGTGGAGAACGAGATCCTCATGTACTTCCGCAGTCAGCGGAAATATCAGGGGGATGTGTCCCTGTCCGATTCCATTGACTCCGACCGGGACGGCAACGCCCTTTCCCTGATGGACGTCATCAGCGTGGAGGACGACATGCTGGAGAATCTGGACACCAAGGAGTCCTGCGCCAAGGTCCGCCGCTGTGTGGAGAGCTGTCTGTCCGAGCGGGAGGCGAAGGTCATCACCCTCCGCTACGGCCTGGACGGGGAGGTTCCCCGGACCCAGCGAGAGATCGCCGCCGCCTGCGGCATCAGCCGGTCCTATGTATCCCACCGGAACTAATGTAAGTGATGCCCGAGCTGTTTTGCAGTCATAGGCGTTTATATACAGTGAAAGTTGACAAAATAGCGTATCCCTGCTAATATATTTAGGAAACTAACTAATTGGGGGGGGAGAAAGCATGAGCGATATCTATAAATATGTGAACAGATTGGCAAACAGTCAGAGGCGACTGATCGACAACCTGGCAACAGGGCGTGAATATAGTGGGGCACAAGGGAAAGTGATACACTATCTGTTTAACAATAAAGAAAGACCTATATATCAGAAGGAAATAGAGAAGATTTTTGGTCTCAGGGCATCTACAGCGACGGAGTTGCTCAATTCGTTGGTAAGGATGGGGGTAATAAAACGGGTACCCAATCAAGAAGATGGCAGGTATAAAGAGATCATACTCACGGATCAAGCGGACCAATATAAAGAAGATGTATTTCATGATGTAGAAAGGCTGGAAGCTACATTAAGATGCGGCATTAGTGATGAAGAGGCTGCAACATGGCAGGAAATATCACAAAAAATATTAGCTTGTCTGGAGAGGAAGGAACAGGAAAATGAAACGTAAAAATTATTTAGGGGCAAGACTTATTTTATATAGTGGGTCTTATGGTAATGACATTCGGTGTAGCGATTTCGGTGAAATCAGACTTGGGCGTATCGCCAATCAGTTCCATTCCATATACAATGACATGTATCGCTGGAATAGAGTTGGGAAGGGCAACCATTATTTTTTCTGTCTTTATGGTTCTGCTTCAAATCGTATTGTTGCCTTCTTGTTATCAAAGAACTTGGAAGCGTTGGAGTAGGCACAGTAGTTGCAGCGGTGCTGGTAGGAACGGAAGTGAAATTGCTGGGCAGATTCTTTGGAGATGCCAGAGACAAGCTGCTGGGCATAGGGGAAGCGGTTGAAGAGCAGCCGAACGAAAAACCTCTTTTTAAAATCATGAAACGGGATGTATATGTCATTCGAAATGATGATTCGATTTTAGATGCATTAAAGCTGATGAAGGCGAAGAATGTCAGCGGGTTTCCAGTGGTGGATCATAGCGGAGAGATTGTTGGTTTCATTTCAGATGGAGATATCATAAGACATTTGTCAGCGGAGCATTCCATTTTTGTTGATTCTCATTCATTAGCAAAAATTGAATTTAATACGGCACTGAAAAGCCTTATGCTGAAAGATGTATCGAGCTTGGCGACAAAGAAGGTAATTACTGTTAACGCAGAAGACGACCTGGATGAGGTCTGCTACGTATTAGGTGAAAATCACCTGAAAAAAGCACCGGTAATGCAGAATGGAAAAATGATTGGCATTATCAACGTAAGCAATGTAATAAAATATGCAGTTGATTTAATGGATGAGTCTGCATAAATAAGATTTACTGAATAGGATATTACGCAATAAAGGGCGTGCTGCAGTGGTTTCCCTCTGCAACACGCCCTTTAGCAGTTTACGGTTAGGTCCTTGGTATGAAAACGGAGGTGGACAGGCAAAGACCCTTCTGATGGTACATACGATGGAAGAAAGGAGGGAGGATGATGCGCAAAAAAACAGTGGTTGTTCACTGTGTATACGCAGAAAAGGGAAAAAACATCTCGGATCTTTTGGAGGAATCCTTTCGATTGTATCTCAGCCGCACCTTTATGGAAGCCAAGAGAAAAATCGTATAATAGCCTCGATGAATGGCTGCTTATTTCAAGGCGGTTCTTCCTTGATCCAGCCATTTGATGACTCAATCCAATTTATTTTAGCATAAAGAAAAGGTAGACAACATGGTGGTTTTCCGTGCGTCTACCTTATCTTATAACTTCATTTAACACATGGTTTTGATTATGTCCGGTTTATTCCGTTGTTTTCAGGCTTTCCACCATGTCCACCTTCTTCAGGCGGAAGTGGGCGGCGACGTTGACGACCACCGAGAACAGCGCGGTGAGGCCCGCTGCCAGCAGGTAAGCGTAAGCTGGCGCAGTGCGGCCGAACATTACCATGTCGATCTCCACCGTCAGCACCAGCCAGGCGTGGAGGAACCGCCCCATCACCAGGCCCAGAAGAATGCCGAAGATCGTCAGGAAGATATTCTCCCGGTAGACATAGGCGGAGATCTCCCGGTCGTAGAAGCCCAGCACCTTCAATGTTGCCAGCTCCCGCACCCGCTCAGTGATGTTGATGTTGGTCAGGTTATACAGCACCACAAAGGCCAGGGCCGCTGCCGCCACGATGATAATGACCACCGCGTAGTCAATGGCGCTCATACTGTCGGTAAAGGAGTCCCGGATGGTGCCGATATAGGAGTAGGAGCTGACCCCGTCCATTTTCATGAGGGTCACCGAGATATCGTTCTGACTGACGGTATCCACTCCGTCCCCGTAGGCCAGCAGGATCACGTTTTCCTCCGCCGGTTCCCGGAACAGAGCCTCGTAGAAGTCCTCCGTCATATATACATAATGGTGGACATAGTTTTCCGCAATGGCGGTAACAGACGCGTCCACCCGGCGGTCTCCTTCCAGGGTAATGGTGTCTCCCACCTGTAAATCCAGCAGCTCGGACAGCTTCTCCGTGATAACCACGCCGTCAGGGGAAATCTCCACGTGATTACCGCTCTTGCGCTCCCGAAGATCAATGAGCTGGCGGAAGGAGTCCTGATCCTCCACGGCAAAAATATATGCGGTGTTGGTCAGGTCCCCAGCGGAGGCGTCCACCGTCAACTGACGGCAGGACAGCCAGCGGTCTACGTTCTCATTGCTGTCCAGGTAATAGGTTGCCTTGGTCATCTCCTCATCGGTGATGTGGGAGTCCAGCCCCACAGTGGCGTCGTAGAGCGACACCTCGTCAAACTGCTTATCCAGGATGGCGAAGATGGAGTCATGCAGACCGAAGCCGGTGACGATCAGGGCGGTGCAGCCGCCGATGCCGATCACAGTCATCCAGAACCGTTTCTGGTAGCGGAACAGGTTGCGCATGGTCACCTTCCAGGTGAAGGACAGGCGGCTCCAGAGGGGTTTGATGTGCTCCAAGAACACCCGGCGGCCCGCCTTGGGAGCCTTGGGGCGCATCAGGTTGGCTGGGGTGTCCATTAGGGTGGACAGGCAGGCCCACAGGGCCGCCCCGGTGGTGCACAGCACGGCTGCCGCCACCGCCGCCACGCACAGTCCAAGCTGGGGCTTCAGATCCAGGCCGGGAATGTCATACATGATGCGGAAGGCGTTGGCGATCACCATGGGGATCAGGGTGCAGCCCAGAATCAGCCCCAGAAGGCCGCCGCCCAGGCTGGCGAAAAAGGCGTAGCCCAGATATTTTTTGGAGATGGCCAGCCGGGAAAATCCCATGGCCTTCAGTGCGCCGATCTGGGTGCGCTGTTCCTCCACCATGCGGGTCATGGTGGTGAGGCAGGCCAGGGCCGCCACCAGGAAAAAGATGATGGGGAAGATACTGGCCAGGTTGCTCACCCGTTCCGAGTCCTGGGAATAGCCCACAAAGCCACTGTTGGTGTTGCGGCCAAGCATATACCACTCGCACTCGTCAATCTCGTCCACCTGAGCCCGGGCGTCGTCCAGCTTGGTCTGGGCGTCGGCGATCTCCTGGTCTGCCTCTGCCTTGCCTTCTTGGTAATCCGCCTGACCGCTGGTGTAGTCTGCCTCGCCCTGCTGCAGCTCGACCAGAGCGCTTGCCAGCTCCGCGCGGCCCTTTTTCTCGGCCTTGTCCAGATTGGCTGTTCCGCTGCGGTAGTCTGCCCATCCGCTGGTGATGGAGGCTTGGGCCTGGTCCAGCTGGGCGCGGACGGCATCCAGCTCTGCCTTGGAGGTATCCAGCTCCGCTTTCGCAGCGTCCAGCTGGGCTTTGCTCTCAGATAGCTGCTGGCGGCCGGCGTCAAGCTGCATCTGGGCCTCATCCAGTTGGGCCTTCTGGGGAGCCATCTGGGCCACCGCTTCGTCGTAATAGGGGGTGCCCACATATTGGGCCAGGGCCGCCTCATATTGAGCATAGGACTGGTCCAGCTCTGCCTGCTGGGTGTCCAGAGAGGAGGCGTTCTGCTCATACTGAGCAAGAACTGCCTCATACTCTGCCAGGCCTGCGTTGTACTGGGACAGGCCGTTGTTATACTGGATCAGGCCGGCGTCGTACTCCTTCTGGGCGCTGTTCAGGGTCTGAGCTGCGTTGCTCAGCTCTGCGCGGCCGCTGCGCAATTCCTTGGTCAGGGTGGTTTGGCCGTTTTTGTAGTCCCGCCAGCCCTTGTCCAGCTGGGCCCGGGCGTCGTTCAGCTCTGCCTGGGCGTCTGCAAGCTGGGTTTCTGCCTCGGTCTTGGCGTCGTTCAGCTCTGCCTGGGCGTCATCCAGTTCCGCCCGGGCGTCACCTACTACCTGGTCATAACGCAGCTGGGCCCGCTGGTCCCCAAGAGAATCCAGGTTGTCCAGCAAAGCTTCTGCCGCGTTGTCGTAATCATCGCTGTAGCTGTCTATCTCTGCCAGACCGGTACCAGTCAGGTAAGCAATGGAGTAATAATCCGTGGTAAAGTTTTCTTCCGGCACGAACACGACGCCGTCCAGGGAGCCGTCTCCCAGGGAAGTAGTGCCCCGGTCGGTGCCCACGTAGAGAGGGCAGATCACGGTACCCACCACGGTGTAGGAGGTGCGCGCCAACACGTCCTCGTCGTCCTCCTCCAGGGTAACGGTCAGGGTGTCGCCAACCTCCAGCCCCAGCTCGGTCAGAAGCAGATGGTCGGTGACGCACTCATCTGCCGCCTGGGGCAGGCGGCCATCCTCGACCTCCAGCAGGTTTAGCTTCTCCGGCATGGAGTGGATGCTGACAATGCGGTCGGTGGCGGTCACGTCCACCGTGCGCACCCCCTCTACCTCTTCCACGCCATCCGCCGCAGCCAGGGCCGTCAGGTCCTCGTCAGTGATGCCCAGGGTGGAGATGGCGTAGACGTCCATCATATGGGTGCGGTCAAAGTAGTTGTCTGCGGTGTACTTCATGTCAGGCGCCGTGGCCCGCAGGCCGGAGAGAAAAGCCACCGCCAGGGCAGACAGAACCAGAATGGACAAAAACCGGCTGAAGGTGTTTTTGACCTCCCGGACAGCGTCGGTGGTCAGGCGATTGTTCCGCTTTACCATTCGATCTCCTCCACCGGCGTGGGATGCCTGTTGAGCTGTATGCTCTCAACTTTTCCGCTCTTGATGTGGATGACCCGGTCTGCCATAGGGGTCAGGGCGGTGTTGTGAGTGATGACCACCACGGTCATGCCCTCCTGGCGGCAGGTGTCCTGCAGCAGCTTTAGGATTTGCTTGCCAGTCACATAGTCCAGGGCGCCGGTTGGCTCGTCGCACAGCAGCAGCTTCGGGTTCTTGGCCAGAGCCCGGGCGATGGCCACCCGTTGCTGCTCGCCGCCGGAGAGCTGAGCCGGGAAATTATTTAGCCGGTGGCCCAGCCCCACCTGCTTCAGCACCTTCCGGGCGTCCAGAGGATCGTCACAAATCTGGGCGGCCAGCTCCACGTTTTCCAAGGCGGTTAAGTTCTGCACCAGGTTATAGAATTGTAAGACAAAGCCAATGTCATGCCGGCGGTAGCCGGTGAGCTGCTTGATGTTAAAGTCGCTGACCCGGGTGCCGTCCACTGTAATGGTGCCGCTGGAGCAGGCGTCCATGCCTCCCAGCATGTTCAGCACCGTGGTTTTGCCTGCACCGGAGGGCCCCACGATAATGGCAAACTCGCCCTTTTCAATGGAGAAGTCTACCCCGTCCACAGCATGGATGGTAACTTCTCCCATCTGATAGTTTTTTTTAACTTGTTCAAAGGTAATGTAACTCATTCTGTTCTCCGCTGTCCCAGTTGTTTCTGTATAAGTTGTATAAGTATACTGGAATTTTACTCCTGCTAAAAAAGAAGCGCAAGATTTTCGGGGGGAGTTTATAAAAAATTTACACAAGCGACGGTTCATGATACCAGGCAAAATCAGGGACTCTTTTTCATAGAATGCATCGAGGAGGTAGCGCGTATGAAAAAGGAACTGCCAACCGTACATTGTGTGTATACTGAAGTGGAGGAGAGCCTGGAAGAGTTGATGGAGGTATTGTTCCGGCTCTATCTGGCCCGCATTCTTGCAATGCATGAAAACCTTGCAGAATGGCCGCCGGTTTCCGGAGAAGAAGAATGTACTTTGAAATAAAAAAACCCATGACGTACCATGCGGCGCTGTACATACGGCTTTCCAAGGAGGACGAAAACGAAGGACCCTCTCAGAGCGTCACCAACCAGAGGTCCCTGCTGAACGAGTTTGTCCGTCAGCACGGTCTTTCTGTCTATGATACCTATGTGGATGACGGATGGAGCGGCACCAACTTTGACCGCCCGGATTTCCAGCGGATGATCGGCGATATCGAGGCCAGGAAGGTCAACATGGTCATCACCAAGGATCTGAGCCGCCTGGGCCGTGACTACATTATGACCGGCCACTATATGGAGCGGTACTTTCCGGAAAAGCGGGTGCGGTACATCTCCCTGTTGGACGGCATCGACACCGGTGTGGAGTCCAGCGCCAACGACATAACACCCTTCCGGGCCATTATGAACGACATGTACGCCAAGGACATTTCCAAGAAGATCAAGAGCGTCAAGCGGGATAAGCAGCGGAAGGGTCAGTTCATCGGCGGCAAGCCGGTCT
>JAEDLP010000086.1 GCA_016295225.1 Oscillospiraceae bacterium | reverse complement strand
TCGATGTCCTTCTCGTCGCCGGCCTTCATGCCGACCACCTGCTCCTCAAAGCCGGGGATGAAGGTGCCGGAGCCCAGAGCCAGCTCGTAGCCCTTAGCGGTGCCGCCGGCAAATGCCACGCCGTCCTTCAGACCTTCATAGTCGATGACAGCGGTATCGCCCATCTTGGCCTCGCGGTCCACAGCCACCAGCTGGGTAGCGCGATCCACGTACTGCTTCAGCTCGTTGTCCACAGCGTCCTCGGTGATGGTGGGCAGAACCTTGTCGGCCTCCAGGCCCTTATACTGCTTCAGGGTGACTTCGGGACGAACGGTCACGACAGCCTTGAAGGTGAACCCTTCCTTGCCCAGGGTCAGGATCTCCACCTGAGGGGGAGCCACATGATCCAGGCCCTTTTCTGCGATGGCTGCATTGCATGCCTCGGGATAGACTTCCTCAATGGCGTCTTCATAGAACACGCCGGCGCCATACATGCCCTCGATGACCTTGCGGGGGGCCTTGCCCTTACGGAAACCGGGAACGGTGATGTTGCCGCGGCTCTTGCGATAAACCTTCTCGATGGCAGCTTCGAACTCTTCCTGACCGACCTCGACGATCAGTTCGACTTCAAACTTTTCCTTGTTTTCAACAACGCTCTTGACATTCATGTCCTTTTTTCCTCCTGTAAAACACCCTCTCACACCGTGTAAAACCATGGGAGGGCATGATATTGCAGTATATATGGGTTATCATAGCAGATTCTATGGGGAATTACCAGTCTTTTTTTCCGGATTCCATAATTTTTTCCGGTCGGAATTTCAAAAAATCCGCCGAGATGAGACGATAGTCCACCGTCCCGCTAATTCCCTGGATGGCCAGCCGGTGGCTGCCGCCGTGGAGATGGCCGTAATAGCAGGCTTTCACCCGGTAGTTCTCCAGCAGTTCCAGAATGGGCTCACACCGGTACCCGGTGTAGAAGGGGGGGTAGTGGAGGAAGCACAGTTTCTCTGCCTCCCCCGCCGCTTTCAAGGAAGTCTCCAGCCGCTGAAGTTCCCGGTTGAAGACCTTGGCGCTCTGTCCCTCCTTGTCCTCCTCATAGAACCACCCCCGGGTGCCGCAGAGGGCCACGTCCCCGTAGTAGTAACAGTTGTTGTGGAGGATGTGGAGGGAGTCGAACCCCTTCTCCTGGAAGAACCGATTCATCTTGGCCACCGTGTTCCACCAGTAGTCGTGGTTGCCCTTGAGGAGAATCTTCTCTCCCGGCAGGGCATGGAGCCAGGCGAAGTCCTGCTCCGACTCCTCCAGGCTCATGCCCCAGGAAACATCCCCGGCGATGACCAGGGTGTCATCCGGGGTGAGGACGGACAGGCCCTGGGTGAGTTTTTCCATGTAACCCTCCCATGCGCCGCCGAAAACGTCCATGGGCTTGCTGCTGCCCAGGGACAGATGGGTGTCGCCCATCACATACAATGCCAACCTGATTCACCACCTGACAAAAATTTTTGTTTTTTCCTGCTTATTTCAGCATGGTAAGGACCACGTCCATCATCTGTTCCTTGTCCACGTGCTCCTCGAAGCGGACCGCCTTGTTCCGCAGGGAGGCCAGAGGCACGGGGGCGGGACGGTCGGTGACCTGGGTGAGCTGATCCAGGGCGTCGATGCCCGCCTTGACCTCTGCCACGCCCAGGCTGGACAGGACGCTGTCACAGAACTTGAAGGGGCTGGCAGTGGAGACAAAGACGGTCTGGTTCTTGTCGCCGCTGGCTGCCCGGTACTCCTCCATGACCTGGTAGGCCACTGCGGTGTGGGGGTCGATGAGGTAGTTGTGCTCCTTCCAGACCTTGGCGATGACTTCGCTGGTCTTGTCCTCGTCGCAGAAGCCGCCAAAGAACTCCTCCTTCAGTCTGGCCTTCAGTTCTTCGGTGACCTCATAGCGGCCGGTCTCGCTGAGCTGCTTCATGTAGCCCGCCACCGCCTGGTCGTCCTGGTTGGTCAGGGCGAAGAGGAGGCGCTCCAGGTTGCTGGACACCAGAATGTCCATGGAGGGGGACATGGTGGTGTGGAAGGGGCGGTTCTTATCGTACACACCGGTGTTGATGAACTCGGTGAGGACGTTGTTGCTGTTGGAGGCGCAGATCAGCTTGCCCACGGGCAGGCCCATCTGCTTGGCGTACCAGCAGGCCAGGATGTTGCCGAAGTTGCCGGTGGGGACGCAGTAGTTGACCTTGTCGCCCATCTGGATCTTGCCGGCGTTCAGCAGGTCGCAGTAGGCGGAGATGTAGTACACCAGCTGGGGCAGGATTCGGCCCCAGTTGATGGAGTTGGCGGAAGACAGGAAGTAACCCCGGTCAGCCAGGTCGGCCCGGAGCTTCTCGTCGGAGAAGAGGATCTTCACGCCGGTCTGGGCGTCGTCGAAGTTGCCGTGGACGGCGCAGACTCCCACGTTTCCGCCCTCCTGGGTCTTCATCTGCAGGGCCTGGACGTCGGAGACGCCGTCCTTGGGGTAGAAGACCAGGATCTTGGTGCGGTCCACGTCCTTGAAGCCCTCCAGAGCGGCCTTGCCGGTGTCGCCGGAGGTGGCCACCAGAATGCACACGGTCTTCTCCTCCTGGTTCTTCACCAGGGAGGCGGAGAGCAGGTGGGGCAGGATCTGCAGGGCCATATCCTTAAAGGCGGAGGTAGGGCCGTGCCACAGCTCCAGGCAGTGGGTGTCGTCGTTCAGAGTGCGCAGAGGAGCCACCCGGCTGTCGTCGAACTTCTCCACGGAGTATCCTGCCTGGGTGAAGCGGGTCAGTTCCTCCTCGGTGAAGTCCTCCAGGAAGAGCTTCATGACCGCCACGGCACGCTGGCCGTAGGTCTTACCCTTCCAGTCCTCCAGCATGGCAGGAGTGATCTTGGGGAAGACCTCGGGGGTGAGCAGGCCGCCGTCCCGGGCCAGTCCCTGGGCGATGGCCTGGCTGGCGGTCAGGCTTACGGTCTTATTTCTTGTGCTGACATAATTCATGGGTATCACACGCCTTTTCTTCAGGTTTCGGTTGATGATTGAACAGGATCAGAAGACGTTTTCCCAGTGCTTGATCTCTGGGCGTCGTGTCTCTTCTCCATAGGGAGCGTAGACCTCCACCACGTCGAACCGGGGCTGCCGGTCGGTGGGGTGCTCCATTAAATAATGTAAGGCCGCCGTGCGCACCTTCCGCTGCTTGGCGGGGGTGACGAACTCCCGGGCTTCCGCCAGGGCGGCGTTCTTCCGAAGCTTCACCTCCACGAAGCAGAGGTATCTGCCCCGGACCGCCACCAGGTCGATCTCCCCCTCCCGGCAGCGGTAGCGGCGCTCGACAATGCGGTAGCCCCGCCACTTGAGATGGCGGGCCGCCTGCTCCTCGCCCCAGAGTCCCAGGGCGGTCCGATCGCCGCCCCTCACAGCTTCTTCAAAAAGGTCAGCCGGTGGATGGGACTGGGCCCGTACTCCCGCAGGCGTTCGTAGTGGAGCTTGGTGGGGTAGCCCTTGTGCCGTTCAAAGGCATACTGGGGATAGCGCTCGGCCTGCTCCAGCATGTACCGGTCCCGGGCCACCTTGGCCAGGATGGAGGCCGCCGCGATGGAGGCGCTCCTGGCGTCCCCCTTCACCACGGTCTCGTTGGGGCAGGTGATGCCGGTGGACCGGTTGCCGTCGATGAGGGCCAGGTCGGGAGTTTTGTCCAGAGCCTGGATAGCCCGCTCCATGGCAAGCATCCGGGCGTTCAGGATGTTGATCTCGTCGATCTCCTTCTCGTCGGCCCAGGCGATGGCGTAGCTCTCGGCCGCCTGAATGATCTTCTCGTAGAGAACCTCCCGGCGCTTCTCCGTGACCTTTTTGGAGTCGTTCAGATAGGGGGCGTCCCAGCCCCGGGGCAGGATGACCGCCGCAGCATAGACCCGCCCGGCCAGGGGGCCGGCTCCGGCCTCGTCCACGCCGCAGATGCTCTGAACGCCCCGGTCAAAGTGGACCGATTCGATCTGCCAAAAGTCAGGGCGTTCCATCGGTCTCGACTCCTTTTTCCAGGTCCGAGGGGAGCTCCAGGGTGATCCGGCCCATCTTCCCACCCCGGAACTCGTCCAGGAGGATGTTGGCCATGCGCTCCAGGTCCACCTCGCCGCCGGAGATCAAAAAACCCCGCTTCCGGGCGCCCAGCTCCAGCATCTCCCAGCCGGTCATCCCCTCTTCCGGGACGAACTTGAACCGGGCGGTGACTGCCTCGGGCTTCCGCCGGGCCAGCAGCTCCATGAGATGACAGCCCAGGGTCTCCACGTCCATGATGGCGTCCCGCACCGCGCCGGTGAAGGCCAGATGCTGCGCGATGGTCTGGTCCTCGAACTTAGGCCACAGGATGCCGGGAGTGTCCAGCAGCTCCAGGCCCTGATCCACGGTGACCCACTGCTTGCCCCGGGTGACGCCGGGACGATCGCCGGCCTTGGCGGACTTTTTCTTGGCTACCTTATTAATAAAGGTAGACTTACCCACGTTGGGGATGCCCACCACCATGGCTCGGACAGGACGGCCCACCTGGCCCTTCTCCTTCCACTTGGCGATCTGCTCCTTCAGCGCCCCCCGCATGACGGGAGAGAACTGCTTCACGCCGGCGCCGGTGCGGGCGTCGCACTCCAGAACGGACATGCCCTGGCTGCGGAAATACTCCCCCCAGAGCTTGCTGGAAGCGGGGTCCGCCTGGTCGGCCCGGTTGAGGATGACCACCCGGGGCTTGCTCCCCACCAGGTCGTCAATATCGGGATTGCGGCTGGCGATGGGGATGCGGGCGTCGATGACCTCCGCCACCACGTCCACATATTTGAGGTTTTCCGCGATCATGCGTCGGGTCTTGGTCATGTGACCGGGATACCACTGAATATTCATCGTGTTCCCATCTCCTTCCGTTGCTTTAGTTGACAAATAAGTATACACGATTTTGGGTCCCCTGAAAAGCCCCTTTCGCAGAAAAAATGAAAGGGAGCGCCAAAGCGCTCCCTTTTCGGAAAAACACGGTTGATTACAGCTTCTCCTTGACCTTGGCTGCCTTACCAACGCGGCCGCGCAGATAATACAGCTTAGCACGGCGGACCTTACCCTTACGGATGGTTTCCACCTTCTCGATCACGGGGCTGTAGAGGGGGAACACCTTCTCCACGCCGACGCCATAGGAAATGCGGCGGACGGTGAAGGTCTCGTTGATGCCGCCATGCTTCTTGGCAATGACGGTGCCCTCGAACACCTGGATACGCTCACGGTTGCCTTCCTTAACCTTCAGGTGGACACGAACGGTGTCACCGACGGTAACAGAGGGGGCTTCCTTGGCGGGCATGTTCTTCTCGATAAAGCTCTTCATGAGATCCATAGTCTTTTTCCTCCTAATAATACAGGCGTTCGTGAGGACTGCTCTGCTGCCTGCTTGGCAGCGCCCCAGAGGACCACCCTTTTTCCATAGACCATAGGACATTTTAGCAGGTCCTCCACCAGATTGCAAGCATAAATTTCACTTTTTCCCGGCTACTGCCGTTCTCTTCCTTGTTGGAATCGACAGGAATGGAAATAACTTGACAATTTGCCCCCTATCGTGTACGGTGTATCATGGTTTTATATAAGCGGCCGGCCCCCGGAAGTGCATGGCTGTTTTATCATTATAGTGTAAGGCAGCGGGGGAACGGCCGAATCATTCGGAGGTTTGAGAAAAATGAAGAAAGGCAATCCCATTGCACTGCTGCCCATCGGCGTGTTCCTGGTGCTCTATCTGGGTCTGGGTATCCTGTTTGAGTACGTCCTGCTGATCCCCATGGGCTTCTACAACATCCCCATCGTGGTGGCCTTCCTGGTGGCCCTGCTGGTGGCCTGCATCCAGAACCGCAAGCTGTCCTTTGACGAAAAACTGGTCCTCATGGGCAAAGGCGTAGGGGACAAAAACATCATGATCATGATCCTCATCTTTATGACCGCCGGCATCTTTGTGGGCGTGGTGGGCCGCAGCAGCGCCGAGAGCGTGGCATACTGTCTCCTGTCCATCATCCCCGCCCAGTACGCGGTGGCCGTCCTGTTCGTGGTGGCCTGCTTCGTCTCCCTGGCCATGGGTACTTCCGTAGGCACCATCACCCTGATCACCCCCATCGCCCTGGCCGTGGCCGGCGCGTCCGGGTTCAGCGTCCCCCTGTGCGTGGCGTCCGTTATGGGCGGCGCCATGTTCGGCGACAACCTCTCCTTCATTTCCGACACCACCATCGCCGCCTGCAACGGCCAGGGCGTCCAGATGAAGGACAAGTTCCGGGTAAACTTCGGCATCGCCTTCCCCGCCGCCCTGGTCTCCTTGATCCTCATCCTGGTGGTTTCCATGGGGCAGGTGGGCACCCCCATCCAGAACGAGTATAACCTGATTCAGATCATCCCCTATCTGCTGGTCCTCATCGGCGGCATCATCGGCGTGAACGTCTTTGTGGTTCTCCTTCTGGGCATCGTCTCCGGCTCCATCATCATGCTGGCCACCGGCGCCACCGCCGCCACCGACCTGCTGGCCAACATGGGTTCCGGCGCCGCCGGTATGTTCGAGACCACCATGGTGGCCATCCTGGTCTCCGCCATCTGCGCCCTCATCCGGGTCCACGGCGGCTTCGACGCCCTGCTCAACGGCATCAAGAAGGTCTTCAAGGGCAAGAGGGGCGGCCAGCTGGGCATGGGCCTGCTGGTGGGCGCCATGGACATCGCCACCGCCAACAACACCGTGGCCATCGTCATGGCAAACCCCATCGCCAAGGAGATGTCCGAGGACTACGGCATCTCCTCCAAGAAGGCCGCTTCCCTGCTGGACACCTTCTCCTGCGTGTTCCAGGGCATCATCCCCTACGGCGCGCAGATGCTGGTGGCCCTGTCCGCCGCCGCTGAGCTGGGCTATGAGCTTTCCGCCTTTGACGTGATCCCCAACCTGTACTACCCCTTCCTGCTGCTGATCAGCTCCCTGCTGTTCATCTTCGTGATCCCTGAGCGCAAGGTGGAGAAGTAACCACGCATCCAAGCCGAGGACGATTTTGTCCTCGGCTTTTTTCATTGCATCGGCGGAAAAATCTGATACAATATAAAAAACGACAGGAAAGCAGGGAATCTCATGGAACAAGTGCTGGTGGTAGACCGCAGGAAGCTGGAAGCCCAGCTCCCCCCAAAAGAATTCATTACGGAACACGTAGAGCAGCTCCACGCCTTTATTCTGGAGCACCACTTTTTTATGGACCGGGAGAAGGCCGAGTACGACAACACCGTGAAGCAGATCATCCCCTACGTCATAATCCGTCAGGACGGCAAGTATTTCCTCCTGCGCCGACTGAAGAAACAGACCGAAGCCCGGCTCCACGACAAGCTCTCCCTGGGGGTTGGCGGCCACATCAACCCCAGCGAGGAGGGGGCCGGGGATGTACTGGAGGCCGGCCTTCTGCGGGAGCTCCACGAAGAGGTGTCAGTGGAGACCGTCCGCTCCCTGACCTGTGTGGGGTTCCTCAACGAGAACAACGGCGGGGTCAGTGACTACCACGCCGCCCTGGTCTATCTGCTGGAGGCCGAGGGGCAGGTATCCGTCCTGGAAACGGAAAAAATGTCCGGCGGCTGGGCCGAGGTCCCGGAG
>JAEDLP010000085.1 GCA_016295225.1 Oscillospiraceae bacterium | reverse complement strand
AGGCCGCCGGAGACCTTGTAGCCGCCGCCGCCGAACTTGCCGCCGGCGTGGAGGATGGTGTAGACCACTTCCAGAGCAGGCTTGCCGGTCTGCTGCTGGATGTCCACGGGAATGCCGCGGCCGTTGTCGGTGACGGTGATGATATTGTCTTTGCCGATGGTCACCGTGATTTTGGTGCAGTAACCGGCCAGGGCTTCGTCAATGGAGTTATCCACGATCTCATATACCAGATGGTGCAGGCCGCTGGCGGAAGTAGAGCCGATGTACATACCCGGACGCTTCCGGACGGCCTCCAGGCCCTCCAGCACCTGAATCTCCGAGGCGCCGTATTCATGTTCCACCGCGGTGGTGTTTTTATTTTCCAACTGTTCCATAGTTCCAGTTACCTCCGTAACGCGAGAATGAAAAGGGATGGGACAAATTAAAAGGTCTCGAACCTGCCGGACTCCACTCGTTTCAGGAGAGTGGCAGACGAAAGCTGGGAGAGATAGACGGTATCCCGGCCGGCCTTGTCCCGGCAGAGGAGAAAGGATTTGGGCAGATCCTCGCCGATGGTCACCACCTGGCCCAGAACCTCCGCCGAAGCCAGAAAATCCCGAGTGATGCGGGAGTAGGTGGTGTTATCCAGGTCGAAGATCCCCAGAATGTCCCCCTGGGGGACTACCACGGAGGAGCCTAAGTGAAGATACATAACAGACCTTCCTTTCCCATCCTACCACAGGATGAAACCCGAAATTGGTCTGGAAAACCGGTCAAACCTCCAGTTTTCCGCCCCGGATGCGGATGATTTTCCCTTCGTCGAACTCCCCCTGGGGGACTTCGCAGCCGGTGATGAAGACCTGTCCTCCGGTGATCCGCCGGAGGACAAAGTCCTGGCGGCGGGCGTCCAGCTCGGAGAGGACGTCGTCCAGCAGAAGAATGGGCCACTGGCCGGTGTCGTCTTGGAAGAGCTCCCGTTCGGCCAGCTTCAGGGACAGGGCGGCCGTTCGGGTCTGGCCCTGGGAGGCGAACTGCCGGGCAGGCTGGCCGTTGATTTTGGCCAGCAGGTCGTCCTTGTGGGGACCGGACAGACAGGAGCGGGCCTCCATCTCCGCCCGGGCGTGGCTTTCCTGGTGACGACGGATGGCCTCGCAGAGTTCCACGGTGGGGCCTAAGGGGTCCTGGACAGTGCTTACCGTCTGGTAAGAAATCTCCAGTTCCTCCCGGCCGCCGGAAAATTCCCGCTGAATCTCCGACGCTCTCTCCGCCAGCTTTCGAACAAAATGGGCCCGGTAGTGGATGACCAGGGCTCCGGCCCGGGCCATGGCCTCGTTAAAATCCTCCAGCACGTGGAGCAGACCGGGATTTTTCTCCCAGTCCCGCAGAATCCGGGTCTTGTGGTCCAGCAATTTGTGGTACTGGGCCAGGGCCTCGGCGTACCGGGGACGAAGCTGACAGATGGCGTGGTCCAGAAAGGACCGCCGCTCCGCCGCCCCGGACTTGATGAGGGACAGATCCTCCGGGCAGAAGAGGACGGTCTGGACGATGCCCGACAGCTCCCCGGCGGTTTTCAGCTTCACATGGTTCACGAAGAGCTTCCGCCGGACGCCCCGAAAGAGCTGGGCCTCGATCAAAAAGTCCCGGTCCCGGCTCTCCACCTGGGCGGCAATGGTCCCCCGTTCCCGGTGGAAGGAGATGAGCTCCTTGTCTCCCCGGGCCCGGTGGGACTTGGCCCCGGACAGGAAGCCGATGGCCTCCAGCAGATTGGTCTTTCCCTGGGCGTTCTCCCCGCAGATGACGTTCACCCCGGGGACGAAATCCACGGAAAAGTCCTCGTAGTTGCGAAAACCGTCCAGAGAAATGGATTGCAGCCTCATTCGACGGTGATCTCCACGCCGGGCAGGACGGCTACGTCGCCGGGGCGAATCTTCTTGCCCCGCATGGTGCAGGGCTCGCCGTTGATCAGAACCTCTCCCTCCTGGATGAGGATCTTGGCCTCCCCGCCGCTGCCCACCACGTTGGCCAGCTTCAGCAGGGAGTCTAACTTGATGAATTCCGTGGTGATGGAAACGGTGATTTTTTCCATGATACCTCCTATGTTCTCACACGCCGCTGCACGGGCGGATGCTATCCGCCCCTACAAAATGGGTAGGTCGGTTATCAACGCCAAAGGCTCCCCTGTGAGGGGAGGCTTTGGGAGTCCATTCCAAACGCCCTGCTTTAATAGTCCGCTTTCAGCCGGACCGGCAGAACCATAAACAGGAAATTCTCCTCTCCTTCCGCCGGAACGATGATACAGGGGGTGATAGGGCTGGACAGCTCCAGGGTGACCTGATCCATGGGAGCGGCCTTCAGAGCGTCCATCATGTACTTGTTGTTGAAGCCGATCTCCAGTCCGCCGCCGCTGCCCTCCACCGGGCAGCAGTCATGGGCGGTGCCGATGGCGGTTTTGGTGGTGATGTCGATCTCCCCGTCGCCGATAACACAGCGGAGGGGACTTTTCAGCTTTTCGCTGACGATGAGGGACACGCGGTCGATGCAGGACAGCAGCTGCTTGGTGCCGGCAGTGACCTTGATGGGGTTGTTTCGGGGGATGGCCTGACGCCAGGCCAGGAACTCGCCCTCCAGCCGGCGGGAGATGAGGATGGTAGAGCCGATTTTGAAGAGGATATGGCGGCTGCCCTGGTGGATGGAAACCAACTCGTCGGTCTCCCGGCAGATCTTCTCCACCTCGGACAGGGAGGCCCCGGGGACCACGAATTCGAAGGAGCCGTTCTTGCTGGCCACCTGCTCCCGGCGGAGGGCCAGGCGGAAGCCGTCCACCGCCACCATGGTGAGCCCGTCGTCGTCCACCACAAAGAGGGAGCCGGTGTGGACCGGCCGGCTCTCGTCGGCGCTGACGGCGAAGAGGGTCTGACCGATCATGGACCGGAGGGTCTGCTCCTGGATTTCCAGGGAGTTCTGGTATTCCACGGTGGGCAGCTCGGGGAAGTCCTCGGGATCAATGCCCATGAGGTCGAACTCACTCATGCCGCAAGAGATGTGAACCTTCAGCTTCTCCTCCTGGAAAACCAGGGTGTCGTCGGCCATTTTCCGAACGATCTCGCCAAAGAGACGGGCGGGAAGGACCATGGAACCGACCTCCGTCACATCGGCCTGAACGGCGGATCGGATACCGGTCTCCTGATTGTAGCCAGTGATGAACACGGTGCCGGAGGCTTCAGCCTCCAGCAACAGGCCTTCCAGGGCGGGGATGGTGCTCTTGGGAGAGACTGCCCGGGAAGCGGTGATGATGGCGGTTTGCAGCAGGGCCTTTTCACAGCTGAATTTCATGGGAAAACCTCCAAACGTTCGAAATTGGGAATATCCTTGCCTCTCTCCGCAAAATAGGGAGAACAGGATAGATTTGTCGTAATAGTTGCCGTAGGGAATTTTTTTGTGGAAAACCCGAAAAAAGCCAAATTTCTCAGGATTTTTTTACCAACAGCCTAGGTGGAAAGTTTTTGGCGAAATTTTGGGGCGGTGTGGAAAGAGGGGACTTGTCCACAAAGAAACTTCCACTTTTCCACAAAATGCGGTGGAATTTTTTGTCGGGAAAACCGGGGAAATCGGCGGAACACGGCAGGGGTTTGCCGGGGAATTCAGCCGTACCGGTCGTTGACGTTGGACCGGATGTCCTTCACCACTTCCGCGATCTCGGGGTTGGACTTGCTGAGCTTCTCGATGCGCTCGATGGAGTGGATGACGGTGGTGTGGTCCCGGTTCTGGAACTCCTTACCGATGTCTTTCAGAGAGAGCTTGGTCATGCTTCGGATGAGGAACATGGCAATCTGTCGGGCCTGGGAGGTCTCTTTGGTCCGGCTCTGGCCCCGGAGGGCCTCCTCCTCGATGTTGTAGAACTTGCAGACCTCCTCGATGATTACGTCGGCGGAGGGCAGGATGTCGGTGGTGTCCTTGAACATATCCCGAACGGCCCGGGTGACGGCCTTGGCGTCCACATTGCTGCCCAGGAGATCCCGGAAGGCCAGAATTTTGTTCACGGTGCCCTCGATCTGCCGGACGTTGGAGGTGATGTTCTCGGCCACATAGGTGAGAACCTCCTCGGGGAGCTCCACCCCCATGCGGATGGCCTTGTTTTTAATGATGGCCACCCGGGTCTCATAGTCCGGGGGCTGGATGTCGGCCAGCAGTCCCCACTCAAAGCGGGTTTTCAGACGGTCTTCCAGCCGGAGCATCTCCTTGGGGGGACGGTCGGAGGTGAAGACGATCTGCTTTTTCTCCTCGTAGAGGTTGTTGAAGGTATGGAACATCTCCTCCTGGGTGGAATCACGGCCGGCGATGAACTGCACGTCGTCCATGAGGAACACGTCGGCGGAGCGGTATTTGTCCCGGAACTCCTGGTTCTTGCCCTCACGGATGGCCCGGATGAGCTCGTTGGTGAAGGCGTCGCCCCGGATGTAGACGATTTTATAGTCGGGATGGGCGTTGTGGATGGTGTGGGCGATGGCGTAGAGCAGGTGAGTTTTGCCCAGGCCGGACTCGCCGTAGATGAAGAGCGGATTGTAGCTCTCGGCAGGGCGCTCGGCCACGGCCATGGCGGCGGCGTGGGCGAACTTGTTGGAGTTGCCCACCACGAAGCGCTCGAAGGTGTAGTCCTCGGTGCCGGGCAGGAATCGGGAGGCGCTGTCCCGCTTGGTGTACTTCCCCCGTTCCTCCTGGCTGAGGATGACCACATCCAGGTCGGCGGAGAACAGGTCGTACAGGGCCTTCTTGATGTCGGGCAGGTATCGGCTCTCCACGATCTCCTTCTTGAAATCCGTGGGGATGCACAGAATAAACCGGTTCTCCTCCAGGGCGACGGGTTCCGCGTCGGAGAACCAGGTGGATATGGTGGTTTTGGTCATGGTCTGCTCCATGAGAGACAGTACCCGGTCCCAGATATCGGCAGCGGAATTCATGGGCTCACTCCTTCTCTCGTTTCTGTCTATACAGCGGAACGGGGGTTCCGTCCCGGAAAAAATCAAGGGATAACGGGATTCGACTGCCCGAAAAAGGGGGCACTCGTAGATAATAAATTGTATCAGATTTTTTCCACAATAGCAAGTGAATTATATATTCAGATGTGGAAAGAGAGGGATCGGGGAGGAGAAATTGGGGACGTGGCCGATGCCCTTCGGGTGGGGCGCTTCATGAATCGCCACTGCGAATCGGGTGGGTTGGATACCCAATGTCCAAAAAAATTTTTCCCGGAACCTGCGGTTTCCAAACAAATCCCCCACAATATCTTGGGTCTTACAAGAAAAACGGGAGATTTCCCAGGATTCCGTGGAAATTTTGGGTTGACATCGACAATTCTTTTCCGCTATAATAACCTTTGCGTAATCATGGATGCATGGATCACGCATTTGTTTGACGACCGCAGCCGGGGCAATTCGGCTGTTGTGGTTGGCGGAAGCTTGCATTCCGCTCGAAATAGATACAGGAGGTGTATCGGAATGGTTCGTACCTATCAGCCTAAGAAGCGTCATCGCTCCAAGGTCCACGGGTTCCGCAAGCGCATGGCTACTGCCAATGGCCGCAAGGTCCTGGCTCGTCGCCGCGCAAGAGGCCGCGCCCGTCTGACCCACTGATGCCAGGGGCAATCGCATAGAGGATAAAAAAGGGCGGGGAAAGGATTTCCACCGCCCTTATCCAGCATACGGAGATTTTTATCCTCTCTGCGCCTGCATCCCAACACGAAGGAGAACTGAGATCGTGAAATATACCGTCTCCTTAAAGGAAAACAGAGTCTTCCGCCGGCTCTATGCCAAGGGCAAGAGCGCGGTGGGCCCCGCCATGGTCCTTTACTGCCGGAAAAACGGCCGGAAGGAAAATCGCTTCGGCATCACCGCCGGCACCAAGCTGGGCCACGCCGTGGTCCGCAACAAGGTCCGCCGCCGTCTGCGGGAGATCTATCGGCTCAATGAGGACAAGCTGCTGCCCGGTTACGATATTGTCGTCGTGGCCAGGGTCCGGGCGGTCCACAGCCGGTATGCCGATCTGGACAAACAGTTTCTCCGCCTGGCAAAAAAACTCCAGCTCCTTCGCCCCCAGGGAGATCCTCCCCAGGAGAAGGGGCCATGAAGGCTGTCCTTTTATGGATGATCCGGTTTTACCGGACCTACATCTCGCCCGGCCGTCCCCCCTGCTGCCGTTTCATCCCCACCTGCTCGGCTTACGCCCTGGAGGCAGTGGAGAAATACGGCGCGGTAAAAGGGGGATTTCTTGCCCTGCGCAGGATTCTGCGGTGCAATCCCTTCCATAAGCAGGAGAGCATCGAATATGACCCGGTTCCCTGACCGCAGCCTTCCTTTCCGGCCTGTCACCGGAATTTTTCCTGATTCCTGACGGAAGGGTTTTCATCAGGATTCAGGATTCAGACCCCAACCAACACTTGGAGGCATATCAATGAGCATCATCTTAACCCCCTTCGCGAAACTCGTTCTGCTGTTCTATGACATCACCGGCAGCTACGGTGTTTCCCTGATCCTCTTCTGTTTGGTCATCCGTGCGGTCCTCTTCCCTGTTTTCTTAAAGGGCAGAAAGAGCATGCTGGCCATGAACGGCCTGGCCGAGCAGCAGAAGATCCTCCAGCAAAAGTATGCCCGGGACCGGGAGCGCTACAGCATTGAGCTGCAGAAGCTCTATGAACAGGAAGGCGTGAAGCCCTCCGGCGGCTGCCTGTGGTCTATGCTCCCCCTGGCCTTCCTGATGCCCCTGTATGGTATCGTCAGAAGACCCCTGACCTACCTGCTGAGCATGAGCGAGGATACTTTCAACGCCGTGTCCAACCTGCTCTATGGCACGGTCAAAAGCTATTCCAACGATCAGCTGGGCATGGCTCAGGACGTTTTCCTGAACTATGACAAGATCGTCTCCGCCATCCCCGAGCTGTCCGGCATGCCCAAGATCGACTTCACTTTCCTGGGCATCAATCTGTCCGACACCCCCCACCTGCTCTTCTGGCAGCAGCCCGACGTGGGTGCGGCCTTTGCCCTGTGGATGATTCCCATCATCTCCGCCCTGCTGGGCGTGGTGTCCATGATCGTCACCAACAAGATCAACGCCCACATCACCGGCGTGGCCAGGACCATGGATCCCACCACCCGTTCCACTATGCTGATGATGCCCCTCATGTCCCTGTGGATCTGCTTTACCCTGCCCGGCGCCCTGGGTCTGTACTGGGTGGCCAACAGCATCTTCGCTATCCTGTCCGAGTTCCTGAATATCCCCTTCCTGAAGACTTATCTGAAAAAGATGAAGGAGGATAAGGCCAAGCGGATCGAGGAGGAGAAGGAGCGCGTCAAGCACGAGAAGAAGGTCCAGGCGGAAGCCAAGAAGAAGGCCCAGGAGGAGATGCGCCGCATCCAGATGGAGCGTAAGCTCAACAAGAGCATCGCATCCGCCAGCCGTGTGGGTATGCGTACCTATGCCCGGGGCCGGCTCTATGACCCTGACCGCTATCCCACCTTCCCCTACCAGGACCCCAACGATCTCTACCGGGAGGAACTGGCCAAGCGTCAGAAGCAGGTCGAGGAAGCCCAGGCAGCCAAGGAGTCCAAAAAGGACAAGGCCGCCGCTGCCATTCCGGAGAAAGCCGCCGAGACTCCTGTGGAGGAGCCCGTGACTGCCCCCGTGGAGACTGCTCCTGCAGAAACTGCGCCCGCAGAGACC
>JAEDLP010000084.1 GCA_016295225.1 Oscillospiraceae bacterium | reverse complement strand
TTCTTCTTCTCTGATCCGGGCCCGGAAGGTCTCCCAAGCGGCCTGCAGGTCCGCGTCGGTAGGGGTGTCTTCCTCCCGGCTGTTGATCACCTCCGTCATGGCCAGAATATCGGCAGGATCGAGGAAGCCGTCCTGGTCGGCGGCAAAGTCCCGCCAGAGCAGGTCGTCCAGCTCCTGGGTGGTCATTTCTTCCCAGGCCGGGCGGTTGCCTTGGTTCTCAGGTTGATGATTCATCGTTTGGAACCTCCTCTACTACTAAGATGTTCTGCCGGGCCGGAATGTTCAACGTCCGGGTCAGAAAATGTTTCACTTTCCCAATACTTTTTTTGAAAGTCCTCTTTGCTCTTCTTCACCCGCATGGCCAGGGTGCTCTTTTTGAGCCCCAGCTCCCGGCACAGCTCCTCATAGGTCTCCCCATAAAGATAGAGCCGTTTCAGCAGGTCCAGCTCCTCCGGGGAGATCAGCCCCTCTATTTCCAGGTCCGCCCCCGGGGCTGGGTGAACGGCATCCCGGTCCAGGTGGGCCTGGAATTCCCGGAGGCGGGCGTGCCATCGCTGATCCTCCCGGATCATGTTCTGCAAAACGAATTTCAGGGTGTTCACCAGCCAGCCCACCGGGGACGGGCTGCCCAGAAATTCTCTGGGCTTCTTCCAGGCCACCAGAAAGACCTCCTGGACGGCCTCGGCGGCCCGGTCCGGGTCCTTGCGGCCGGCGTGCCGGGCCAGGATGCTCTGGGCCTGACGCCACAGCCTGGTATAGTAAGTCTGGAAGTAGTGGTCGAAGACCTCTTCCATCGGTGTGTTTTTGTCCATGGGCTCCCTCCCATCCTCTTTCTGTCTCTACTATAGCAGGAAACCCACGCCGGGGCAAATTTCCCGCATAGTTTTCCGCTCCCCCGTCCATACTGGAAGGGACAAGGAAAGGAGTGGTATCCATGGTAAAAGGCGTGGCACGCCGGGTGGTGGTGTTGACCTCCCCCGACCCCAAACACTTCGAGCAGGCGATCTTCCTCCTGCGGGAGGACGCCCTGGACAGCAAGGCCCCGGAGGAGCAGGTCCTGAAACAGGCCCAGGAGGTGGCCAACGCCTATCTCCAGCGCTCCTCTCCCCGGCACCGGCGGCGGCGGTTTTTGGTCCCTCTGCTCTCGGCCCTGGCAGGGGCCGCCATCGCCACGGCGGTCTGTCTCTTTATTTCCGGCATTTTGCCCCTTCCCTTCTGACTTTCTCAGTGGTATACTAGGCTATCCATATAGAAAGAGGGGATCGCCATGGACAATGTGATACTCATCGGCATGCCCGGCGTGGGCAAGAGCACCCTGGGGGTGCTGCTGGCCAAGGCCCTGGGCTACCGTTTTCTGGACACCGACCTGGTCCTCCAGGCCCAGGAGGGCCGCCTGCTGCGGGAGATCATCGCCGCCGAAGGGATCGACGGCTTTCTGGCCCTGGAGGGCCGGGTGTGCGGGTCCCTCCAGGCCGACCGCTCGGTGATCGCCACCGGGGGCAGCGTGGTCTACTCCCCCGAGGCCATGGCCCACCTGGGGTCCATGGGCACCGTGGTCTACCTGAAGCTGGGCTACAACGCCCTGGCCCGGCGGCTGGGCAGCCTGAAAAAGCGGGGGGTGATCCTCCGCCCGGGGCAGACCCTGAAAACCCTCTACCAGGAGCGCACGCCCCTGTACGCCCAGTACGCCCACCTCACCGTGGACTGCGGCGGCCAGGACGTGGAGCAGTCCGTGGCCCTGATCCTCCAGCGGCTGCGGGAAATGCATCTGTAAAAAAGAAACGACAGAAAACCAGAGGAAACGGTTTTCTGTCGTTTTTGTTATATGCAGGAGACAAAGCGCCGCAAAGGCTCACCGCAGTTCCAAGCGAACCGCGATGACCGTGCCGTCGTCCTCCCCCTGACACTGTTCCTCGCTCTCCCGGAGAATCCGCTCCGCCAGCTCCCCGGGGCTTGTCCCCTGGTAGTCCACCAGAAGCGCCCGGAGCCAGTCGTCCTCCCGGCCGCAGAGGACGCCGTCGGTGATCATCACCACCCAGTCCCCCTGCTGGCCCCGGAAGGAATGGCTGTCCGGCCGGGAACGATCCCCGGCCAAAATCCCCGCCGGGAGAGAGTTCCCCCCCGCGCACTTGATCTTCCGGTCCCGGCGGACATAGGTGGGGGCCGCCCCCTGCTTGCACACCCGGCACCGGCCGGTAAAGAGATCCACCGACAGCAGATCCACGGTGGTGCTGCCCCCGGCCTCCCCCCGCAGGGCCAGGGCGGAGGACACGGTCTCCAGGGCCTGTTCCGGGTCCATCCCCGCCCGGAGAAAGCTCTCGATGAGCTTGGCCGCCTGGGCGCTCTCCCGCTTGGCCTCCGGGCCGCTGCCCATGCCGTCGCAGAGCAGGAGGAAGAGCATCCCGTCCTCCCGGCGGAACCAGGTCCCCGTGTCGCCGCTGACCTCTTCTCCCCGCCGGGCGGCCCCCGCCACGGCAGCGGTGGCCCGGAAGGGCTCCGCCTGGGTGAAAACCAGACGTCCATTCTCCTCCTCCCCTTCCCGGAGGGGGGTCCCCAGGACCTGGGCCAGCTCCTTCCGGGCCGACCGGGTCCGCAGCTCGTCGGAGACCGGGGTCTCCGCCCGCAGGCGGCCCTCCTTGTCGTAGTAGACCAGCCCGCCGGTCAGGTTCATGCTGCGAAGGAAGGCGTCCAGCCGGGCCTGCCGGGGCTGGTCAGGGGTGATCTCCACAGAGAGCTCGGCCGCCGCCTGGGCCATGAGCTGGTCCAGCCGGGCGTACTGGCTGCACAGGGCCCGCCGGGTCTCCCGGGACCGCCGCAGGGCCTGCCGCCGCCGCAGGAAGGCGGTGAGCTCCCGGTTGACCGCCCCCAAAAACTCCGGGAAATGGACGCACCGGTTGGAAAAGGTCCCGTCGTAGTCGGTGGCCAGGGACCGCCCCCGCTCCAGCATGGGGGTGGTGGCGTCGTTGCACGCCCCCCGGGTATGCTGGTAGTCCTTCTGCCAGCAGGTCAGGTTCAGGACGCATTTGGCGCACACCTTGTCTGCCGCCCGGGTGAAGATGCCGGCGGGGTTTTCCGTGTTGGTGTCCTCGGGGCGGAGGGTCTCCTTCACGCTGTCGTGGAGGGTGTGGAAGGCGTCGGCCATCTCCCCCATGCGGCGGGAAATGGCCCGCCGGGCGCTGTCCTGATCTCCGGGGGCCAGGGGCAGCGCAGTCTGCAGGGGCTGGTCGGCCTCGGTGGGCCGCAGGGGGATCACCAGGAAGAGAATGGCCCCCACCACAGACTCCAGGGGCATACCCATGCGCACGCCCCCCTCCCAGGTCCACAGGACCACAATGGAGCTGATGGCCGCGTAGACCGCAGCCGCCGTCACCTTACGCTTGTCCCGGCACAGGCCGCAGACCAGCCCGGCCAGGGTGAAGACCATGCTGCAATAGGGCTCCTTGCCGGTGGCCAGATCCAGGGCCACGCCGCTGCAGGCCCCCACCAGGACCCCCTCGCCCACGCCCCGGCGGGCGGCCACCATGATGCACACCGCCGCCAGGAGGCGGCCCATGGAAAAGGTCTCCAGGATTTCCACCCGGCCCAGGGCCATGAGGACGGTGCTGGCCAGCATGAGGAGCCCGGCCCCCTGCCGGGGCGACACCGTCTGCGGCCTGTCCAGAACCTGTGTCCACTGGGTAAAGATGATGTTGTAGCAATAGGCCGCCACGGCGGTGAGAAGCACCTCGGTGACGAAAAAGACCAGGTCCTCCCCGTGCCTGCCCTCTCCCGCCCGGCAGACAAAGCCCGTCATGGCAGAGAGCAGAGCGGCGATGGCGGGCATGAACCAGGGCCGCTGGTAGAGCTTTGTATCGTAGAAGGCAAAGGCCACCGAGTAGGTCAGGATGGCGGCGGCGGCGTACCGCATGCCGTTGGTGAGTCCCTCCAGACAGAGGTAGCCCAGACAGGCCCCGGCCAGAGTGCAGAACCCCGTGGAGCCCGACCCGGCGGCCGCCACCGCCGCCACGCCAAAGGGGGCATAGAGCCCAAAGATCTCCGATCCCGACAGCACTGCCCCCAGCAGAAAGCCCACCGCCCGTTCCGCCGCCCCCATGAAGGCCCGGCGGGACAGGTTCACGCTGTCTCCCCGGGGAAAGCGCAGCAGCCTGCCTCCCGTTCTCTCTTTCGTTGCCATGACGATCCCTCCCATTCTATTGGCCAACCTGTTGGTTTATGTTCCGTGTGCCCAGATTATACGCAGGGCGGACAAAAAAGGATGTCGGAGGGTGGATGGGGAAAAAGAGGGGCTTTCTCCAGCATTTTCCTCGGAATCGCCCCCTTCGCCGGGGATTGGGAACTTTTCCTGAAAACCGCCGGACGAAGAGGGACGGGAAAAGAAAAACCGCGGCGTGCGAAAGTTCGCACGCCGCACAGCTTGTCGGAAAAGCCTTTGCCTTCCTCGACAAGTTAAAACGGCCGTGGTTTCCCACGGCCGTTTTCATACGTTGCGTTCTTCACTTGTCCCGGTTCTTCCAGGCCTGGTCCAGATCCAGCAGCCGCCAGGCGAAGGGAACCAGTTCCTTGGCGGACTGGTGGCGGATGAACTTGGCGTCCAGGTCCTTCAGCCGCACCCGGTCCAGGTTGTCCGCGTCCTTCAGCAGGCAGGTGAGCTCCACCGTCCGGTCGTAGTCCTCCGGCTGGAAGGACCGCAGGATGCTCTCCATGTCGGCGTCCGGGTGGGCGTGGGCGGTAACCGCCGCTTTCAGTTCCACCAGGGCCTCCCCGGTCTGGCCGGTGAGATCCTCCAGCTGCAGAGAGGACCGAACCCCGTGGTAGAGGTCGAACCCGTCAAAGGTCCGGCCCACATCGTGGTAGCAGGCCGCCCGGAAATACTGGCGCACATCCTCCTCAGCCAGCCCCTCCTTCCAGGAGATGAGCGCGGCGAAGAGGAGGGTCCGGTGGATATGGCCGCTGCCGTGGACCCGACTCTTATACAAAGCATTCTCGTCCATGGTGCGGTAGGTTTCCAGCAGCAGGGGGTAAAACTCCCACTCTTTCAGGCCCTGGATGAGCGCGGCGTCTTCTCCCCAGTCTCCCACTTCCAGCAGGGATAACATTCGGTTTTCAGGCATGGGACGTCCCCCTTTTCCTCGGTGATGATAATACTATGTATTATCCTACGAAAACACCCTCCTTGTCAATGATGATTTCTCGGCCTTTTTCGTCCTCCCTGGTCCAGCAGGTCGTCCCGGCTGTACCGCAGGCACCGCCGGACCCGGTCTTCCCCCCGCTTCAGGGTCCGGGAGACGGTGCTGCGGTCCACGCCCAGCCGCTGGGCGATCTCCCGCATGTTCAGCTCCTCGCCGTAGTAGAGGTCTATGATTTCCCGCTGGCGGGGGGTAACTTCCTCCCGCAGCGCCAGGGCCAGTTTGTCCCGCAGGGCCTGATAAGCCTGGTCGGGCTGGTCCGACGTCTGTCTGGTATAGGCCTCCCAGTCCTTGGTATACCAGCCGTTCCGTTTAGATCGTATACTTGCCATTCCGGCAATACCCCCTTTCGTAGTAGCGCTCCAAATGTTCTGCCAGCTCCCGGTTCTCCCGCCACAGGACGGACAGCGCCCGGATGCGCCTGTTCAGCTCCGCCTGCTCCAGGGGGGACCCTGTTCTCTTCTCAAGCTCCCGCAGTTCCCGGATGCGTCCGTGGAGGGTCTGGGCCTGGACCCGATAGTCCACGGACATCTCCTGTAAGGTCATAGCATCCTCCTCTCGTTTTCTCTCCCGGCGGCGGCACAGGGCGCAGAGGCCCCGGTCCCACCGGTCGTACTCGTACTGTTCCTGCCCGCATCCGGCGCAAAAAAAGCGGGGCGGTTCCCGCTGGCGATCCTGGAATGGGGCCCATACTTTCGACTCTTGAAAAAAAGTTTTCATTTTTTTGAAAAAACCTGTTGACAAATCGGGGACTGTCTGATATAGTAGTCATCGCTGCGGACGACATGGCAACGACAACAGCAAACAAGCTGGTGTAGCTCAGTTGGTAGAGCAGCTGATTTGTAATCAGCAGGTCGGGGGTTCGAGTCCGTCCACCAGCTCCAATTGAATATGGAGGAGTTCCCGAGTGGCCAAAGGGGGCAGACTGTAAATCTGTTGTCGACGACTTCGGTGGTTCGAATCCACCCTCCTCCACCAAGATCCCGAACGCAATCGTGTTCGGGATCTTACTTTTCGTGGATCTAAATCCCCCAAAATCGAAGCAGCGACAATCGAACAAACATTCTATTAAAACCATACCACCCTCCGCCGGTTCCGTCAAGGAACGGGGGAGGGTACTTTTTCCGGGCTGTACCGCCTTTGGGTACTGGTGTCCCTGAACTTGTCCCATTTTTATCCCCCTCCCCATTGATTTTTCTTCCCGCCTTTGCGATAATGAGGAAAACAAGGAAAAAGGAGGACTCCCCCCATGAAACAGATCATTATTACCCTGGGCCGGGAATCCGGCAGCGGAGGCCACGAGATCGCCGAAAAGCTGGCGGCCCGTTTTTCTCTGCCTGTATATGACGTAAACCTGCTGGCTGAGATCGCCAAGGACAAGAAACTGGACGAAAAGGTCCTCCGAAAGTTTGATGAGGCCCCCAGAAGCCATCTCTTCGGCCGGAGCGTCAAGGGGCTGAACAACTCCATGGAGGCCGGCGTTTTCGCCATCGAGACCGCCTGGCTGCGGGAGAAGGCCGACAGCGGCAAGTCCTTCGTCATCGTGGGCCGGTGCGCGGAGAGCGTCCTGGCCGACTACCCGTGCGTGACCTCCCTCTTCATCTACGGCGACCCGGATGCCCGCATTACCCGACTCATGGCCCGCCACGGATTCTCCCAAAAGGAGGCCGCCGACTACATGCACAAGCGGGATAAGCGCCGCCGGTCCTACCACAACGAAAACTGCACCGGCGACTGGGGCGACGCGGTCAACTATCACCTGTGCGTCAGCTCCACCCCCCTGGGCATCGACGGCACGGTGGATCTGCTGGAGCACTACATCCGCATGCGGATCAACAAGGACTGATAAAACCCCCTGGTTACCCAACGAAACACCGTTGGATGACCAGGGGGTTTTTTGCTTGTTGTAGGGGCACTTCACGAAGCGCCCGCCACGTTGCGATACCCTCCACGTCGGACGGCGGGAGCAAGCCCCCGCCCTACTGGTTCAGATACTCCTTCAAGTACAGAATGGCCTGGCGGTAGCCCTCCAGGCCCAGGCCCATGAAGGTCTTGATGCAGGCCATCCCGGCGTAGGACACCTGACGGAAGTCCTCCCGCTGGGACACATCGGAGATGTGGATCTCCACGGCGGGCAGGGAGACCGCCTTCAGAGCGTCCAGGATGGCCACGCTGGTGTGGGTGTAGGCGGCGGGGTTGATGACGATGCCGTCCTTCTTCCCATAGGCCTCCTGGATCTTGTCCACAATGGCCCCCTCGTGGTTGGACTGGAAAATCTCCACGTCGATGCCCTCCCGGGCACAGGTGTCCTCCACCAGCTTCACCAGGGCGGCGTAGTCGGCCTTGCCGTAGAGGTCAGGCTCCCGAATGCCCAGCATGTTCAGGTTGGGGCCGTTAATCACTAAAATGTTCATAGGCTTCCTCCATATTGCGGGCCACGGTGGCCGGGTCGCTGTCGTTGGGGACGATGATATCCGCGAACCGGCGGTACATGGGCAGGCGGATGGTATACATGTCCTGGAGGTTCCCCCGCAGGGACAGGGGACGGCCCTTCTTGGGCAGCTTGGACAGCTCCCGCTCCAGGAAGAAGATGACGCCGTTCTGGTGGAGCAGGGGATAGTTCTCCGGCCGGGTGACGCAGCCGCCGCCGGTGGC
>JAEDLP010000004.1 GCA_016295225.1 Oscillospiraceae bacterium | reverse complement strand
GGTCATGCTGGCCGACGTCATCAAGGAGAGGATGGGGGTCAAGGTCCGGGGCATCGAGCTCTCCCTCCTCCAGCGCTGCGGCTCCCATCTGGCCTCCAAGACCGACGTGGAGGAGGCCTACCTGGTGGGCAAGGCCGCCGTGGAGGCCGCTGTCGCCGGCATGACCGACCACATGGTGGGTCTGGACTGCGTCCGGGACGACCAGGGCTACCACTGCCGGACCAAGCTGGTCCCCCTGACCGAGGCCGCCAACACCGAGCGCAAGGTCCCCCGGGAATGGATCAACGCCCAGGGCAACGGCGTGGAGCAGGGCTTCATCGACTACGCCCTTCCCCTGATCCAGGGCGAACCCCAGCGCCCCCTGGAGGGCTCCCTCCCCCGCTTCGCCAAGCTAAAGAAGGTCCTGACCACCGACATGGACTGATTTTGTTTTCAAGGAAAAGCTGCCGCAATATTGCGGCGGCTTTTTTCACATACTATGGAAAAAAGGAGGTCACGCTATGCCTAACCATCTGCAGGGCCAGACCAGCCCTTACCTGCTCCAGCACACGGACAATCCCGTGGACTGGTACCCCTGGTGTGAGGAGGCCTTCGAGAAGGCCCGCCGGGAGGACAAGCCCATCTTTCTCAGCATCGGCTACAGCACCTGCCACTGGTGCCACGTGATGGCCCACGAGAGCTTCGAGGACCGGGAGGTGGCCGACCTGCTGAACCAGGGGTTCGTGTCCATCAAGGTGGACCGGGAGGAGCGGCCGGATATTGACAGCCTCTATATGGCCGTCTGCCAGGCCTTCACCGGCAGCGGCGGCTGGCCCACCACCCTCTTCCTGACCCCCGACCAGAAGCCCTTCTTCGCCGGAACCTACTTTCCAAAAGAGAGCCAGCGGGGCATGCCCGGGATGCTCCACCTGCTGCCCGCCGTCCTCCGGGCCTGGCGGGAGGACCGGGACCGGCTTCTGGCCCCGGCGGACCAGGTCATCGCCCTCCTCCGGGAGGAGAAACCCTCCGCCGCCCAAAGGCCTGACGACAAGCTGCTTCTGAAAGCCCTCAGCCTCTGGCGGGCCTCCTACGACACCGTGTGGGGCGGCTTCGGCTCGGCCCCCAAGTTCCCCATGGGCCACAACCTGTGGTGCCTGCTGACCTGCGGGGAAAAGCTGGAGGACCCCACCGCCCTGGCCATGGCGGAGAAGACCCTGGAGCATCTCTACCAGGGCGGCATCTTCGACCACATCGGCGGCGGGTTCTCCCGGTACTCCACCGACCGGCAGTTCCTCATCCCCCACTTTGAAAAAATGCTCTACGACAACGCCCTGCTGATGCTGGCCTACTGCAAGGCCTATTCCCTCACCCAGCGGGAGCTGTACAAAGAGGTAGCCCTGCAAACGGCGGACTATGTGCTGCGGGAGCTGACCCTCCCCTCCGGAGCCTTCGCCAGCGCCCAGGACGCCGACAGCCAGGGCCAGGAGGGCAGCTACTACGCCTTCCGCCCCGAGGAGATCCTCCAGGTTCTGGGGGAAAAGGACGGCGAGATCTTCAACCAGTGCTACCACATCTCACCCCAGGGGAACTTTGAGGGAAAGAGCATCCCCACCCTGATCCCGGGGGACACCTCGGCAGAGCGCTGCGTGGACTTTCTGCCCAAGCTCCGGGCCTATCGCCGGCAGCGGTATCCCCTCCACCGGGACGACAAGGTCCTCACCAGCTGGAACGGGCTGATGATCGCCGCCATGGCCTGGCTGTACCGGGTCACCGGGCAGATTCTCTTTCTAAAGGCCGCCCAGCGGGCCTGGAAGTATCTGGAACAGTACCACCGCCAGGGGGACGCCCTCTTTGCCTCCAGCCTGGAGGAACAGACCGGTCCCAAGGGCTTTTTAGAGGACTACGCCTTCCTCTCCCTGGGCCTTGTGACCCTCTACGAGGTCACCCTGGAGCCGGGCTACCTGGACCAGGCCCAGGCCTTCTGCCGCAAGGTCCAGGCCGACTTTGCCGACCGGGAGCGGGGCGGGTTTTACCTCACCGCCAAGGACAGCGACCCCCTCCTGATCCGCCCCAAGGAGACCGCCGACGGGGCCCTCCCCAGCGGAAACACCACCATGGCCTATGTCCTGGTGCGGCTGGCCCACCTGACCAGGGACGAGGCATGGGCCCAGGCCGCCCAGCAGCAGCTCTCCTTCCTGGCTGGGCAGGCGGCTTCCTATCCCACCGCCTACCCCATGTATCTGCTGGCCCTGCTGGAGCACGCCTATCCCCCGGAGGAGGTCACCGTGACGGCGAAGACCGCCCGGGACCTGCCCCAGCAGCCCTGGCCCTTCCCCCTGGACGCGGTGGTCACCTTCCATGACGCCCCCTCAGACCTCCACCCGCTGGTCAACGACCAGACCACCTACGCAGTCTGCCGGGGAAACACCTGTCTGCCCCTGACCAATCACTATCCCCAATAACAAAAACGGAACCTTATCCTGTGCAGATAAGGTTCCGTTTTTCATTTCCGTTAGAGCTGCTCCCCGCGTCGCCCTCTCAGTCACGGCTTCGCCGTGCCAGCTCTCCCAAAGGGAGAGCCAAGGGGATACCCCCTGTAGGGAACGCTTCCATCTCTTATTTTCGAGGAATCAACAGCATCTGACCGGGGTAGAGTTCCCCGGAGGTCAGGCCGCTGGCCTCCAGGATCTCCTGGTCAGTGGACAGGCAGGCCTTGGCCACGTCCCACAGGGTTTCCCCTGCCCGAACGGCCCGGAGGATCACCGAGGGACACTGGCCTTCTTCCTCCCGCTTCTCTCCCAGGGTCACCCGGTTCACCAGCGGGACATTCTGGCTCTCCAGAGCCATCCACCGGAAGACCAGGGGGAAGGAAACCTCCACCCCCTCGCCGGCCGGGGCCGCCGTGGGGACCCGGAGGAGCTCCCCGGAGAAGGTACAGGGAATCTCTCCCTGGCCGGCCATCCGGTGCTCCGCCATCACCTTCTCGTGGAGGCAGACCGGGCCTTCCTCCCCCTGATACAGGACCATCAGCTGGACCTCCTGGGTGAGAACCCGGTCCTGGCCCTCCTGCCGCTGGCTGGTTCTGCCCAGGCGGGCCTGGACATCCAGGATCTCCACCGGGAGTCCCTGGGTCACCAGCACCCACCGAATCATCTCCTGCTCCTCGCTGCGGCCCAGAAGCTGCTGGGCTGTCACGGGACTCTCCTCGGTCTGCAGGTCGTAAACCGTGCTGTACAGGTCAGCCAGCACGGGGACCTCCACCTGCTTGCGAAGGACGGCCTGGGCCTGGAGGGCCAGCTCCGCCTGGACGGCCCGGGGGTCCTCCTCCGTCAGCCCGCACTTTACATCTGTGAAGAGCAGTTCCAGGTCGCAGACGGCGTCCTCGCTGTCCTCCCCCGCGTCCATGATCTGGGAGTAGGGCAGGCGGAACTCCTCGGAGAAGCTCTTCCCGTCCTCTCCCCGGCACAAAACCTTCAGGACCGCCTCCCCTTTGAACACCAGCTTGCTGCCGATGACCCGAGCCTCCGAGCAGGTGCAGCTCACCCGGGTTCCCAGCAGACGCTCCACCTCCGGCCGGCCGGCTGGCAGGGTCAGGGTGTCGCTGTAAGTAAAACTCTTCTCCTGGGCGTTCACAGCCATAAGGCTGCGGAACACGTCGGTCTTCTGCCGGACGTGGTAAGTTTCCACCTCTTCCGCCATGGAGGCCAGGGAGAGGGTCTGGGGGGAAAATCCCTCCACCTCCAGCTGCCAGCTGGCCCGCACAAGGACCTTACGGGGGTTGAGCAGATGAACGTCCACCGACAGGACCTTGGCGTTCACCTGGAGCATGCTCCGACGGGTGACCTCTGGCAAATCCGGTGAGGCGGCGATGGGCAGGGTCACCTCCATGGCTTCCAGGTTCCCTTCCCCTTCCGGCTGGTAGAGGATGGTGACCTTCAGCAGCCCGGAGAACTCCGCCTTTCCCTCCTGGGGTTCCTTTCGCTGCAGCAGCAGCTTTCCCTCTCCGTCCAGCACCTGCCAGATGTCCGGGCAGGCGTCGGGAACGATCATTTCCGCCGTTTCTTCCTGTTCCAATTTGGTGCGGCAGACGGTTTCCCAGCACCGCACAGATTCTCGCCGGAGTTCCAATTCCATAGTGTGACCAATCCTTTCTCGCAATCACAGTACAAGGTAGTATCTGTCAAATCCTATGCCTGGTCCCCGGCGGGTATGTCATTTAAATGCGGAAAATCTTTTTCAGTAGGCCCGCCAGGGCCTTGGGCGCGCTCAGTACCACCATTTTCATGTGAGTCCCTCCCTTCCGATAACAAAACACCCGGCTGTTCTCAGTCTATGCTGAAAACAGCCGGGTGGTGCTTGGTTATGGGTTTTCCCAGGGCTTGTTCTCCTTGGCCAGCTCGTAGAGCCGCACATAGCTGCGATGACGGCTGGGCTGGATCTTGCCCTCTTCCAGAGCTTCCAGAACGGCGCAGCCCTTTTCCTTCACATGGGCGCAGCCGATGAAGCGGCACTGGTCCAAGTAAGGCCGAAACTCCCGGAAGGCGTGCTGGAGGACTTCCTTCTCCCGAATCTCCCCCTTGTCGGTATCAAAAGCGGAGAAGCCGGGGGTGTCGGCGATGAGACCGCCGGAGACCGGAAAGAGCTCCACGTGGCGGGTGGTGTGGCGGCCGCGGCCCAGCTTCTCGCTAATCTCCCCGGTGGCCAGACCGAAGTCGGGCTCCAGGGCGTTGAGGATGCTGGACTTGCCCACGCCGGAGTTGCCGGTAAAGGCCGAGATCTTGCCGGCCAGCAGGGTTCGAAGCTCCTCGATGCCCTGACCGGTCTCGGCGCTGACCTTGATGGTGTGGAATCCGGCGGCGGTGTAGATGCGGTAGAGTTCCTCCGCCTGGACCAGATCCCACTTATTGATGCAGATGATGGGCTCGCAGTCCTTGCTCTCCGCCAGGGCGGTGATCCGATCCACCAGGAAGGGATCGGTCACCGGAATGGCGCCGGAGGCGATGATGACCATCTGATCAATGTTGGCCACGGCCGGCCGCTGGAAGAAGTTCCGGCGGGGCAGGATCTCGTCCAGGGAGCCGGTGCCGTCGGCCTGGGCGGTGATGGCGACCCGATCCCCCACCAGGGGGGTGATTTTTTTGTAACGGAACTTTCCTCTGGCCCGGCAGGTGACCAGCTCTCCATCGGGGCACTGGACATAATAGAACCCGCTCAGGGCTTTGAGGATGATTCCCTCTTTCTTTTGTTCACTCATAGTTTTTAAAACTGCACGTCTTTGGTTTCTACCAGTTCATCGTCAATATAGATGCAGACTTCCTGGGTGCCGGTGCCGGAAATCGAGGTGGTCACCGTGCTCACAGAGGTGTTCACCACCTGGTTATAGACCTCCTGGCCGCCCACGGTAATGCGGACGGTGACGCTCTCCCGGTCGGTAGGCAGGGTCACGGTGATGGGCTGGGAGCTGATGGGCTTGGAATCAGGCCCCTTGCTGTAGTGGAGGGTAATGGCGGTTCCCTCCTCCACCTCGGTGTTGGGCGCGATACTCTGGTAGACCACGATGCCCTTGGCCTTGTCGCTGGCGATCTCCTCGGTGTTGCCCACCTTCAGCCCCAGATCTTCCAGCATACGCCGGGCCTGGTCGATGGACTGGCCGGTGACCGAGGGCACGATGACCTTCTTGCTCTCTGGCCCCTTGCTGACGACCAGGTGGACCTGGTCGCCGGGGTAGAGTTCAGTGCCCTTGGGGGGCGTGTAGGAGATCACACAGTCCTCCTCCACGTCCTCGGAAAACTCATAGTCCGGGGTGTCTGCCTTGAGGCCGATCTCCTGGAGGGCCTTTACCGCGTCCTCGTAGGTCATATTCTTCACGTCGATCATCTTCACGGCTTCCTTGCCGCCGCTGATGGTCACGGTGATGGTGGAGCCCTCCTCCACCTCTTTGCCCGGCTTGGGGTTCTGGTCCATGACCTGGTCCTTCTCATACTTGTCGCTGTACTCCACCGACCCTTGAACCACTTTGAATTTCTCCGAGAGCTCCGGGTCGCCGTAGATCTCCGACAGGGTCATACCGGTCAGATCCGGGACTTCCGCTGTGGGGGCCTTGTTGAAAAGGCCGCTGAAAAAGGTCAGCCACAGGATGAGGGCCGTGGCCGCCAAGAAGACAATCACCACAATGGGGATCACCTTGCTCTTGCGGTCGCCGTCCTCCTCGTCATAGTCCTCCGGGGGTTCCTCCCGGCGGCGGGGCGGCGGAGGCGGGGCTGTGCGGGTCCGGGCGGGCGGCCGCTGGCGGCGGCCCATAGAGCCGGTGTTATCCACCACCTGGGTGGGCTCGTCAGGCACCGGCTGGGCGCCGTGAAAGCTGGCTAGGTTGTAGTGGAACCGAATCTGAGGATTCTTTCGGAAATCCTCTAAGTCCCGGAGCATGGCCCCGGCGTTCAGATACCGCTGGTCGATGCGGGAGGCCATGGCCTTCATGGTGATCTCCTCCAGGCCGGGGGGGATCTCCGGGTTCAGCTCCCGGGGGGACAGAGGGGTGGCGTTGATGTGCTGGATGGCCACGGACACCGGGGAATCCCCGTCGAAGGGCAGGCGGCCGGTGAGCATCTCGTAGAGAACCACACCGGCAGAGTAGATATCCGCCCGGGCGTCGATGTGGCTGCCCCTGGCCTGCTCAGGGGAGATATAGTGAACGGAGCCCAGAGCCTCCTGGGTAAGGGTGGTCTGGGCGGCGGACATGACCCGGGCGATGCCGAAGTCAGCCACCTTCACGCTGCCGTCCCGCAGGACCATGATGTTCTGGGGCTTGATGTCCCGGTGGATGATCCCCCTACCGTGGGCGTGACCCAGGGCACGGACGATCTGGGTGATGAAATACAGGGATTCCCTCCAGTTGAGGCTTCCGTTCTTCTTCTGCATATACTGCTTGAGGGTAATCCCGTCAATGAGCTCCATGACGATATAGTCCAGGTCATCGCCCCGGCTGACGTCGTAAACGGAAACGATATTCGGATGGGAGAGCATGGCGACCGCCTGGGCCTCCTCGTGGAAGCGGCGGCGGAACTCCGCGTCGGAGGCCAGATCCTTTTTCAGAACCTTGATGGCTACGAAGCGGTGGAGCCGATGGCAGTACGCCTTGTAGACCACCGCCATTCCCCCTACCCCGATCACGTCGAGGATTTCATACCGGTTATCGAGCATTTTACCGATGTATTGATCCATGGTAACACACTCCTTTTTTACAGTTGAAAGAGTACGATGGTCACGTTATCCGGCGCGCCTTCTGCCAGCGTCCGGTCCAGGAGCCGCCGGCAGATCTCCTCCGGCGTGCCTCCGGCCAGGGTCTCTTTCCAGATATCCCCGTCCGTAACCTCATTGACCAATCCATCCGAACAGAGAAGGATGGCGTCGCCCTCCTTCACATTCCGCTGGAACAGGTCCACTTTGACTTGCCTTGTGGTACCAAGGGCCCGGGTGATCAGGTTTTTCTGGGGATGATGCCGGGCTTCCTCGAGGGTGATCTCCCCCTTTTGCACCAAATCCTCCACCACGGAATGATCCCGGGTGATCCGCTGTATGGCTTCCTTGGTGATGTGATAGGCCCGGCTGTCCCCCACGTTGACCACCCAGAGGGTGTTTTCCCGCAGGAGGGCGCCCACCAGGGTAGTGCCCATGCCGGCGTAAGCCCGGTTGGCGCTGGCCTTCAGATACACGGCCCGGTTGGCCGCCTCCGCAGCCTGGACCAGCAGCTGGCCCTCCTCCTGGTATTCCTCAGGCTCCTCCAGGCAAACCATGTGGTTCTGGAAGCGGGACACGGCCATGGCGCTGGCCAGATCTCCGGCGGCCGCGCCGCCCATACCGTCGCATACCACGGCCCAGGCGTACTCTCCTTCCTTGGCCGCGTAGGCGCAGGCGTCCTGATTATTCCGACGAACCAATCCTCTGTCGGTCAGTCCCCATAGGGAAACCATACAGATCCACTCCTTTCGCTCATCCCCGGTCCTTCTGGCCGGCCGCCTTCATGGCTTTCCGGCGCAGCTGTCCGCAGGATGCGTCGATGTCGCTGCCCAACCGCCGCCGAACGGTGGCGGTAATCCCCCGTTTTTCCAGTTGCTTCTGGAAGGCAGCTACGTGGGTACTGGGCTTTAAGGGGCTTTCCTCCACGTGATTCAGGGGAATGAGGTTGACGTGGGCCACAGTCCCCTCCAGCCGGTCCCCCAGGAGGGCGGCGTGGCGGGGGGTGTCGTTGACCCCGTCGATCAATGCGTATTCATAGGAAATCCGCCGGCCTGTCTTTTGGAAATACCGGTGACAGGCGGCAAAGAGTTCATCCACGCCGGTGGCCCGGTTCACGGGCATGATACTGCTGCGGGTCTCGTCGTCGGGGGCGTGGAGGGAGACCGACAGAGTGAGCTGCAGGCCCTCCTCGGCCAGTCGGTCGATGCCCTTGACCAGACCGCAGGTGGACAGGGAGATGTGGCGCATGCCGATATTCACCCCGTCCGGGTGATTCACCAGGGTGAGGAACTTTTTCACGTTGTCATAGTTATCCAGAGGCTCTCCAATCCCCATGAGGACGATATTGGAGATGGGATAGCCGGAGTCCTTCTGGGTAAAGATCACCTGATCCAGCAGCTCTGCCGCCGTCAGATTTCGCACCCGGCCGCCCAGGGTGGAGGCGCAGAAGGCGCAGCCCATGGCGCAGCCCACCTGGGAGGAAATGCAGACCGAGTTGCCGTGATGGTAGCGCATGAGAACGGTCTCAATGCAGTTGCCGTCGGCCAGTCTCCACAGATATTTTATGGTGCCGTCCTGGTTTGATACCTGTTTTCGCTCCACCACCGGGGGGGTAAAGGCGCATTCCCGGGCGATTTTTTCCCGCAGGGCCTTGGGCAGGTTGGTCATTTCCTCCACGGACTCCACGCCCCGGCTGAACCACTGGAAGATCTGCTTCCCCCGGAAAGCAGGCTGTCCCTGCTCCTTGCACCATTGGGTGAGCTCTTCCGGGGTCATGGACTTCAGGTCAGTCATGGGCCGTTTCCTCCTTTCCCGCCTTGCGGAACTTGGCAATGAAGAAGCCGTCGGTCTCTGTCCGCTGGGGCCAAAGGGTACACTGGCCCTCCGCTACCTCCCCGATGGGGCCAGGCAGGGTAAAGCCCTCCGAGGCGAAGTCGGGATGGCCGGCCAGGAAGGCCCGGGCCACGTCCTCGTTCTCCTCCTTCCGCAGGGTGCAGGTGGAGTAAAGCAGGACCCCGCCGGGGCGGACATATCGGGAGACGTTGTCCAGGATATCGGTCTGGATCTGGGGCAGGCCCGCCACTTCCTCCAGGGTCTTGTAGCGGATCTCGGGCTTCTTGCGGATGACGCCCAGACCGGAGCAGGGCACGTCGGCAATGACGGTGTCAAAGGTCTCCTCCCAGCCCTTCCTGGGCTTTTTGCCGTCCACCACCTGAGCGGTGATGGAGGTCAGGCCCAGACGGTTGGCCCCGGCCTCGATGAGTCCCTTCTTGTGGGCGTGGAGATCGCAGGCGCGGATCTCCCCCCGGTCCCCCATGACCATGGCAGAGGCGAAGGACTTGCCGCCGGGCGCGGCGCAGGCGTCCAGAACCTTCTGGCCGGGGGTGAGTCCCGCCGCCAGAACGGCCAGCTTGGCCGCCGGGTCCTGGGCGTAGAGCAGGCCCTTGACATAGGCCGTCCGCTCGGCCAGATCGCCGGTGCCGGACAGGATCAGGCAACCGGGCAGCCAAGGGTGCTTCCGAACCGTGACCCCCTCCTCCTCCAGGGAGGCGATAACCTCCGAGGCAGTGGCCCGGCAGGTGTTCACCTGGACGGTGACGGGAGGCTCGCTGTTGTCCCACTGGAGGAGCTTCTCCGCCTCGCCCGGGGGCAGACGGCGGTCAAACTCCTCCACCAGCCACCGGGGGTGGCTGTAGAGCAGGGACAGGTAGGCCACAGGGTCGGTTCGGTCGATGGTGGGCAGCTCGTCCAGATGCCGGGCGATGTTGCGGAGGATGCCGTTGACCATTCCCCCGGCCCGGGGGTTCTTGCAGTGTTTCTTGGTCAGCTCCACCGCCTCGCTGACGGCAGCGTTGGCCGGTATTTTCGTCATAAAGAGCATTTGGTAAAGTCCTAAGCGCAGGTTTCCCAGGACCTTGCTCTCCATTTTTGCCAATTTCATGGTGGAATACTGCTGGAGGTAGTAGTCCAGCAGCATTTTATTTTGCAGGACGCCGAAGCAGAGACGGGTGGCCAAGGCGGCGTCCCGCCGGTCCAGATTGGCGTCCCGGATCACTTTTTTCAGGTGTCCGTTGGACCATGCCTTCTGCCGCTCCATGGCGACTAAGGTCAGCAGGGCCGCTTCTCTTGCGGACATAATCCGTCCCTCCTTTCTATCCTTTTCTTCAATGAATCAAATCAATCAACCGGAATGGGATGGCCCCGCAGATAGTCGGCAGCCTTCAGGCGCTTTCCGCCGTCGGCCTGGAGTTCGTTGATCTGCAGAACAGTACCGTCCCCGCAGGCAATTTTCAGGCCCTTTTTATCGGCGGCGATCACTGCGCCGGGGGCCTTGCCAGTGGTCTCCTCCAGTACGGAGGTAGAAAAGATCTTGCAGCGGGTCCCATTCAGCTCAGTGACGGCCGCAGGCCAGGGAATCAGGCCGCGGACCTGGTTGTGAAGCTCCCGGGCGGTCCGGTTCCAGTCCATAGGGGACAGGGCCCGGCTGAGCATGGGAGCCAGGGTCACCTTGTCCTCCTCCTGGGGGGTGCGGACGGCGGTGCCGTCCCCGATCTTCTCCACGGTCTCCACCAGCAGCGCCGCGCCCATCTGGGCCAGACGGTCATGGAGGCTCTCCACAGTCTCATCAGGGTCGATGGGGGTAACGCTCTGGGCGATGATGTCTCCGGCGTCCAGGGCCAGGGCCATGTGCATGATGGTCACGCCGCTCTCCTGGTCTCCGTTTAGGATGGCCCAGTGGATGGGGGCGGAACCCCGGTACTTGGGCAGCAGGGAGGAGTGGACGTTGATACAGCCCAGTTTGGGATAGTCCAGAATCTCCTGGGGCAGAATGCGGCCATAGGCCGCCACTACGATAAGCTCGGGGGCCAGACCCTGGATCATCTCCAGAGCGGTGCCGTCCCGGAGCTTGGTGGGCTGGAAGACGGGGATGTCGTGCTCCAGGGCGCACACCTTCACAGGGGGAGCCTGGAGCTTCATGCCCCGGTTCTTGGGCTTGTCAGGTTGGGTAAAGACGCCGACAATCTCGTGACCGGCGTCCATCAGGGCGTTCAGGGAAGGCACGGCAAAGTCCGGCGTGCCCATAAAGAGAATTCTCATTCTTCCTCTGCTTCCTCCAGCTCACCCTTTTCCAGCATTTCGTCGATCTCAGCCTCGGTGAACAGGCGTCCGCACTTCTCATAATACATATGGCCGTCCAGATGCTCGGTCTCGTGGCAGAAGCACCGGGCGGTGATGCCTTCCCGCTCATACTCCACGGGGTTGCCATAGCGGTCCTGGGCCTTCACCTTGACCTTCATGGGGCGCTTCACAATGCCGTACATACCGGCCAGGGACAGGCAGCCCTCGAACCCCTCCTGCTCGCCTTCCTCGCTGACGATCTCAGGGTTGATGAGCTCCAGATACTGCTCATCGTCGTCCATGACGATGACGACACGGCGCAGGATGCCGATCTGGGGGGCAGCCAGGCCCAGGCCGCCGGAATCCTTCAGGGTGTCGGTCATGTCCTTCAGCAGGGTGTGGAGCTTGGCGTCGAAGTTGGTGATGGGGTGGCATACTTTATGCAGGGCGGGATCTTCCTTCTGCAGAATGGTCTTAATCATAATTCTTCGTTCCTTCCTATTCAATAAATTAGTCCATAGGATTCACATCCATCAGGACGGAGAGTCCCCGATTGACCTTGTCTTGCTGGGCCATTCGGATGACTTGGGCGAGAATCGCCCGGGTATCTTTATCGTTCCGGCTCTTGACTATAATACAGTACCGGTAACGGTTGTTGACTTTCAAAACACCGGCAGGGGCAGGACCCAGCACTTCGGTCTCCTGACCGCCGGCCCGACGCTCCCACATCCAGGGCTCCAGGCTTCGCCGCAGAACGGCGCACAGCCGCAGGACCTGGTTTTCTTCCGGTCCCGAAACGGTGATCCGAAAGAGGTCGGTAAAGGGCGGGAACCGGAGCATCCGCCGCATCTCCCGCTCGCCCTCATAGAAGGCGTCGTAGTCCTGGCGGGCGGCCAGACGGATCACATCGTTGTCGGGGGTCCAGGTCTGGAGGACCGCCCGGCCGGGCTTTTCTCCCCGGCCTGCCCGGCCAACCACCTGGGTCAGCAGGGAAAAGGTCCGCTCGGCGGCCCGGTAGCTGTCCGCGTACAGGGACAGGTCCGCGTCCACCACCCCCACCAGGGTCACGTTGGGGAAATCCAGGCCCTTGGCCACCATCTGGGTCCCCAGGAGAATGGGGATGCGCTTTTTGCGGAACCGGTCCAGCAGGACCTCGTGGGATTGGGTAGCGCTGATGGTGTCCGCGTCCATGCGCATGACCTCGGCCTCGGGATAGCGCACCTGAAGCTCCTCCTGGAGCTTTTGGGTCCCCATGCCCACGAACCGCAGGCGGCCATAGCACTTGGGGCACAGGTCGGGCAGGGCCTCGGAATGGCCGCAGTAGTGGCACATGAGGCGGCCGTTGGCGCTGTGGTAGGTCAGGTGAACCGAGCAGCGGGGGCAGGTGGGGACCTCCCCGCAGTCTCCGCAGACCGCCATACGGCTGTTGCCCCGGCGGTTCAGGAAGAGAATGCTCTGTTCTCCCCGCCGGAGGTTTTCCTCCAGCTCCTCCCGCAGACGCTGGGAGAGGCCCGAGGCATTTCCCTGGCGCAGTTCCTCCTTCATGTCGGTGATGTACACCTGGGGCAGCGCCTGGTCGTTGTATCGTTTGTTCAGGGTGAAGAGATGGTACTGTCCGGTCTCGGCGGCGTACCGGCTGTCCACCCCTGGGGTGGCCGACCCCAGCAGGAGGAGACTCCCGTGCTGGGTGCAGCGGAACTTGGCCACCTCCCGGGCATGGTAGCGCACCATGCTCTCCGACTGGTAGCTTCCCTCCTGCTCCTCGTCCAGGATGATAAGGCCCGGGTCGGGCAGAGGGGCAAACACGGCGGAACGGGTGCCGATGACCACCTTGGCCAGGCCTTCCCGCACCCGCTTCCATTCGTCATATCTCTCCCCGGTGGGCAGGCAGCTGTGGAGAACCGCCACCTGACGGCCGAAATGGGCCAGAAAGGTCTGTAATAAGCTGGGGGTCAGGGCAATTTCCGGCACCATGACGATGGCCCCTCTCCCCTGGTCCAGCACAGACTGGATGAGGTGGAGATAGACCTGGGTCTTGCCGCTGCCGGTGACCCCGTAGAGGAGGGCCGCCGCAGGCTCTTTTCTCCGAAGCAGGCCATCCAGCCCCTGAAAGGCCGACCGCTGCTGGTGGTTGAGAGCCGACAGGGGCTGGGTCTCCCCTGCCTCCGGCAGTTCGTGCCGAAAGACTTCCTGTTCCTCCAGGGTGAGCACGCCGCTCCTGGCCAGGCCCTTCACCGTCTGCATGGACGCGCCGGTGAAGTAGCACAGCTCTTTTGCGCTGGCGCTGCCCAGGCTACAGAGCAGCTCCGTGACGGCGTACCGCATGGGAGCCGATTTCCGCTTAGGGGTCACCAGAGCCATGGCCTCGGTGGGCTCCACGGCCAGCCGGGCCACCTTCTCGGTCTTGTCCCCCACCTTCCGACGGGCGCTGGCCCCCTTGACCACCAGGCCGGCCTTCTCCATCTCCCGAAAGGCCCCCCGGGGGTCCTTCAGGTCGGGGATGGCTTTCAGCTGATCCAGGTCGATCCGGCCGCCGTTGGCAAAGAGGATCTCCACCAGCCGGCGGGCCTTGGGGTTGTCCTCCGCCCAGGCGAAGGCCGCCTCCCGGTCCACCCCTTCCGCCAGGGTGTACCCGTCCTTCAGCACATACCAAAGGCCCGTGGGCAGCATGGTCATGGCGGCGGCGTAGACGGTGCAGAAGAACCGCTCCCGCATCCAGAGGGCCAGGCGAATAGCCTCCTGGCTCAGGACCGGGGTCTCGTCCAGAAGGGTGCGGATCTGCTTCAGCTTCCCGGTCTCCCCTTCTTCCAGGGAGAGAACCAGGCCCTCGCAGGGGCGGTTGCCCGTGCCGAAGGGAACCAGCACCCGCATCCCCGGCTCCAACCGGTCCGCCAGCTGGGGGGGGACCCGGTAGGAGTAGGGCCGGTCAATGGCAAAGGTAGCGGCGGAAAGGGCGATCTTGGCGATGTTCATGGGCGTGCCCTCTCCTTCTTCTCCTCAGGGGCGGTTACTCGGCTTCCGGCAGGAACTCTTCTTCCTCTTCCAGGGGGGCTTCCTCCGCCGCCGGTTCCTGGGGGAGCTTGCCCTCGGCGATCTCCCGGACGGCGATGCTGACGGTCTTGTCCTCCAGCATCAGGCCCTGCTCCTCGGCCTCGTTGGCGATCTGACGGGCCCGGGCGGCCACCACGTTCACCAGCTTATAGCGGCTGGGCACCTGGGCTAACAGTTCATTCATGGCGGGATACAGCAACATAAAACATTACACTCCTTCTACTAAATGGATCCGTCTTTCCTTCCGGCAGCCTTCGGCGGTGAGGATGGAAAAGAACTCCTGCACCGCGTGGTCCACCGTGTCGTTGACGACGATGTATTCATAATTCTTCACTTCTTTGGCCTCCTGACGGGCGATGGCCAGCCGCTTTTGGATGGTTTCCTCGTCGTCGGTGCCCCGGGCGTGGAGCCGCTTGGACAGCTCGTCAAAGGAGGGGGGCACCAGGAAGACGGACACGGCCTCGGGCATCTTGGCCATGACGGCGGCCGCGCCCTTCACCTCGATCTCCAGGAGCACGTCGGTGCCCCGGTCCAGGTTATCCCGGATGACCTTCATGGAGGTGCCGTAGAAGTTGCCGTTGTACTCGGCGTACTCCAGGAATTCTCCCCGCGCAATGCGAGCCTGGAAGTCCTCCCGGGTGACAAAGTTATAGTTCACGCCGTCTACTTCCCCTTCCCGGGGAGCCCGGGTGGTAAAGGAGACGGAATAGTGGATGTCCGGCCGCTGGGCCAAGACCTGGGTGATGACGGTATTCTTGCCCACGCCGGAAAACCCGGAGAGCACGATAAGGGTACCTTTTTGATTCATTCTTCTTCCTCCCCTGCTGCCTCTTCGCGGCCGTTCAGGCGGCCTGCCACCGTTTCCGGCTGCAGCGCGGAGAGGACAATATGGTCGCTGTCTGTGATCAGGACCGCCCGGGTGCGGCGGCCGTAGGACGCGTCGATCAGGTTGCCCCGTTCCCGGGCCTCCTGAACCATGCGCTTGATGGGCGCCGAGTCAGGGCTCACCACGGCCACCAGACGGCTGGCGGAGATCATATTGCCAAATCCGATGTTGATCAGCTTCACGAGACTGCCTCCCGATCACTCAATATTCTGGACCTGCTCGCGGATCTTCTCGATCTCGCCCTTGATCTCCACCACCATGCGGGCCATTTCCACGTCGCTGCACTTGGAGCCGATGGTGTTGGCCTCCCGGTTGAACTCCTGGATCAGGAAGTCCAGCTTGCGGCCGATAGCGCCGCCTTTGGCGAGCATATCGTCCAGCTGAGACAGGTGGCTGCGGAGGCGGACAGTCTCCTCGTCCACAGCCACTTTATCGGCAAAGATGGCCGCCTCGGTGAGGATGCGGCTCTCGTCCAGCTGGGTGTTGGCCAGGACTTCCTCCATCCGAAGGCGGAGCTTTTCCCGGTACTCGGCCACGGTGGCAGGAGAGCGCTCCTCCACCTGGGCCAGAAGGGCGGTGATGTTGGCGGCCTTGGTCCGGACGTCCTCAGCCAGCTTGGCCCCTTCCCGCTCCCGCATGGCGTTGAAATCCTCCAAAGCCACAGTCAGGACCTGGGCAATATCCCCGGCGATCACGTCGGCGTCCCCCTGCTCCTTTTCCACCAGGAATACATCGGGGAACCGGGACAGGAGGGACACGGAAATATCGTCCCGGAGGCCGTAGGCGTCCCGCATCTGGAGCAGGGCGTTGTAGTAGCCGTCGGCCACAGGCTTGTTCAGGGTCACGGCCACCTTGTCGGCGGCCGTGCTGTCGATGGTCACGAAAACGTCCAGCTTGCCGCGGCCCACGCTCTTCTGAACCTGAGACTTGATGGTCTCCTCGGCAAAGACGTACAGTCTGGGGATCTTCACGGAGCAGTCCAGATATCGGTTATTCACGGACCGGAGCTCCACGGTGATGGCACGGTCATGGAGAACTGCTTCGCCCCGGCCGTAGCCCGTCATACTTCGAATCAAGAGAAACACCTCGTTTATTGTTGTCAATCGGCCCGCGGTCCGGGCCGAAGAATGCGCGAAGATCAGTTGCAGGAATCACACAGGCAATTCATGCAGTACAGGGTCGTGCACAGGGTGCACAAGTCGTTGTTGTTGTTGTGATAAGCGCCTCGGTTCATGTTCATATTCATGCTGTTCATGGCCTGGCGGTATTCCATGTTGTTGGGGTCCATGCTGCAGGCCGTCCAGAAGTTCTGGCGGGCGTCGTCCAGCCAGCCCCGGCGATAGGACACCATCCCCATGAGATAGTACCACTCGGCGGAGTTGGTCTGGGAGGAGCGCAGAATACGCTCGGCCTCGGCCAGGTTGTTCTGGTTGATGAGCTGGCGGACATGGGCATAGCTGGAGCCTCCACTCTGGTTGTAACCGCCGCTCTGCTGGTATCCCCCGCCGTAGCCGGTTCTGCCGGAGGACTGGTAGCCGCCGCCCTGGGTCCTCATCTTCACAATGGCGTCATAGGCTTCGTTGACTTCCTTCATCTTGGCTTCGGCCAGGTCGGCCAAGGGGTTATTGGCATAGTTGTCAGGGTGATATTTCTTCACCAGCTCCCGATAGGCTTTCTTGATCTCCTCATCGCTGGCAGAAGAACTGACGCCCAACACGGCATAGGGATCGTTCATAGAATAGTCTCCTTGTGATTGGTTCGTTGGTTTCGTTTCTGTCTCTGTTTCCACTGGCCGGTGAAGACCGCTTCCTCCACCGCAGGGAGGCCTGTGTGCAGGATGTGGCCCAGAAGGCCCTCCCACTCCCCCCAGTCCAGGAGGGAGTAGGCCGTGTCCGCAATACCCAGAGAGGCGTGCATGGTGTCCCGCAGGTGGTCTTTCTGGTCCTGGGCCTCCTGGCCGTACCGGGCCAGAACCGGGTTATAGCCGCCGGTCTTTCGGTCCTCCTCCAGGTCGTCCCAGGCGTCGGTCAGATAGATCCACCGGCCCACGTGGTAGAGAATTTGGCTCACGGCGCTGGCCCGGGCGGCAGGTTCCATGTGGGTGGCCGCCCCCTGGAGAATCCGGGCGAAGGTATCCGCCGGCCGGTCCAGGGAGGGGGTGTTGGCCTCCTCCAACCGGTGGAGCTCCTCCAGGCAGCTCTGCACCGTCCGGTCAAAGTCCGGACGGAAGGCCGCGGCCTTCTCATAATGGCTCTTGAGGGCCAGGCAGGCCGACTTCCCGGCCGCCCGCTCCTTCCAGTCCCCGTCCCGGATGGAGTCCTGGAGCTTCCACCAGGTGAGGATCACGCTGGCGTCGGCCGCCGCCTCCAGGGCGGGGTTGACCGTCCAGCAGGCCTTTTTCTTCCAGGGCTTGGCGGGACAGGTGCAAAGGGAAAAGTCGCTCTCCATCCCGGGCTGGGCCAACAGCATGGCCAGAAAGACGAAGTCGTAGTTGAGGATCATCTGGGCTCTCCGGCCGTACCGCCCCCCCAGCGTCCGGCACAGGCCGCAGTAGACCCCTTGATATCGCTGGGCATCCTCCGGGCTGAGCACGCTGGTGGCGGCTCTTACGTACCCGAACATGCCCGCTTGATTTCCACGATGTGGAAACGCAGCCCGTTTTGCTTCTTCATGTGGCGGTCCCAGCCCACGGCGACCAGAATGCCCGCCGCAAAGCCCACAAAGGCCAGAAGAACCTGAAGTCCTTCTCCCATGGCGGCGCCCACGGCCACAAAGTAAAAGACCATGGCCAGGATCAGCGGCAGGATATACACGATGGCGGCGGTCTTGAAGAAGGTGGCGTTCTCACTGCGCACCTTGACCACGTCGCCCTTGCCGGCCTGCACATCGTTGAAGGCCGTCACCACGGTATGGGTGTTGGTCATCATCTTCTCACAGCCGGCGCAGTCGGCGCAGCTGTGGGCGGCGCCGCAGGCAGTCTCCCGCTCCACCGCGATCTGTGCCATGCCGTTTTCCAGCACCTTTTTTACCACTGCGATTTGTTCCATATCAAAGCCTCCATTCCGCCGCCTTTCGCGGCATAAACAGATGATGGTTTGTTTACGAGGAAGGGGTCAGCCGCAGGGCTACGCTGTATCGGGTCCCCACGATGCCCATATCCGTCAGGTTCCCTTCCGCAAGGGAGACTGTGGCGGGGAGTCTCTGCAGCTCGTCCCCCAGGGCTGCCCCGGACAGATCCACTTCCACGGCGATCTCATCCGCCGTCAGCTTGCTGACCTGGCTGGGGGTTCCCCGGACCCAGACGTAAAGCTTGGGACTCACCAGGCTGGCTGCATAGCCCTCCGGCACGTTGGTCAAATTAATATTTCCCGTGGCGATCTGACGGCTGGCCAGTTTGTCCAGGGACACAGACACCGATGCATAGCTGGACGCCCCCCAGGCCGTGATCCCGTGAGGAAGCCGAATGGGCATAGAATAAGAGGTGTCGCCGTAGACTTGGCTCAGGTCAATCTCACCCAGAGAGATTGACGCGGGCAGCTTCTCCCTGTTCTCTGCCGTCACGGTAACGGAAGCCGGGGTGATCTCATAGGTCACATCCTGGCTGGTGGCGCCGCCGCCGTCCTGAAAGGTAACGGTCAGAGGGATGTTGACCACCCGGCGGACCGGCACGGTGATTTCCACCTCGGTGGCGCTGCTGGTGATGTTTTCCAAATTCTCCACCGGAACGCCGTTCTTGTCCATGAAGACAACCGGGGCCTGCTCCACGATGGTGTCGCTGACCGATTCGCCGCCCACCTGCACCTGGGCGTAGTCAATCTGCGCCAGTTTGTCTTCCGGTCCTGTCAGTTCCAGTTCTCCGGGATCGGTGGTTACGGTACCGGCCAGGCAGCCTTCCGCCTCGGTGCCGATGAACTCTCCCCGGACCTCGATGGTCTTGGTCCCCTTTTTCTCCACGGTGACCGTGACCTTCATCTCGCTCCAACTGGAAACGGCGACGTTGTCGGTGTTGATATGGGCAGGAAAGGTTGCTTTGCAGATCAGGTCATGCTCCCCTTCCCCGGTGATGGAAGACACGTCCACCGACAGAGAGACGTTTTTCTTATCCAGTTTCATCAGGGTCTTTTTCTTGCCGGTGACCTTCACATTCATGGTCTCCTGGCTCACATCGGTCACCATAAGGCCCGCTTCCGCCAGTTGGAACTCACCTTGGAGCTCCACGGGAAGATCCCGCAGATTGGCGCTGCCCGTGGGGTTCTCCACGTTGATCACGTAGAACCACAGGCCGAAGGCAAGGAGGACCGCCAGGGCCATGTTGACCATCTTGCGGTTTTTCTTACTGTTTTTCACGGTTTGCCGACCTCCCTCGCCGGAAGAACCCGGCCCGCTTGCGGATCTTATCGGAAACGACCTCCTCTTGGGGCAGCAGTTCGTTGCGCAGGACGCGGCCCAGGGTCTCCGGAGACAGATGCCGGCGGAGGTTGCCGTGAACCACCACGGAGATGGCGCCGGTCTCCTCCGAGACGATGGCCACCACCGCGTCGGACCGTTCGCTCATGCCCAGACCGGCCCGATGACGCATACCCAGCTCCTTGCTCAGATTCATGCTCTCCGACATGGGGAGCATGCAGCCGGCGGCCACGATCTTGCCCTGGCGGACCACCACGGCGCCGTCGTGAAGAGGGGCCTTGGGGAAGAAGATATTCTTCAGAAGCTCGCTGGTGACCGAGGACTGGAAGGCGGTGCCCGAGGAGATGACGTTGGACAGGTCGGTGTCCCGCTCGAAGACCATGAGGGCGCCCACCTTGTTTTTGGACATCTCCCCATACGCCGCCACTGTCTCGTTGATGGCGGTCTCCAGGTCGTTGGTGGGGGTATTGCTGCGGAAGATGCGGTAGACATTATTGCTGCCGATCCGTTCCAGGAACCGCCGGATCTCCGGCTGGAAAATGATGACCAGCGCCAGAAGCCCCAGTTCTACCGCTTTGCTCAGAACAAAGTTAATGGCGTTCAGGTTGAACTGATAGGACAGCCACATAACCACGAAGAGAAGCAGCAGGGCCTTGGCCACCTTGGCCGCGTTGGTCCGCTGGAGGATATTGATGCCCTTGTAGATGACATACGACAGGATGGCGATGTCGATCATATCGGAAATCGTGATCAGGCGAAGATATCCCACCGCCGTGGTTATGTACTCAAAAATCGACATCATAGAACCTCACACCTCCTGTCCCAAATTTTCCATGAACGGCAAAAGGGTACACCCCGCCAAGTATTCGATGGTAATTCAAGTTATTATACTGTATTTCCAGCCTATTTACAACCCCGCCGGGCCAGGAATTTTCCGCTTTTCCCCATAGGAAAAGCGCCCCGGCAAGCCGAAGCGCTTTCCCTTCCGCTCATCGGAGGCGGGCCATGATTCGAAGGAACCTCTCCACCTCCTTGGGCGTGTTGAAGGCAGAAAAACTCAGACGCAGGGTGCCGGTCTCCAGGGTGCCGGCCGTCTCATGGGCGGCCGGGGCGCAGTGGAGCCCCGCCCGGAGGGCCACCCCCCGCTGACTCAGCCAATCCCCCACCTGGCCGGGGTCTTTTCCCAGCATACGGAAGGAGAGAACCCCGCTCTGATGGGCCCGGCTGCGGAAAACCTGGACCCCGGGCTCCTTGGCCAGCCCTTCGGCCGCCAGGTCTTTCAGGTGTACCTCATGGTGGAGTAGCACATCCGACCGTTTCCGGCGGACGAAGCGCAGTCCGGCCAGAAGTCCGGCCGCGCCGGGAACGTTGTGGGTCCCCGCCTCCAGCCGGTCCGGAAGAAACTCTGGCATTTCCTGGCGGCGGGATTCACTTCCCGTCCCACCCTCCAGGATGGGCTCTCCTGTGGCTCTGCACAGGAGCAGGCCGGTACCCTGGGGACCATAGAGTCCTTTATGCCCGGGCATGGCCACAAACTCTGCTCCCCACCCCTCCAGGTCGATAGGCAGCAGCCCCGCCGACTGGGACGCGTCCACAATGAGGGGGATCTCCCGCTCCCGACACCGGGCGGCAATCTCCTTCACAGGCAGGATATAGCCGAACACGTTGGACACGTGGGTGCAGATCATCACATCCGCCCCCTGGTCCAGCTGCCGGTCCAGTTCTGCCAGAAACAGATCCGGCCGGAACAGCGGCGTTCGGATGGTCCGCAGCCGGACCCCCGGAATGGCCGCCAGCGGCCGGGTCACCGCGTTGTGCTCCAGACCGGTCAGAAGGACGGTACTGCCCGGGCGGACCAGGGTTCGGATGGCGATGTTCAGTCCGTGGGTAGCGCTGGTGGTGAGCACCACCCGTTCAGGGTCCCCCACGTGGAACAATGCGGCCGCCTCCTCCCGGAGGGTAAGCAGGGTCTGGGACGCCCGGGCGGAGGGGCCATAATCCCCTCGGCCCGGACTGGTCATGGTATCCATGGCCTCGTTCATGGCGCGAACCACAGTGGGAGGCTTTTGGAAGGTCGTGGCAGCGCTGTCCAGATAGATCACGGTTCCACCTCCCGGTAGCCATACCCCGCTGCGCTCACATAGATCCCCAGGTAAGGCAGGCGCATCCGATTGAGAACCGTCAAAGTTCGGGACAGGCTCTGGGCGGGGATCCTCACCGAATGGCTGCACCCACTGGGGGAGATCTCCACCGGAGAGCGCAGGATACGGGCGGGAATCCCGGCCCGTTCCAGTCCATTGGCAATTCGCTGCGCATGGGTCAGCGAGCGGCACATGATGAGATAAAACATAATTGGAAACCTCCGTCAGGAGGGCCTTGGAGCCGGCGTATCCGGCCCAATGGAAATAAAGAAACTCCTCCCGCACCCATCTTATGTACGGGAGAAAGTTTTGTGTCTGATTTTACCGATCCAGGGTCTCAATCAGCGCCACCGCGTGGGCGGCGATGCCCTGCTCGGCGCCGGTGAAGCCCAGCCGCTCTTCCGTGGTGGCCTTCACGCTGATGGCGGTCACCGGAAGTCCCATGGCCCGGGAGAAATTCTGGCGCATCTGGGGGATGTGGGGCATGAGCTTGGGCTTCTGGGCCAGGATGGTCACATCCACGTTCTCCACCCGCCAGCCCTCCCTGGCCAGCAGATCCATGACCTTCCCCAGCAGGACCAGGCTGTCGCTGCCGGCATAGGCCGGGTCATTGTCGGGAAAATGCTGGCCGATATCCCCCAGGGCGGCCGCCCCCAGCAGGGCGTCCATAAGGGCGTGGGCGGCCACGTCGGCGTCCGAGTGGCCCAGGAGCCCCAGATGATGGGGGATCTCCACCCCGCCCAGAATCAGCTTCCGGCCGGGAACCAACCGGTGTACGTCATATCCATGTCCAATCCGCATGTCACAGTCCCATCCTTTCCGCCAAAATGGCCTCGCCGTGGAGGAGGTCCCGGGGCGTGGTGATCTTGATATTCTCCTCGCTGCCCTGGGTGAGCTTCACCGGAAAGCCCAGCCGCTCCACCGCCGAGCAGTCATCGGTGATGGACGCCCCCTCCTCAATGGCCTTGCCCACAGCCGCTTTGATGAGGGAGGTCTCAAAAATCTGCGGGGTCTGGACAGCGAAGAGCTCCGACCGGTCGGGGGTCTCGGTGACGATCCCGTCCCTGGCCCGCTTGATGGTGTCCTTCACGGGGATGGCCGGAGCCGCAGCGGAGCAGCGGCGGGCCGTCCGAATGGTGTCCTCAATGATTTCCCGGGTAATAAAGGGCCGGGCGCCGTCGTGGATGGCAATGAGATCCGCCCCGGGGTCGGCCGCCCGGATACCGGCCAGGACGGACTCCGGACGGGTGGCGCCGCCGTTGACCACCCGGCGGACCTTGGTGATCCCCTTCCGGCTGCACAAATTGCCGATGGGCACCATCAGGTCCTCCCGGGCCACAATGACGATCTCGTCCACCAGGTCGGAATCCTGAAAGGGCTCCAGGGCGTAGAGGATCAGCGGTTCCCCCCCCATGGGCGTGAGGATCTTATCCACGCCTTCCATCCGGGTTGCCTTCCCCCCTGCCACCACCACTGCGGTGCAGAAAGGCGTCGTCTTTTTGTCCTTGCCAAACAGTTTTTCCAGAAAACCCATGGTGTCCTCCTTTTCGACAGTCCAAAAAAGGAGCCGGTTGGCTCCTTTTTCTCTCTCGGTTTCTGCTTTGTTCCGTACGTATTGTGCTCACAGGGCCTTGTTGATGCGAAGCTCCGCCTCCCCATAGGGAATGTCCTGGGCCATACTGATCTCGGAGATGAGGATCTGCTTGGCCGAGTGGAGCATCTTTCGCTCTCCGGTGGACAACCCCCGCCGACTGTCCCGCAGCATGAGGCATTTGACCACCTTGGACACTTCCAGCAGGTCGCCGCTTTTCAGCCGCAGCATGTTCTCCCGGTAGCGCTGGTTCCAGTTAGGTTCCAGCTCCACCTGGATGCCGGCAATCTCACTCAGGACCCGGTCGGCTTCCTCCGCCGTGAGAACAGCGCGAACGCCGATCTCCCCGCAGTTTTCGGTGGGAATCATCACCAGCATGCCGCCCACAGGCAAACGGAGGCTGTAGTAGTCCCGAAGGACGCCGTTCACCTTTCGTGTTACGATCTCGTCTACGATCCCAGCGCCGTGCATGGGATGGACGATCTTATCTCCCACCCGGAACATCGACCCACCTCCTGCGTGATCCGCGATTCAGTTGCTTCCTCCTGCTCTCCTGTGTGTAGTCTGAATGGTTGTATTATACCGGTATTTTTCCGCCTTTGCAAGAGTTTTTCCATAAATCTGTTAAGAAATTGCCCGAAAGTTAACACTTTTTTCACTTTTTTCGCCAAAGAAACCGGCATAAAAAAGGAACGGCGTCAGATCACTCTGACGCCGTTCCTCAATCTGGCGTAATTTCTAAGAAATTAAGCTTCTCTCATGCGAGCGAAGCACTCGCTGCAGTAGACGGGACGGTCAGACTTGGGCTCGAAGGGAACCTTTGCCTCGCCGCCGCAAGATGCACAAGTTGCGGTGAAGTACTCACGGGGGCCACGGGAAGCAGCCTTGCGAGCGTCACGGCAAGCCTTGCAGCGCTGAGGCTCATTCTGGAAGCCTCTCTCTGCATAAAATTCCTGCTCACCTGCAGAGAACACGAACTCATTGCCGCACTCTTTGCATACTAAAGTCTTGTCTTCGTACATGCTTTTAACCCTCTCTTTGACTTTGTAACCCTGTTTTCTCTGGGCTGGATAAAATATGCGATCAGCTTTCGCTGTATTCGCCGTGGGATAGATGCCGCGCGATCTTGCGCCGGATGCGCTGCACGGCGTTGTCCACCGACTTGGTGGACCGTTGTACCTCTTCAGCAATCTCTGCGTAGGACGCACCCTCCAGATACCGGGCCAGAACCTGGGCTTCCAGGCCGGTCAACTGCTTCTGGATGGCTTCCTCCAGGTCGGTCAAACTCTCCTGGCGGATCACCACATCTTCGGGGTTTCCCTGCTTTTGATATGCCGTGCCAAGAGGAGCGATGTCCTGGTCAGCCAAAAAGAGGGATGGTTCGAGGGAAACATAGTTGTTCAGCGGGGAATGTTTGCCGCCGGCGGCCAGCTTGACCGCGGAAATGATGCGGCGGCGGATGCATAACTCTGCAAAGGTACGGAACTGGGTCCCACGGTCAGGCCGGTACTCCCGGATGGCCGAGAGCAGGCCCAGCATTCCCTCCTGAATCAAATCTTCGCTGTCGCCGCCCGCCAGAAAAAAGGGGCGGGCGCACACCCGGACCAACCGGGAATAACGCAAAACTAGCGTTTCCTCTGCTGCACGATCGCCGTCAACGACCCGTGCACATAAGCCTTCGTCTGTCATACTGCTGTTTGGAAATGATTCCATATTCATAATTTTTTCATAAACATTATAGTTGACCGCAAAGAAGAAGTCAAGGAAATTATCCAAATAATAAGAATTCCCAAAAAATTTGCGTCATTTTTGTACACTTTTTTCATCGGATTTTGCATGGCATCCTGCAAACCCTTGACACTCAAAGCCTCAGCTGTTCCTGCCCGTGGAAATCCAGACCCAGATGCTCATAGGCCAGCCGGGTGACGCACCGCCCCCGGGGCGTCCGGGTCAGAAAACCCATTTGCATAAGGTATGGCTCGTATACATCTTCCAGGGTAACCGCTTCCTCGCCCACGGTGGCCGCCAGGGTATCCAGACCCACGGGGCCTCCGCCGTAATGGGCAATGATGCTGCGCAGCATCCGCCGGTCCACCTCGTCCAGCCCCAACTGATCCACCTCCAGGGCAACCAGCGCCCGGTCGGCCACATCCCGGGTGATGACTCCCCCGGCCCGAACCTGGGCGAAATCCCGCACCCGGCGCAGCAGACGGTTGGCCAGACGGGGGGTTCCCCGGGAGCGTTTGGCGATCTCGGCCGCGCCGTCCGGCTCGATGGGGACTCGCAGGATGCCCGCGCTGCGGGTGACGATCTGAGCCAGTTCCTCCGGGCTGTAGAGCTCCAGCCGGAGCATCACACCGAACCGGTCCCGCAGGGGGGCGGACAACTGTCCCGCCCGGGTGGTGGCCCCGATGAGGGTGAACTTGGGCAGGTCCAGCCGGATGGAGTTGGCCGACGGTCCCTTGCCGATGATGATATCAATGGCGTAGTCCTCCATGGCGGGATAGAGGATCTCCTCCACCGACCGATTCAGCCGGTGGATCTCATCCACGAAGAGGATATCGTTCTCGTTCAGGTTGGTGAGAAGGGCCGCCAAGTCGCCGGGCTTCTCAATGGCCGGACCGGAGGTGATGCGGATGTTGACCCCCATTTCGTTGGCGATGATGCCCGACAGGGTGGTTTTGCCCAGGCCGGGCGGGCCGTGGAGGAGAACATGGTCCAGGGGTTCGTTCCGCATTTTCGCCGCGTCGATGAAGATGGACAGGTTGTCCTTGGCCTTCTTCTGGCCGATGTATTCCGCCAGGGACCGGGGGCGGAGGGAACCCTCCCCCTCGTCCTCCGGCCGGAGGGAAGTGGTCATGAGAGGCTCCCGGACCTCCTCCGGTTCCATAGAAAAATCAATGCTCAAGCCGCTCCCCTCCTCACTTTACCATTTTGCGCAGGGCCTGACGGACGATCTCCTCCAGGGTGAGCTTTTCCAGATCCAGCCCCTTCAGGGCGGCGGCAATCTCCGCCGGGTTGTAGCCCAGGACAGCCAGGGCGGCGGAGGCCTCGGAGGTCTTGTCCTGGGGGATCACCGTGACGCCGGTGCCGCCGTAGCTCTCCTCTGCCGGGAGCTGGCCCTTGGAGAGTTTGTCCTTCAGTTCCAGAATGATGCGCTGGGCAATCTTCTTGCCGATGCCCTGGGCCACCATCAGGGCCTTCTCGTTGCCGGTAATGATGGAGGTTGCCAGACCCTCCGGGGTGGTGGCGGACAGGATAGACAGAGCCGCCTTGGGGCCCACGCCGGACACGCCGATGAGCATCTGAAAACAGTTGCGCTCGTTCTCCGAGGCAAAGCCGTAGAGCTCCATGGCGTCCTCCCGGACGTTCAGATAGGTATAGAGCTTAGCTCTCTCCCCTGTCTGCAGGGTGGAGAGGGTGTAGCTGGTGGTGCGGCAGGCGTAGCCCACGCCCCCGCAGTCAATGACCGCCAGGTTGGGGGCCAGATGGCCCACCGTCCCCTTGAGATAGTAGAACACAGAGGACGCTCCTTTCTTTATCGCTGGTACAAACGGGAGGTGTGGGACCGGGCGTGGCACAGGGCAAGGGCCACCGCGTCGGCCGCGTCGTCGGGCTTGGGCACGGCGGAGAGATTTAACAACCGCTTGGTCATGTCCATGACCTGGCGCTTTTCCGCCTTGCCGTAGCCCACCACCGCCTGCTTCACCTGGGAGGGGGTGTACTCAAAGATCTCAACCCCCAGCTTGGCCGCCGCCGCCAGGATCACCCCCCGAGCCTGGGCCACGCCGATGCCGGTGGTCACGTTGGTGTTGAAGAAGAGCTCTTCAATGGCCATGACGTCAGGCTGAAAGGTGTGGATGAGGGTCTCCATATCCTCCTGGATCTGGAGCAGGCGGCGGGGCATAGGGACTCCCGCCTGGGTGTTGATGGCCCCGCACCGCACCAGCCGGGCCTGTCCCCGGTCCGCCTCCAGGACCCCAAAGCCCACAATGGCGTAGCCCGGGTCGATGCCTAAAATGCGCACGGTTTCCCCTCCCCAATTCGTTTTATCGAACTATTGTACCATAAAAGACAGGCCCTCTGCAAGCCCCGATCCCCACACAGCGCCGTGAAGCCCGCCCACAAAAATCCCCATCGTCTGGAAAAAACGATGGGGATTCGAGTCTTTAATCCTGAATGACGCCCTTCTGCTTCATCGCCCGGGCCAGGTAGACAACGGGCGTGTCGATGAGGCTGGTGAAAATAAAAATCAGATAGCTCGTCATCATCACGGACAGAAGGGTCTGCGTGTCGTACCAGCCGGCAAAGGCCAGCAGGGTAAAGAGCACGGTGTTGAGAATTTGAGAGATCAGCGTAGAGCCATTGTTGCGCAGCCACAAATAGCCCTTGCTGTCCCCCGTCTTTCTGGTTGTGAAGGCCCACCAGCGGTGGTACAGCCACACGTCGAACCGCTGGGAGACCACATAGCCCACAAAGCTGGCCAGCAGCATCCGGGGGGTGGTGGAGAAGATGGCAGTGATGTGCTCAAAGGCCCAGTCCCCTTCCGCAGGGGTGTACAGCAGCCAGTACTGGGTAAAGAGGATCATAATGACTGCGGCGAACACCCCCAGCCACACCGCCCTGGAGGCGCTTTTCTTCCCCTCATTCTCGCTGAGGATATCAGTAATCAGATAGGTGGAGGCGAACATAACGTTGCCCAGGGTCTGCTCCATCCCAAAGCCCTCGATGAGGATGAGCACTTCCACATTGGCCAGAATGGTAGCGGCCATGGTCATGGCGTACAGGCCGGTCTTACCGAAGATCCGGTAGGACGCCAGCACCGCCCCGTAGATCAGCAGGACCGAGCCTGCCAGCAGCAGTTCATTGGGCATGATCCACCTCCGGCGCACCCACGCCAAAGTCCGTGTTGTTCAGCAGAATATCCACCCGGTCGTTTTCCAGGTAGTCGGGCATGACCGCTTCGGTAAAGGCCCGGATCACCCCTTCGTCCGGTTTCAGATCGGTCTGATTCTCCACGAAAAGGTTCACACAGACCCGCTCAAAATGAGCAAGGCCGGTTTCAACATCCCTTCGCATGCTCTCCGCCGTCTGCCCGGTCAGGCCAAAGAGCAGGCAGCACTCGTCAAACTGCCGGGCGATCCGGGCCGGGTCCTGCTCCGGGATCCCCTTGCGCAGCACCTCTTCCCGAAATTCGTGGTCAAAGGTCTCCACCCCGGTTTTGATCTTCAGGGTGGTCCCCACGGCGGCAAAGGCCGCCCGCAGGGCGGGGATTTGATCCCGGTAGCGCCAGTGGCACTCAAAATGCAGGGTGCGGATGGCCTTCTCCCGGCAGAGGTCCAGGAGCTGTTGGATCGTCTCCCGGTCCAGCTCGGGGAAACTGCCCGAGTTGATGACCTCCAGGTGGTGATACCGGCCCGTGACTTGAGCCAGGACGGCCTGGTTCAGCCGGAAATTCTCTCTCCTGTCAGGGGAGCTGTCCAGGTGATAGTCGCAGAAGGTGCACCTGCGCCAGCGGCAGCCGGTCCCCCGGAGCAGGACGATCTCCCGGGGATTTTTTTCTTGGATCATGCTGTAACGTACCATAATTACCCTCGTTTCAGGGGCAAAAAAAGCGCGCCCCTATGGACGCACCAACACGGTATTGATTTTGCCCATAGTTTTGTTTAAAGACAGGATGGTTTCGAACTGTCCGTATACCGTGTTTCTCACTATAGCACAGTTTCCCTCAAAAGGCAACCCGCAGAGAAAAGCCGCCGCACAGAAAGTGCGGCGGCTTGGGATATGTATGGGAGTATGATTAAGCGTTCAGCCGGGCGTCCAGCTCTGCCAGAGCGTCGGTCAGCTCCTTGGGCAGCTTATCCCCAAACTGCTCATAGTAACCGTGGATGTTGACGGACTCCTGACGCCACAGGTCACGGTCCACGCTCAGCAGGCCGGCCAGGGTGTCGCGGCTCAGGTCCAGACCCTCCAGGTTGATGTCCTCGGGGTTGGGCAGGAAGCCGATCTCGGCGTCTCTTGCGCCCACTTCGTCGAAGCAGCGCTTCAAAATCCACTCAATCACGCGCAGGTTCTCACCGAAGCCGGGCCAGATGAACTCGCCGTTCTCGTCGGTGCGGAACCAGTTGACGTTGAAGATCTTGGGCGGGTTGGAGATGGATTCCTCCATATCCAGCCAGTGCTGCCAGTAGTCGGCCATGTGATAGCCGCAGAAGGGCAGCATAGCCATGGGGTCCCGGCGGGTCTCGCCCACGGTGCCCTCGGCTGCGGCGGTCTTTTCAGAGCCCATGATGGAGCCCACGAAGACGCCGTGCTTCCAGTCCCGGGACTGGTAAACCAGGGGTGCGGTCTTGGCCCGGCGGCCGCCGAAGATGATGGCGGAGATGGGCACGCCGTTGGGGTTGTTGAACTCCGGAGAGATGCAGGGGCAGTTCTCTGCGGGAGCGGTAAAGCGGGAGTTGGGGTGAGCGGCGGGACCCTGTGCGGTCTCGGGGCTCCAGGGGTTGCCCATCCAGTCCAGGGCGTTGTGAGGCGGGTTTTTATCCAGCTTCTCCCACCAGACGGTGTCGTCGTCCAGGTTCAAGGCCACGTTGGTGAAAATGGTGCCCTTATGGGTGGTGGCCAGAGCGTTGGGGTTGGACTTTTCGTTGGTGCCGGGAGCCACACCGAAGAAGCCCTTCTCGGGGTTGACCGCCCACAGACGGCCGTCGGGGCCCACACGGAGCCAGGCGATATCGTCGCCCACACACCAGCACTTCCAGCCGTTCTTCTGATAGCCCTCAGGGGGGATCAGCATGGCCAGGTTGGTCTTGCCGCAGGCAGAGGGGAAAGCGCCGGTCACATAGCGAATCTCACCCTTGGGGTTCTGGATGCCCAGAATGAGCATGTGCTCGGCCAGCCAGCCCTCCTGGCGGCCCAGATTGGAGGCGATGCGCAGAGCGAAGCACTTCTTGCCCTGAAGCACATTGCCGCCGTAACCGGAGTTGATGGACATAATGGTGTTATCCTCGGGGAACTGAACGATGTACCGCTCCTCAGGGTCCAGGTTTGCCTTGGCGTGAAGACCCTTGATAAAGTCGGGCGAATCTCCCAGCTGATCGAAGATGGCCTTGCCCACGCGGGTCATAATGGCCATGTTCAGCACCACGTAGATAGAGTCGGTGAGCTCGATGCCGTACTTGGCAAAAGGAGAACCCACCACGCCCATGCAGTAGGGGATGACGTACATGGTGCGTCCCTTCATGGAGCCATCGTACAGCTTGTTCAGCTTGGCGTACATTTCATCGGGCGCCATCCAGTTGTTGGTGGGGCCGGCGTCTTCCTTACGCTTGCTGCAGATAAAGGTTCTGCTCTCCACGCGGGCCACGTCAGTGGGGTCAGAGCGGTGCAGATAGCAGCCGGGCAGCTTCTCCTGGTTCAGCTTGTACAGCTCGCCGGTGGCGCAGCCTTCCACGCGAAGCGCCTCCAGCTGTTCCTCGCTGCCATCGATCCAAACGATCTGATCCGGTTTGGTCAGGGCAGCCTGCTGGTCGATCCAGGACAACACATGTTTATTATTTGTTAATTCCATTTGAAAAGCCCTCCTTAGAGCGTTCCCTCTTTTTCAGGCTATATTATATTCCTTTGCAACTTTTATTGCAAGAAACAAATCGTCAATTCCTCTGCATTTCATGCAGTTTCTGGGATAATTCAGCAAACTCCGCAAAACTCAGCCGCTCCCCTCGAATATTCTCCGTCAAATTGCAGGCAAGAATGGCCTGACGAAGGGCCTCTTTTTCCACGCTTTTTCCCAGCATGGTATGCAGACCGTTTAACAAGGTTTTCCGCCGCTGGCCAAAGGCTGCCCGGACGACACGGAAGAACAGGTCGGGGTCCGGGACCTCCACCGGGGGCTTCCCCCGGACCGTCATGCGGATGACTGAGGAGACCACCTTGGGGGCGGGATAGAAACAGGAGGGGGGGACATCGTACAGAAGATCGCTGTCGGCATAGTACTGACAAAGAACGGTAAAGGCGCCGTAGTCCGCCGTACCGGGCTTGGCGCAGATGCGCAGGGCCACCTCCCGCTGGATCATCACAGTCACCGCCTGGAAGCAACCGGCCTGGAGCATAGCCGTGATGACAGGGGTGGTGATGTTATAGGGCAGGTTGGCGCAGGCCACCACCGGCAGGCCGGGCATTTTCTCCCGGCAGAGTTGGGCAATGTCGGTCTTCATAATATCGCCGGGGACGATCTCCACGTTGGGATAGTCCGCCATGGTTTCGGCCAACACCGGCAAGAGGCTCTTGTCCAGCTCCACAGAGACCACCTTCTCCGCCAGCTTGGCCAGCTGCTCGGTCAGGGGGCCGATCCCGGGACCCACCTCCAGGACGCCGATCCCGGCGTCCGCCCCGGAGGACTCAGCCGTCTGCCGGGGGACCCAGGGCTCAATGAGGAAATTCTGACCCATGCTTTTGGAAAAGCGAAAGCCGTGACGGCCCAGAAGTTCCTTGATCTCTCGTTGGTTGCATAAATTCATGGTGAACTCCTCACCTTCGTTTTTAATGTACCGTGATTTTATCACAGGTGGGTTTTGATTGCAACGAAAAGGACGGGTTCCATGGGCCGAAGACCGGTACGCCGCATAGAATGCACCAAAGGAGGGAATATCTTTGCCTATCATATACCTATCCCCATCCACACAAGAGTTCAACCACTACGTCACCGGCGGCACGGAGAAGGGCTGGATGAACCTGCTGGCCGACGCCATGGAACCCATCCTCACCGCTTCGGGCATCCAGTTTGTCCGCAATACCCCGGACATGACGGCGGCCTCTTCCATCCGGGCCTCCAACGAGGGAAATTACGACCTGCACCTGGCTCTTCACTCCAACGCCTCGGGCGGGGCCCAGGCCGGGCAGAATCGAGGGATTATCGCCTTCTACTATCCCGGCAGCGCCCAGGGCATGCGGGCGGCTCAACTGCTGGTAAACGGCCTGAAAAACATCTATCCCCTGCCCAACCTGGTGCGGGCCGAGGCCACCACCACCCTGGGAGAAGTACGCCGGGTCCGGGCGCCCGCCGTTCTTCTGGAGTTGGGCTTCCATGACAACTACGAGGACGCCGTCTGGATCACCACCCATATCCAGGCCATGGCGGAAAACATCGTCCTGTCCCTGACGGAGTTCTTCGGCATCCCCTTTTTCCCCAGCAGCGTCCCGCTTCCCGGCGTGGTCCAGGTGGATTCCGGCGTCATCAGCGTCTATGCCCGGCCGGATTATTCCTCCCCGGTGAAGGCCTGGCTCTACAACGGCGCCCAGGTCACCGTCCTCAACGAGTACTACGGCTGGTACCTGATCCAGTTCGGAGAAGAGATGGGATACACCGCCGCAGCCTTCATACAGCTGGAGTAAGGAACTTCGTTCACACTTTGTTCATTCAATGTTTGAAAATTGTCCACTTCTATTGACTTTCGGTGTGGTATTCTATAACCGTAATAAAAAGTCAAACAGCAAATCACTTCTCTCTTTTCTCTCTCTTCCTAAATATACACGAAAGGCCGGATGCGCAAGCGTCCGGCCTTTTGTCCTCCCTTTGGGATCCTTCGAAAGAAGAACGCCGGGACGATTCGTCCCGGCGTTCTGATGTCTTGTAAGTATCTCAGAGTCTGCGTCGTCTGATCTCAGACCGCACTCTTCTGAAAACCTTTACCATGTAGTATACCACGGCCATGAAATAGGGAAGCCCAAAGTAAGTCAAGGTGGCGCGGGTGACCGACAGATCCATGAACAGACACAGGATCGCGATCACTGCGGTAACCACAGCAACAATGAAAAAGGCGATGGATTTGTGAATCCGCAGGGCTTTATAAGCCGGTCTGCGACGATCTCCGATCTTTTTCGCTGCGTAGAAGTCCAACAGAATCAAGATGAAGAAACTGGCGATTGCATAAATCAGCGTTTCCATCATGATCACATCGCTGTTGGCGATATCCGTAATAATTGACTGTTGCATAGGGTTCTCCTTTGATCATAGCGGGGGTTCATAGGGAAAGGAATCTTACTTCTGGCGCATTGCCTCCAGGTCGACCTTGCCGAACATAGCCTGCTCGCGCTCCTTGGGGCTGAGCTGGTTTCTGTTCTTGCCGGAAGCAGCGAACAGAATGAAGCCGACAACAATGTAGATCACGAAGACGATAACAGCCTTGGTGCCTGCATAGAAGGGGGTGAAGGGCAGCAGCATGCCGACGAAGAAGATGACGCCCACGATAGCAGCCCAGTAAGCAATGGGGGTAGCCAGCTTGTAGGGACGCTCAGCATTGGGCATATCCTTCCGCAGCTTCAGCAGGGACAGGGAAGAAATCATCCAGGACATGACGAATGCGGTTGCGGAGAAGCAGGTGACGGTGTCGATCATGTTGTAGCCCAGG
>JAEDLP010000083.1 GCA_016295225.1 Oscillospiraceae bacterium | reverse complement strand
TGATCCTGGCCGTCCTCACCCGGTATGTGTCTCTGGGCTCCTGCTGGGCCGGGGCGTCCTTTCCCTTTGCCACCTGGTTCGTGTACCATCAGGTCGTCTTGCTGGTGCTGGCCATCCTCATTGGCGGCCTGATCCTGTATAAACACCGGGAGAACATCAAGCGCCTCCTGGCAGGCAGCGAAAGCAAATTCTCGCTGCATAAAAAGAAGGAGGGAAGACAATGAAAGTTACTGTTCTTGGCTCCGGCGGCTGGGGCACGGCCCTGGCCATGGTGCTGGCAGAAAACGGCCATGCCGTGACCCTCTGGTCCTTCCTGGAGGAGGAATCCCGCACCCTGCGGGAGACGGGGGAAAACCCCCTCCTGCCTGATGTGAAGCTCCCCGACGGCATTACTTACACCTGGGATCTGGCCTGCGTCCAGGGGGCCGAGGTGGTGGTCGTAGCCACGCCGTCCTTTGGGGTGCGTTCTACGGCGGAGCAGATCAAGGGATATCTCACCCCGGACATGACCTTGGTGTCCGTGTCCAAGGGCATCGAGAAGGGGACCTCCCTCCGGCTGACCCAGGTGATCCAGGAGGTTACCGGCGGTCTCTGCCCGGTGGTGGCCCTGTCCGGGCCCTCCCATGCCGAGGAAGTGGCCCGCCGGGTTCCCACGGCTGTGGTGGCCGCCTGCCCTGACCGGGCGGCGGCGGAAAAGATCCAGGACCTCTTCCTCAACGAGCGGTTCCGGGTTTACAGCTCCTCCGACATCATCGGCGTGGAGCTGGGGGCCGCCCTGAAAAACGTGATGGCCCTGTGCTCCGGTGTGGTCACTGGTATGGGCTACGGGGACAACACCAAAGCCATGCTTATGACCCGAGGGCTCACGGAGATCGCCCGCTTGGGTGTTGCCCTGGGGGGCCGAAAGGATACCTTTGCCGGTTTGGCCGGTATGGGCGACCTGATTGTCACCTGCACCTCCCTGAACTCCAGAAACTACCGGGCCGGCATCCTCATCGGACAGGGGAGCCCCATCCAGGAGGCCATCGAAAAGATTGGCGCCGTGGTGGAGGGCTACTACGCCGTGGACTCCGCCCGGGAGCTGGCCCAGACCGTGGAGGTGGAGATGCCCATCACCCAGGCGGCCTACCAGGTTCTCTATGAGGGGAGAAAACCCGAGGAGGTCCTGAAAGAGCTTATGAAACGGAAAAAGGGCCACGAAATCGAGGAAGGCTGGCTCTGAGCCTGGTACAGAGAAAAATTCGCAGCTTTTTTAAAAAATGCAAAATAGGACTTGCATTTTTCTCACTTTTCTGCTATCATACTAACCGATGCTTTTTAGATATCAATGCACTGCTTTTTCAGTGTAATCATAAACCAGCGAGGAGGTTCAAGCGAATGGCTAAATGTGATTTTTGTAACAAGGGCGTCGTGTTCGGCATTCAGGTTTCCCACTCCCACCGCCGCTCCAATCGTCCCTGGAAGCCCAACGTCAAGCGTGTGAAGGCGATTGTCAATGGCTCCCCCAAGCACGTCTACGTGTGCACTCATTGCCTCCGTTCTGGCAAAGTCACCCGCGCTGTCTGATAGACACGGTTGCAAACAAAAAGCACAGACTTCGGTCTGTGCTTTTTTCTTTTCCCCTGAGAGAGCAGGGGAGCGGCCGAACCCCTTCGGGCTGGAGTGCTTATCTTGCCAAAGGGCATCATGGTATGGTATAATAAAAAAGAAATCCCGTCCGAAATTTTTAAATTATTTTATGAAAACATAGAATACAAAGCAGAAGAGGAGGAATCCCCGTGGCAGTATCCCAGTCGTCCATCAAGCTGACCAAACTGGTCGAGCGGTTTGAGCTGGAAGTGCTCAACCCCGGCAAGAACTATGACCGGTGCCTCATCCGGGAGGATGACATCAACCGGCCCGCCCTTCAGATCCTGGGCTTCTTTGACTACTTCAACCCCAACCGCATCCAGGTTCTGGGCAAGGTGGAGTGGACCTATCTGAACAACCAGCCGGAGGAGGAGCGCCGCCAGTGCTTCGACGCCTTTTTCCGCAAGCCCATCCCCGCCCTGATCCTCACCCGCAGCCTGGAGCCCTTCCCGGAGCTCATGGAGATGGCCATCAAGTATAAGCGGACCATTCTGCGCAGCAAGGAAGCAACCTCCCTCTTTATCCCCAATATCCAGACGACCCTCCAGGCGGCCCTGTCCCCCCGGATCACCCGCCACGGCGTCCTGCTGGACGTTTACGGCGAAGGTGTGCTCATCATGGGCGAGTCTGGCGTGGGTAAGAGCGAGACTGCCGTGGAGCTGATCAAGCGCGGCCACCGTCTGGTTGCCGACGATGCGGTGGAGATCCGCCACCTCGGCCCCATGCTGGTGGGCAGTGCGCCTGAGCTCATCCGCCACTATATCGAGCTCCGGGGCATCGGCATCGTGGACGTGCGCCAGCTTTTTGGTATGTCCGCCATCAAGGAGGACAAGGAAGTGGATCTGGTGGTCAATCTGGAACCCTGGAACGAGAACACATTTTACGACCGCCTGGGTACCAACGAGGAGTTTACTACCATCCTGGATATGAAGGTTCCTGTCATTACCATCCCCGTAAAGCCCGGCCGTAACCTGGCTGTCATCGTGGAGGTGGCTGCCATGAACAACCGTAACAAGCGCATGGGCTTCAACGCTGCCAAGGAGTTCTCCGCCCAGCTGGACGCCCACTTCGAGCAGATGCTCCAGGAGTCTCAGCTGGATGCGGCCGACGACTATGACGAGTACGACGATCTGACCTACACTGAAGAGGACTGATCCAACTGCGGTATCAACGAAAAGCAAAGGAAAGGAACGCCATGAAACACACGCTTCGAAAAACGGGAGCTCTCCTGCTTTCCGCTGTCTTGGCTTGCTCCCTGCTGTTCTCCGCCTGCGGCAATCAGGAGACCGTGCCTGTGGAAGAAACCAAGACGGAAAGTCCCGCCAACATCAACTACGGCATTTCCGATGCCTGGGACTCTCTGATGCCCTACTACAGCGTGTCCGGCAACAACTATTCCCGCATCATCTACGACAAGATTTATGATCGCCTGGCCTATGTGTCCGCCGACGGCGTCTGCTCCCCCAGAGGGGCCGACAGCTGGGAGAGCGCCGACAACGGCTATGCCATTGTCTTCCATCTGAACCAGGACGCCGCCTTCCACGACGGCACGCTGGTCACCGCCCGGCACTGGGTGGACACCATCGCGCTGGTGACCAATCCCGTCTGTCAGGCTTACGGCCGCCCTGTCTTTGCCGCCCTCACCGGTACCGATGACACGGGCGCGGCGGTGGCAGGGGAGACCCTGGGGGCCGAGGCCCTGGATGACTACACCTTGAAGCTCACCTTTAAGAATCCCGTGGTTCCCGAGGACTTCCTGGTGGACAACAACCGGGAGCTCTACGTCCTGCCTACCCACCTGCTGGAGGGCATCCCCGCAGAGAAGGTCATGACCGATGATTTCTGGCTGTCTCCTGTGGGCTCCGGTCCCTGCAAGTTTGTCTCCGAGATGGCCGGCAGCAGCCTGGTGCTGGAGGCCAACAAGGCCTATCAACTGGGGGCTCCCGGCTTTGACACCATGACCATCACCGTCATGGACAAGGCAAACCTGCTCACTGCCCTTATTTCCGGCGACTTGGACTACTACGCTTTCGGCGGCAGCATCTCCGAGGAAGACCGACCCATTGCCGAAGAGGCCGGCTTCACCGTCCTGGAGGGTACTACCTATTCCACCTTCTATGAGCTCATGCTCAACAACGAGACCATCTCCGACGCAGCAATCCGTCAGGCCATCAACAAGGCGCTGGATAAGGAACTGCTGTGTCAGCAGAGCGTTGGCACCATGGGTACCGTGACCAGCTCCAGTATCCTGCCCGACACTCCCTATTCCGCCCCCCAGACCAAGGGAACTTATGATCCCCAGGGGGCTATCGACCTGCTGGCGGAGGCAAACTATGACGGTACCGTTTACACCCTGGCCTGCACCAGCGCCCGGGCCAGTCTGGCAGCCCTGATCCAGCAGAACCTGCAGGATGTGGGCATCAACGTGGAGATCGAAACGGTGGACTCCGCCACCATGTTTGCCGGCATGTGTGACGGCACCTATGACATGGCTGTGGCCAGCCACACTCCCACCACCCTGCCCATGTGGTTCACTGCCAGCCGGTTCAGTGAGGACAACAACATCTTCCGGGTGACCGACCTGGCCCCCTACACGGAACTGATCAACGCCATTGCGAAGCAGGCTGACGAGAAGGCCCGCATTGGCCTCGTGGATGAGCTTGAAGCCATCCTCCAGGAAGAGATGCCCTTCGTTCCCCTGTGGTTCTCCTATTCCCTCTACGTCCAGTCCAACACCGTCACCGGGATCGACGATCCCTCCGCATCCTACTGCAACGAGAACGTGTGGGAATGGGAGAAGTAAGCCTTCCGATCCCTGCTGCGAGGCCTTCGCAGATAAAAAAGACAAACAGCAGAGGGAGTCCTCTGCTGTTTTTGCTTGGTTCGTCCAGAGAGAAGCGTCTTGAAAAAAATACCAAATTGATGTAAAATAAACTACCCATACTAGATTCCATGTGAAGTTTTCACCTGCAATAGAATGAGAGGGAGGCGTATGCGCTATGCGAAAGACGAAAATCATCTGCACCCTGGGTCCCGCTTCGGACACCCCCGAAATGATGGAAGCGCTGATCAAAAGCGGCATGAACGTGGCCCGCTTTAACTTTTCCCATGGTTCCCACCAGGAGCACAAAGGCCGCCTGGACACCCTGAAGGCCGCCCGGGAAAAGCTGGATATCCCGGTAGGCGCTCTGCTGGATACCAAGGGTCCTGAGATTCGCCTGAAAACCTTTACCGAGGGGAAGGAAGTCCTGGATGCCGGCCAGACCTTCACCCTCACTACCCGGGAAGTGGTGGGCAGCAAGGAGATCTGCGGCATCAGTTACCGGAATCTGCCCCAGGATGTGAAGGTGGGTACCACCATCATGCTGGACGACGGCCTCATCCGCATGACCGCCTTGGAGGTCACTGAGACCGACATTGTCTGCCGGGTGGAGAACGGCGGCCCCATCAAGGATCGAAAGGGGGTCAACGTCCCCGGCGTCCACCTGTCCATGCCCTATATGAGCAAGCAGGACCGGGAGGATATCCTCTTCGGCATCCAGGAGGGCTTTGACTATGTGGCGGCCTCCTTCTGTCGCAGCGCCCAGGACGTGCTGGAGATCCGCCGCCTGCTGGACGAGCACCAGTCCAACATGCGTATCATCGCCAAGCTGGAAAACCAGGAGGGCGTGGACAATGTGGACGAGATTCTGGCGGTGGCCGACGGCATTATGATCGCCCGGGGCGACATGGGCGTGGAGATTGATTTCACCGAGATCCCTGTCATCCAGAAGGACCTGATTTCCCGGGCCCTCAGCGTGGGCAAGCATGTCATCACCGCCACCCAGATGCTGGACAGCATGAGCGCCAATCCCCGTCCCACCCGGGCCGAGATCACCGACGTGGCCAACGCCGTGTACGACGGCACCTCCGCCGTGATGCTCTCCGGGGAGACCGCCGCCGGCAAGTACCCCGTGGAGACTCTGCAGACCATGGCAGCCATTGCCGAGCGCACCGAGCAGGACATCAACTACTTCGGCCGCATGAAGGAGATGACCGCCTCCATCCGCCTGGGCATCGGCGGGGCCACTGCCCACGCCGCCTGCACCACTGCGGTGGACACCAACGCCACCGCCATCATTACCGTGACCACCTCCGGTGCTACCCCCCGACTCATCAGCCGTTTCCGTCCCGACACCCCCATCATTGCCTGCGTGATGAATGAGGACGTCCGCCGCCAGCTGGCGCTCACCTGGGGTGTTACCCCCTTGATTATGGATTATGTGGGCTCCACCGACGAGATGATCGACGGCTCGGTGAAGGCCGCCCAGGAGGCCGGACTCATCCAGGACGGCGACCTGGTGGTGGTCACCGCCGGCGTTCCTGCGGGCATTGCCGGCACCACCAATATGATGAAGGTCCACCTGGTGGGCAACAGCCTCATCACCGGCGCCGGGGTAGGGGAGAGAGGGACCAAGGGTACCCTCTGCGTCTGCCGGAACGTGGCCGACGTGAAGAGCAAGTTCCATCCCGGCGTGATTTTGGTGGTTCCCCACACCAACAACGAGATGCTCCCCTATATCCGGGAGGCCGCCGGCATCATCGCCGAGGAGAACGGCCTGGGCAGCCATGCGGCTGTGGTGGGCCTGAGCCTGAACAAGCCGGTCATCGTGGGCGCCATCGGCGCGACGAGAACCCTCCACGACGGCATGAAGGTCTCCATGGACTGCCGCCAGGGCGCGGTCCAGAGTCTGGTGGAGTAAACAATCGAGGAAATGATAAAACCGGCAGTCAAGCGTACGCCTGACTGCCGGTTCCCGTATTCCATATTGATTCAAACCGCCTTGTCGAAAGACAGGGCGTTTTTTCTGCCCGCCGGTAGAAGAGGAACCGGTAGGGCGGGAGCTTGCTCCCGCCGGGGGGATCACAGGGGCTCCTCGGACAGCCAGGTCAGAAGGCTCCGGGCTAGTTTCAGGTGCTTTTCGTCCATGGTGCGGAGGAGCTCCGCCACGCTTTTCCATTCCTCGTCCTCGTGGCGGGCGGTCCCCACCAGGAACTCGTCGGGGGTGGTTTCCAGGGCGACGGCCAGCCGCATGATTACCTCGGTGGAGGGGATGGAGATGCCGCGCTCGATGCTGGAAAGGTACTTGTATGCAGTATCTGCTCGTTCCTCTACCTGATACTGCTTCAGGCCAAGCTCCCTTCGTCGATGGGTGATACGCCTTCCAATTTCTTTGTAATCCAAATCCATATGGTGCCCCTCCTTTTATAGTCATTGTAAGGAGTTGCACTTGCAAATAAACTTGCTGAAAGAAAGAATATTGCTTGACAAACGAATAATAAAGTTTGTAATAGGAATACAGCTTTAAGATGGATATTTTGGAATATGGAGGTACAGTCTTTAATTTCGTCAAATGTATCCTGCTTAGCTGTATAACCTTGGGGATCTATGGAATCGTTGTTCAGACAAGGATGGGCAAGTATATAAACATCATTGCTTCGCCGTATGATGGAAAGAAAACCATGCATTACTGCTTACTGGCTTTTTTGATTGCACCAATTACTCTTGGTATCGGTTCCGTTGTTTGGTCCCATAGACTCTGCGCCCGGATGGGAGAAGAACTGAAGCGACGCAATATCAATCTTGATTTCAGCGCAAAGACGTTTTGGCTGTGGGGAGTTCTTGGAACATTTATTATTGTGGGGCCGTTTGTCTTTGGCAGTAAGCTGTTTCGCGCTATGAATTTGCTTTGCGAAGATTACAATAAGAATGGATGATAGCAAGCGTCATTCTTTGCGCCAAGTCTGATTAAATTTCCCTCTTGACACCGTTAGTCTTGTGGCGTATAATATCTCCCGTTAAAATGGCAACGACGGGAACCTTGCCGGGCTCATCCCACAGAGAGGACGCTTCATGGGCTGAAAGAGCGTCTGCGAACCGGGACCGGACCAAGCACCATCCCCGAGCCGCCCACCGAAGGTTTGCAGTAGGCTGGGCCGGGCGCCGCCCGTTACAGCGGAAACGAAGCGGCACAGTGATTCCCACTGTGCAAGCAGGGTGGAACCGCGAGATTTTTACATCCCGCCCCTGACAATCACATCAGGGGCGGGATTTTTCTATTCAGCCCCATTAGAAACAGGAGGAACGAACCATGTCTGATGCGAATCTGTACACCTTTGAAAACCCCGAGTACCGCCAGACCTACTGGCACACCTGCTCCCACATCCTGGCCCAGGCCATGAAGCGCCTGCACCCCGAGGTGAAGCTGGCCATCGGCCCTTCCATCGAGAACGGCTTCTACTATGACTTCGACACCCCCGCCCCCTTCAGTCCCGAGCAGCTGGCCGAGCTGGAGGCCGAGATGCGCAAGATCTGCAAGGAAAAGCTGAAGCTGGAGCGCTTCGAGCTGCCCCGGGAGGAGGCCGTCAAGTACATGGAGGACCGGGAGGAGCCCTACAAGGTGGAGCTCATCAA
>JAEDLP010000082.1 GCA_016295225.1 Oscillospiraceae bacterium | reverse complement strand
GCTTCTTCAGGGTCTGGACGCAGTGGACGGAGCTGTAGTCAAACTCGATGCCCTGGCCGATGCGGATGGGGCCGGAGCCCAGCACGATGACGGTCTCCTTGCCGGAGCGGGGGAAGGTGCGGGCGTCGCAGGCGTCGTCATAAGTAGAGTAGAAATAGGGGGTCTGGGCCTGGAACTCGGCGGCGCAGGTATCCACCATCTTGTAGCTGGGGAGGCGGTGGGGCAGGGAGGACTCCTCCACGCCGGCCAGCCGGGCCAGAACCTTGTCGGGGTAGCCGTACTTCTTGCCCTGGAGGTAGCGCTCGGCGTCGATGCCGTTCTTGGTCAGGTCGGCCTCGAAGTCCACCAGGTTCTTGATCTTATGGATGAACCAGCGGTCGATGCGGGTCACGTCGTAGATGTGGTCCACGGAAACGCCCTGCTCCAGAGCCTCGAAGATGGTGAACAGGCGCAGGTCGTCCATGGAGGCCAGGCGCTCCTCCAGGCTTCTGCCGGAGGTGTCGGTGCGGCGGAGGCTGTCCAGCTTGATCTCAGCGCCCCGGACGGCCTTCATCAAGGCGGCCTCGAAGGTGTGCTCGATGGACATGACCTCGCCGGTGGCCTTCATCTGGGAGCCCAGCTTCCGGCTGGCCCCGTGGAACTTGTCAAAGGGCCACTTGGGGAACTTGCAGACCACGTAGTCCACGGCGGGCTCGAAGCAGGCGTAGGTCTCGCCGGTGACGTCGTTCTTGATCTCGTCCAGGGTGTAGCCCAGGGCGATCTTGGCAGTGACCTTGGCGATGGGGTAGCCGGTGGCCTTGGAGGCCAGGGCGGAGGAACGGGACACACGGGGGTTGACCTCGATGACGGCGTACTCGAAGCTCTCGGGGTTCAGGGCGAACTGGCAGTTGCAGCCGCCCTCGATGCCCAGCTCCTCGATGATCTTCAGGGCGGCGGAGCGGAGCATCTGATACTCCTTGTCGCCCAGGGTCAGAGCGGGGGCCACCACGATGGAGTCGCCGGTGTGGATGCCCACGGGGTCGAAGTTCTCCATGGAGCAGATGGTGATGGCGGTGCCGTTGTGGTCCCGCATGGCCTCGAACTCGATCTCTTTCCAGCCGAAGATATACTTCTCAATGAGGACCTGGGTGATGGGGGAGTAGTCCAGACCCACGGAGGCCTTTTCGCGGAGCTCCTCCTCGTTGTAGGCCACGCCGCCGCCGCCGCCGCCCAGGGTGAAGGCGGGCCGGACAATGACAGGGTAGCCGATGCGGTCGGCGATGGCCACGCAGGCGTCCACGTCGTTGGCGGTGTCAGAGGGGATGGTGGGCTGGCCGATGCGGGCCATGGCGTCCTTGAAGAGCTGACGGTCCTCGGCCTTGTCGATGGCGTCGGCGTTGGTGCCGATGAGGCGGACGTTGTTGGCCGCCAGGAAGCCCTCGTGGGCCAGCTCCATGGCGATGGTCAGACCGGTCTGACCGCCCAGGCCGGCCAGCAGGCTGTCGGGCTTGGTCTCCTGGATGATCCGCTTGATGGTTTCGGTGGTCAGGGGTTCCAGATAGACCGCGTCGGCCATGGCGTTGTCGGTCATAATGGTTGCGGGGTTGGAGTTAACCAGGATGGTCTCGATGCCCTCCTGTTGGAGCACCCGGCAAGCCTGGGTGCCGGCGTAGTCGAACTCGGCGGCCTGGCCAATGACAATGGGGCCGGAACCGATCACAAGAACTTTTTTAATGGAAGTATCCTTCGGCATTACAAACCCTCCTTCATCGTGTCAACAAAGCGGTCAAAGGCAGTCTGGCAATCCAGGGGACCGCCGTGGGCCTCGGGGTGGAACTGCAGGGAAAACGCGTGGTAAGCAGGGTAGTCCACGCCTTCGCAGGTGCCGTCGTTGACGTTGACGAAGCGCAGCTTGCCCTCGGTGCCGGCCAGGGAGTCGGCGTCCACGGCGTAGCCGTGGTTCTGGGTGGAGATGAGCACGACGCCGTCTTCCAGGTCCTTGACGGGCTGGTTGGCGCCCCGGTGGCCGAACTTCAGCTTGATGGTCTTGGCGCCGGCGGCCAGAGCCATCATCTGGTGGCCCAGGCAGATGCCGAACATGGGGATCTTGCCAAAGAGCTTCTGGATCTGCTGGATGCAGAAGGGGTTATCGGCGGGGTCGCCGGGGCCGTTGGAGAGCATCACGCCGTCGTGATTGCCGGCCAGGATGTCTTCCGCGGGGGTGTTGTAGGGATAAACGGTGACCTTGCAGCCCCGGGCCAGCAGGCTGTTGGCGATGGACTGCTTGGCGCCGTAGTCGATGAGGGCCACGGAGAACTTGGCCTCACCCTCGGGGAGAAGCTCGTGGATATGCTGGTCGCTGGTGTTCTCCACGGACTGGACGACCTTGAAGGCCTTCAGGGCCTCCATGTCGGGCTTGGTCTCTTCGGTGGTGATGACGGCGTTCATCACGCCGTTGTCGCGGATCATCTGGGTCAGCATGCGGGTGTCCACCCCGGCGATGCCCACCACGTTCTGGGCCTTCAGGAAGGAATCCACAGATTCATCACATCGGAAGTTGGAGGGTTCCTGGCAGTACTCGCGAACCACCACGCCGCCCATCTGAGACTTGGGGCTTTCCTTGTCTGCCAGACAGATGCCGTAGTTGGCCAGCTGGGGGAAAGTGTAAATAACCAGCTGACCGTAGTAGCTGGGGTCGGTCAGGCTTTCCACACAGCCGGTGATGCCGGTGGTGAAGACCAGCTCGCCCATGGCGGTGCCGGAGGCGCCAAAGCTCTTGCCCTCCAGGACCTGACCGTTTTCTAAGTAGAGATATGCTTTTTTCATCGTGTCCCTCCATCCATATATACAGGAATTGAACGGTTGCTCACTGTATGCTTCTTGTAATTAACATGATTTCCGACTCTTAAGTATACCGGAAAGTTTGTCTCCCGTCAATGTATTACGCAAAAAAGCGGCAGAAAACAACACGGGTATTTTTTCGTTGTTTTTGGGGAGAGTGCTGAAATAATATCCACAAACCGAAAAATATACGAATAAATATCCGTTCTATTTAGAAAAAACCGGGGGAAGCCGAAGGGTGCGGTTTCTCCCGGTTTCGGGTGGCGTGCCGATTAGTACGTCACCATATACTTTGCGACCTCCCAGCTGGAGACGCGGGTGCAGTATTCTTCCCACTCTTTCTTTTTGCCGGTTACGTACTGGGGGTAGATGTGGGGACCAAGCACGGACTGGATCAGGGGGTCCTTCTCCAGGGCGAAGAGGGCGTGCTCCAGGGAGCTGGGCAGGTCCTCGATGCCGTTGGCGGCACGGGCGGCGGCGTCCATGTCAAAGATGTTCTCGGTGATCTCCTCCGGGGGCTCCAGACCCCGCTCGATGCCGTCCAGACCGGCGGCCAGGCAGACGGCCAGGGCCAGGTAGGGGTTGCAGGAGGGGTCGGGGTTGCGCAGCTCCACCCGGGTGGACTGGCCGCGGGCGGAGGGGATGCGGATGAGGGCGGAGCGGTTGGAGGCCGACCAGGCCAGGTAGCAGGGGGCCTCGTAGCCGGGAACCAGCCGCTTGTAGGAGTTCACCAGGGGGTTGGTGATGGCGGTCATGGCCTTCACGTGGGCCAGCAGGCCGGCGATGAAGTGGTAGGCCTCCTTGGACAGCTTGCGGTTGCCGTCGGGGTCGAAGAAGACGTTCTTGCCGTCCTTGAACAGGGACATGTTGATGTGCATGCCGTTGCCCGCCACCCCGTAGATGGGCTTGGGCATGAAGGTGGCGTGGAGGCCGTTGGCATAGGCGATCTTCTTCACGGTCTGCTTGAAGGTGATGATGTTGTCGGCGGCGGTGAGGGCGTCGGCGTACTTGAAGTCGATCTCGTGCTGGCCGGCGGCGCACTCGTGGTGGGAGGCCTCGATCTCAAAGCCCAGGGCCTCCAGGGCCAGGCAGATCTCCCGGCGGGTGTAGTCCCCGTGGTCGATGGGGCCCAGGTCAAAGTAGCCGGCCTCGTCGCCGGTCTTGGTGGTGGGCTTGCCGTCCTTGTCCAGCTCGAAGAGGAAGAACTCGCACTCGGGGCCCACGTTAAAGGTGTAGCCCATCTCTGCCGCCCGGGCCAGGACCCGCTTCAGAGCCCCTCTGGGGTCACCGATGAAGGGGGAGCCGTCGGGGTTGCACACGTCGCAGAGGAGACGGGCCACCTTGCCCTTGCTCTCGTACCAGGACAGGATGGCGTAGCTGTCCAGGTCGGGGTGCAGGTACTGGTCGGACTCGTGGATGCGGGTGAAGCCCTCAATGGAGGAGCCGTCGATGGAAATCTGGTTGTTCAGGGCCTTCTCGATCTGGGAGGCGGTAATGGCCACGTTCTTGGACTGGCCGAACATATCGGTAAACTGCATACGGATGAAGTCGACGCCGTCTTCCTCCACCATGCGGATGATATCTTCTTTGGTATATTTGCTCATAAGGTATAATCTCCTTTCACGCAAAAAAGGGACAAGTAAGCTTCGAATTCCGAAGCACCCGTCCGCTTATCTGAAATTATAGTGTCCAGGGCGAAACCTGTCAAGGAGAAAGTGCCAGGTGAAATCTTTTTTGGCGTGTCCGTCAAAATCAACCGATTTTGTGGTGTTTGCACAGAGAGAACATCATAAAATTAAAGAAACAAAGGTGGGCCAACCCATTGCAAATTCCATGGATTTATGGGAGAATAAGAAAGTGAATCAAGGTACCTGTGTGAATTGCATGGGATCTCCAGCACGACTCAAGACAGAAAGGGAACGATCACTATGAAAAAGCTGGAACAGATCTACGAGGGAAAAGCAAAGAAAGTCTATCGGACCGACGACGGGGAGAAGTTCATTGTGGAATACAAGGACGACGCCACCGCCTTCAACGGTCTGAAAAAGGGCACCATCCTGGGCAAGGGAGCCATCAACAACCGCATGACCAATCTTCTCATGCAGATGCTGGAAAAGAAGGGCGTTCCCACCCACTTCGTAGAGGAACTCAGTGAAAGAGAGACTGTGGTGCGGAAGGTCGCCATCGTCCCCCTGGAAGTCATCATTCGCAACGTCTCCGCCGGCCACTTCGCCGAGCGCTATGGCGTGGAGGAAGGCATCGAGTTCGACTCGCCCACCATCGAGTTCTCCTATAAGAACGATGACCTGGGCGACCCCCTCATCAACTCCTACCATGCCGTGGCCCTGAAGCTGGCCACCAGGGAAGAGATCGCCACCATCGTGGACCTGGCCTTCCGGGTCAACGAGGCCCTGAAGGAGTTCTTCCTGTCCGTGGGCATCCGCCTCGTCGACTTCAAGCTGGAGTTCGGACGGACCACCGACGGGACCATCATCCTGGCCGATGAGATCTCTCCCGACACCTGCCGCCTGTGGGACAAGGAGACCAACGAAAAGCTGGATAAGGACAGATTCCGCCGGGATCTGGGCAACGTGGAGGACGCATACCAGGAGGTCATGCGCCGCCTGCTGGGAGAACAGGCGTAAGGTTTTACCTGCATCCACGGAGAACGGATCACTGACCCTATAAACACCGGGGAGACTCCTGGGAGTCTCCCCGGGGAAAAAGGAGGAATACGCTGATGTGTGGTATTGTCGGCTTTACCGGCAGCCAGAGCGCAGCCCCCATCCTGCTGGATGGACTGAAGAAACTGGAATACAGAGGATACGACTCCGCCGGCATCGCCGTGCTGGGGGAGAATGGCATCCATATGGAAAAAGCCATCGGCATGATCAAAAATCTGGACGCGAAGATCCAGGGGGGCGCAGCCATGTCCGGCGCGTCCGGCATCGGCCATACCCGTTGGGCCACCCACGGGGAACCCACCGATGTGAACGCCCATCCCCATATGAGCAACGACGACAAGTTTGCCATCGTACATAACGGCATCATCGAGAACTACGCCGCTCTGCGGGAAGAGCTCAAGGAAAAGGGCTTCCAGTTCAAGAGCGAGACCGACACTGAGGTCATCGTCCACCTGCTGGACCTGTATTACGAAGGCGACCTGAAGAAGGCCGTCATGAAGACCGTGGCCCGCCTGGAAGGGGCTTACGCCCTGGGCATCCTCTGCGCCGAGGAGCAGGGCCGCATCATCGCCACCCGCCACGCCGCCCCCCTGATCCTGGGCGTGGGCGTGGGGGAGAACTACTTCGCTTCCGACGTCACCGCCCTGGTGGCCCACACCAAGAACGTGGTCTACCTGGAGGACGGAGAGATCGCGGACATCACCCCCGAGAACATCACCCTCTACAACGAGCTGGGCAAAGAGGTGGAGGTCAAGGTTACCCGCATCGCCTGGGACATCGCCGCCGCCGAGAAGGGGGGCTATGAGCACTTCATGCTCAAGGAGATCATGGAGCAGCCCCACGCCCTGAAGTCCACCATCGAGCCCCGTATCAAGGACGGGGAGATCGTTCTGGACGACTTTAACCTCACCGACGAGGACTTGAAGAAGATCAACAAGGTGATGATCACCGCCTGCGGCTCGGCCTTCTACGCCGGCAGCGTGGGCAAGTACGTCATCGAGGAGCTCTGCCGCATCCCCGTGGAGGCCGACCTGGCCTCTGAGCTGCGCTACCGCAATCCCCTGGTGGATGAGCACACCCTGCTGGTGGTGGTCTCCCAGTCCGGCGAGACCGCCGACACCATCGCCGCCATGAAGGAGTGCAAGGCCCGGGGCGCCCGCATCCTGGCCATCGTCAACGTGGTGGGCTCCACCATCGCCAAGCTGGCCGACGACGTGGTCTACACCTGGGCAGGCCCCGAGATCGCCGTGGCCACCACCAAGGGCTACACCACCCAGGTGGCCGTCATGCACATGCTGGCCGTTTACATGGCCCGCCGTCTGGGCAGACTGACCGATGAGGAGAACAAGGCGCTGGTGGAGGATATCCTCCAGTTCCCCAGCCTCATCCAGCGGGCCATCGACCTGAACCCCGGCATCCAGACCCTGTCCGAGAAGTATCACGGCTACAACAACCTCTTCTTCATCGGCCGCAACCTGGACTACGCCGCCTGCATGGAGGGCTCCCTGAAGCTCAAGGAGATCTCCTACCTGCACTCCGAGGCCTACGGGGCCGGCGAGCTGAAGCACGGCACCATCGCCCTCATTGAGAAGGGCCGTCCCGTCATCGCCCTGGCCTGCTACGAGCGGCTCTTCGACAAGATGATGAGCAACATCAAGGAGGTCAAGGCCCGGGGCGCTCAGGTCCTGGCTGTGGTTCTGGAGGGCAACCGCCAGATCTTCGCCGAGGCCGACGACGTGATCTTCGTGCCCAAGACCAACCCCCTGTTTAACTCTCTGCCGGAGATCGTCCCCCTGCAGCTCTTCGCCTACTATGTGGCCAAGGCCAACGGCTGCGACATCGATAAACCCAAAAACCTGGCCAAGTCCGTCACCGTTGAATGATACGGATAGAATGGGAAAGGAATCTGTTACCATGCGTGATTATAAGTTAGAGACCGAGAAGCGGATCAAGTTCATCCAGGACGCCCTGGCAGAGGCCCACGCCGACGGCATTATCATTGGAAACAGCGGCGGCAAGGACTCTGCTCTGGTTATGATCCTGTGCAAGATGGCCTGTGAAAACACCGAGTCCATCATCATCCCCTGCAGCTCCAAGCGCAACTTCACCATCGACAAGGACGACGGCATGGAAGTGGCCGAGAAGTTCGGCATCAAGACCCGCATCCTGGACATCACCCCCCAGAAGGAGCTGGCCATGGAGGCCCTCTCCGCCATCACCGAGCTGAACCAGCAGGCCATCACCAATCTGGCTCCCCGTCTGCGTATGCTCTCCCTGTACGCTGTGGGCGCCAGCGAGAACCGCCTGGTGGCCGGCACCGGCAACGCCAGCGAGTACCACATGGGCTACTTCACCAAGTGGGGCGACGGCGCCTTCGACCTGAACCCCATCGCCGACCTGACCGCCACCGAGGTCTTCGAGTACCTGCGCTACCTGGAGGCCCCCTCCGCCGTCATCGAGAAGGCCCCCTCCGCCGGCCTCTTCGAAGGTCAGACTGACGAGGACGACATGGGTGTCACCTATGCCGCCATCGACAAATACATCACCACCGGCGAGGCCAACGAGCACGACAAGGCCATCATCGACCGGTACCACGCCCGCAGCGGCCACAAGCGCCGCCCCGCCCTTCGCTACGGCGA
>JAEDLP010000081.1 GCA_016295225.1 Oscillospiraceae bacterium | reverse complement strand
GGTGATGATGCTCGTGCTCATCGTGATCATGGTCGTGGTGATGATGCTCGTGCTCCTCATGGTCGTGCTCATGGTCATGGCAGCCGCAGGTGCAGTCAGGGCCGTGGTCATGGATATCCTTGGCGGCCTGCTCCGCAGCCAGACGGGCCAGCTCTTCCTTCAGGGTGTCCTTGTTCTCCATGGTCTCCAGGATCTGCTTGCCGTCCAGTTCCTCCCAAGGAGTGGTGATGATGGGAGCGTTGGGATTGTGTTCCCGCAGCAGCTTTACTGCGTCCATGAGCTTCTTTTCGCTCATGCCGCCGGTGCGGCTGAGGACGATGGCGGCAGCGTGCTCGATCTGGTTGTTGTAGAACTCGCCAAAGTTTTTCATATAAATCTTGCACTTGGAGGCATCGGCCACGGTGACGAAAGCGTTGAGCTGGATGTCGTGGTTCTCCACCTTCTGGACTGCGCCGATGACGTCGGACAGCTTGCCCACGCCGGAGGGCTCAATGATGACGCGGTCGGGCTTGAACTGGAACAGGACCTGCTCCAGGGCCTGGCCGAAGTCGCCTACCAAGCTGCAGCAGATGCAGCCGGAGTTCATCTCGGTGATCTCCACCCCGGCGTCCTGCAAAAAGCCGCCGTCGATGCCGATCTCGCCGAACTCGTTCTCAATGAGGACCAGCTTTTCGCCTTTATACGCTTCCTCGATGAGCTTTTTAATCAGAGTCGTCTTACCGGCGCCCAGAAAGCCGGAAAAAATATCAATTTTTGTCATGTCAGTTCCTCCTGTTCTATCGTATGATCGGGGCAGTCTGCCCCTTTGCTTGTCTCGGTTCATATTGACTCCCCTGCTGGACTCCGTCCCGCAGGAATGCCGTTTGGATCGCGTTGAGCACCCGTTTTTTATCTCCTGTCCACAATGGAGCCAGCAGGGTTCCCTTGGCTCCGTCGCCGGTGAGCCGATGGATCACCAGTTCCGGCGGCAAGACCGCCAGGCAGTCCTCCAGCAGCGATATATATTCTTCCAGTGACAGGACAGGCACCTTCCCCGCCCGGTAGTCTTGAGCCAGGTCGGTCCCCTCCAGCACATGGAGAAGCTGAAGCTTGATACCGTCCCCGCCGGTCTGCCCCACATATCGGACGGTTTCCACCATATCCGCATAGCTCTCTCCGGGCAGTCCCAAAATCACGTGGGTGATCACTTCCAGGCCTGCGGCTTTCAGCCGCTGCACCGCATCCTCATAGACTTCCAGGTCATATCCCCGCCGGATATAGCGGGCAGACGCAGGGTGGATGGTCTGCAGCCCCAGTTCCACCCACACAGGCTTGCTTTGGCTCAGGCGGCAGAGCATGTCCACCACCGCCTTGGGAAGACAGTCCGGCCGGGTGGCAATGGAGAGGGCCACGATCTCCTCCGGCGCTATGGCCTGACGGAAGATGGTCTCCAGATAGGGCAACGGACCATAAGTGTTGGTGAAGCTCTGGAAGTAGGCAATATACTTGCCGCCTTTGTTCTTTTGTTCCACCCTGACTTTCGCCTGTTCGATCTGCCGGCGGATATCGCCGCAGACAGGGGCAGCGAACTCTCCAGACCCCACATCGCTGCAGAAGATGCAGCCTCTGGTTCCAATGGTCCCATCCCGGTTGGGACAGGTCATACCCCCATCCAGGGCCAGCTTATAGACCTTGCAGCCAAAGCGCTCTTTCATGGCCTGATTCAAAGAACGGTACGCCATCATTCCTCCGGAAGCTCGTCCAGCTTTCCTGTACAAAAGAGGGTGAAGGTCCCGCCGCACAATGGTTTTCCCGATCCGTCATGGATCTCCACTTCTGCCACACAGATGGTCTTGCCCCGGTTCTTGATGCGGCCCTCCGCGATGAGATGATTGTCTTCCGTATTTCGGTAAAACTCAAAGCTGCTGCTCACCGTCACATAGCGCATACCGTTGGTCCGGGCCGCGCCGCCGGCGGCGCAGTCGGCCATAGTCAGAAACATACCCCCGTGGACCGCACCGTAGAGATTGCGGTTCTCCCGGCTCAGGTAGGCCTCCACCTTGGCATAGTCCTGACCCATCTCCGTCAGTCGAATCCCGTTGTGAAGCATGAAGGAGTTCTTGGCGTTGGTGGCGTTGATCTTATCGGTAAAATCCATAAGCGTCCTCTTTTCTGGGGTTACAGCACAATGAAGGTTACGCCATTGTTATAGCGGTCCAGGTCGCTGTCCCGACGCAGGTCGCCGCACCGGGAAAAGGCCCGGCGGGTGGCCTCCTCAAAGATAGAGAAGGCCTCGCCAGGGATATAATCTTGGATCTCGCCCTTGCTTTTCAGCTGGGTTAGATACTTTCGGGAGGCTGTGCGGATCTTTCCCCCTGTGCCGGAGGAGCCGTACCCGTGAATGATCTTCAGCACTGTGCAGCCCATGGACCGGGTGTGGCCGATCTCAAAGGTCAGCCGTTTCATGGCCTGATCCACAAGGGGCTTTCCTGCCTCCATGTTCACTTCCCGAAGCTTTGAAATCTCTTTTGCCATATCAGTCACCACAGTATTTGCGGCACTGCTCCAGGAAGAAGTCAAAGACCTTCTGACCGTCCGCAGCGCCGTCCTCTTCGGTCACCTGCTCCGGATGGAACTGGACGGTCCAGATGGGCAGAGAAACGTGCTGCATGGCCTCCACCACACCGTTTTCATCCCAGGCCGTGCGGTACAGTCCCTGGCCAAACTTATGGATGGCCTGGTGATGGGAGCTGTTGACCACCATCTCGCCGCCATAGAGGGTATCCAGCATGGTCATCACGCCTACCTTGACGGGATGGAGCTTGGACTTGCCGTCGGCAGACTGTGCATGCATCTCCACAAGCCGTTCATTCATGTCCTGGTATATATTGCCGCCCAGAGCGATATTCACCACCTGATGGCCGCGGCAAATACCCAGAATGGGCTTATTCTCATAGATGCAGCGGTTCACCAGATACAGCTCTACCTTGTCCCGGGGACCGTCGATATCTCTGGAACCCAGGTTGGGCTCCTGGAATTCAGAGGGGTCCACATCTCCGCCGCCTGCCAGAATGAGGCCGTCAAAGTCCATCTCCGGGTCCGGGCAGTGGAAGGACATGGCTTCGCCGCCAGCCTTCTCCACCGCCGCTTCATAAAGCCCACTGCTCTCGGGAGAACGGGAAATCAGAATACGAGGTTTCACAAACATTCCTCCTGTATAGAAATGATGTAATGACAAAATGCTCATTAATATATTATATCACATCGGTCATTCTTTGGAAACCGTTTTCTTTTGATACGCCAAAGACGCACCGAGACTTCGGTGCGTCTTTGGATGGAAAAGGCAGAATGCCTTTTAAGCCGATTAATACATGCCGCCGCTCATATCTGCTGCGGGCATGCCTGCGCCGGTAGCAGAGGGGGGAGCCAGACGGTCGCCCACCAGAGCCTCGGTGGTCAGCAGCATAGCGGAGATGGAAGCTGCGTTCTCCAGAGCGGAACGGGTAACCTTGGTGGGGTCAACGATACCGCTGGCGATCATGTCGCAGTAAATTTCCTTGTAAGCGTCGAAGCCGTAGCCGATCTCGCCGCTGCTTCTGACCTTCTCCAGGATGACGGAGGAGTCCAGGCCAGCGTTGGAAGCGATCTGACGCAGGGGGGCGGTCAGAGCGCGGCAGATGATCTGCACGCCGGTCTTCTCGTCGCCTTCCACTTCGTCCACCAGCTTCTCCACCTCGGGGATGGCGTTGACGTATGCGGTACCACCGCCGGCAACGATGCCCTCTTCCACAGCAGCGCGGGTTGCGTTCAGGGCATCCTCGATGCGCAGCTTCTTTTCCTTCATCTCGGTCTCGGTAGCAGCGCCAACGCGGATGATGGCAACACCGCCGGACAGGCGAGCCAGACGCTCCTGCAGCTTCTCACGGTCATACTCGGAGGTGGAACGCTCATACTCGTTGCGGATCTGGGTGGCGCGCTCCTGGATGGCCTCGGTGCTGCCGCCGCCATCCACGATGATGGTGGTCTCCTTGCCTGCCTTGACCTGGCGGGCAGTACCCAGGTGAGCCAGGCTGCAGTCCTGCAGCTCCAGACCGTAGTCGCTGGAAATAACGGTTGCGCCGGTCAGGATAGCGATATCCTGCAGGTTCTCCTTGCGGCGGTCGCCGAAGCCGGGAGCCTTAACGCACAGGACGTTCAGGGTACCGCGCAGCTTATTGACCAGCAGGGTGGACAGAGCTTCGCCTTCCACGTCTTCTGCCATAATGAGCAGCTTGCGGTTGGACTGAATGACCTGCTCCAGAACGGGCAGGATCTCCTGGATGTTGCTGATCTTCTTCTCGGTCAGCAGGATCAGAGGATCGTCCAGAACGGCTTCCATCTTCTCAGTGTCGGTCACCATATAGGGAGACAGGAAACCGCGGTCCACCTGCATGCCTTCCACCACTTCGCTGTAGGTCTCAGCGGTCTTGGACTCTTCCACGGTGATGACGCCGTCGGTGCCAACCTTCTCCATGGCCTCAGCGATCAGGGTGCCGATTTTCTCGTCGCCGGAAGAAACGGTACCAACGCGAGCGATGTCCTCGCTGCCCTTGACGGGCTGAGAGTTCTTCTGAATGGCCTCAACAGCAACCTTGGTTGCCTTAGCCATACCCTTGTTCATCACAACGGGGTTTGCGCCTGCCACCAGGTTCTTCATACCCTCGCGGATGATAGCCTGGGCCAGCAGGGTTGCGGTGGTGGTGCCGTCGCCGGCCACGTCATTGGTCTTGGTGGAAACTTCCTTGACCATCTGTGCGCCCATATTCTCAAAGGGATCTTCCAGTTCGATCTCCTTTGCGATGGTCACGCCGTCGTTGGTGACCAGGGGAGTGCCATAAGCTCTCCACAGAACCACATTGCGGCCCTTGGGGCCCATGGTGACCTTAACGGTATCGGCCAGCTTGTTCACGCCGCGTTCCAGAGCCTGGCGTGCTTCCTCACCATAACTGAGCATCTTTGCCATAATACTATGATCTCCTTAAAAACTAGAAATAGAATTAGTCTTCCACGATTGCCACGATGTCGCTCTGCTTGACAATGGTCAGCTGCTCGCCATCGATCTTAACTTCGGTACCCATGTACTTGCTGGTGATGACCTTATCACCGGGCTTCAGGAACATCTTCACTTCCTTGCCGTCAATCATGCCGCCAGGGCCAACTGCCACGACAATGGACATATCGGGCTTTTCCTTGGATGCTGCGGTCAGGATGATGCCACCCTTGGTGGTTTCTTCTGCTTCCAGACGCTTGATGACAACACGGTCGAACAGAGGTTTCAGAGTCATTGAGAGTTCCTCCTTGATAATATATCATAAAATGTTTTTACTGATTCGGGTTAGCACTCTTTTTGCCTGAGTGCTAAGGCAAGTATTATAATACCCTTCCAACGCTCATTCTGCAACATGAAAACTTCTGAAAAGGAGAGAAATTTACACCTTTTTTTTGTGCACTTTTCAGAATGCCGCTGTTCAGGACCTCTTTACGTGCGTCTCCCCTTTTTCCCGCCGTACTGGAACAGATCACACTTTAACATACCATTATATAATTTACGTTTCTTGTCCGCCGTGCGGCCAAAGGTACGCTCAAATTCCGTGTGGGAAGACAGGATGTTGATTTTCCAGCCGGTTGGCAGTCCTTGAACGGTTCTGCCAAAATCCCGGTACAGTTCTTCAGCTTCCCGTTTTTCCATCAGCCGCTCACCATAGGGCGGGTTGGAAACAATGCGGCCATATTCCTCCGTGCGGGAGAAAGTGCGGGCATCGGCCACCTCAAAGTGGACCAAATCCTCCACATCGGCCTTCACCGCGTTGTCCCGGGCGATACGGATGGCAGACGGGTCAATATCTCCGCCCCAAATATCATAGGTTCCATCGAACTCCAGGTCCATGGCCTCCCCTGCCGCCTCCACCCAGGCGTCGGAGGGCAGCCAGGGCCACTTCTGGGCGGTAAAGGTCCGGTTCAAGCCGGGCGCCCGGTTCTTGGCAATAAGGGCTGCCTCGATGGCGATGGTGCCGGACCCGCAGAAGGGATCGCAGAAGGGATCCTTTCCCCGGTAACCGGAGAGCAGCACCAGAGCGGCGGCCAGGGTCTCCCGCAGGGGAGCCGCCACCCCCACCGCGCGATAGCCCCGCTTGTACAGGCCGGGGCCGGTGGTATCCAGCATAAGGGAGGCCACATCCTTCATAATAGAGAACTGGATCTGATACAGCGCGCCGGTCTCCGGCAAGGTCTCCCGGTGGTAGACCTTGCCCAGACGGGTAGCCACCGCCTTTTTCACGATGGACTGGCAGGCAGGAACGCTGTGCAGGGCGGAGTTCAGGCTGAACCCCTTCACAGGGAAAGCGCCGCCATCGGGAATAAATCGCTCCCAAGGCAGCTTCCGGGTGCCCTCGAAGAGATCTTCAAAGGTGGAAGCCGGGAAGGAGCCCAGCAGGATCAGCACCCGCTCTCCGGTGCGCAGGCGGAGATTCAGCCGCGGGATATCCTTCGGTTCCCCCTGGCAGAACACCCGTCCGTTCTCCACACGGACGTCTTCCATATTCATCCGACGCAGTTCGTCGGCTGTCAGGCCCTCCACACCCAGCAGGGTGGGAATGGCAAAGGTCAGCTTTCCCATGGGATTCTCCCCCTCTTATGTAAGCAGTATTAGAAGTATACCCGCTTTTCCTCTGTTTGGCAAACCTTTTCTTCGGGTTCCGTGAAAAATTCGCTGACCCCAATTCTTTGGAAGAACCTTAGCTATGAAACCCGCTGGTTTCCCGCTGACCGCCCCGCAATTCCGTCTAAATTTCCCTGATATTCTTGCAATCAGTCCCGCCCTGTGGTATGCTATGTAATAATGTTAGACTGTGGTTTGCTCTATCCTGCTTTTCGGATACCGCCGCCCGGTCTCTCCATACTAAATATTTTATAGAAAGCTGAGATGATGGGTCCCTTATGGACAGTACCTGTATAGCAATTCTCGTTGCTCTCGTGATTATGGTCTTCTTGTCTGCCTGGTTCTCTTCTACGGAGACCGCATACTCCTCGGTCAACAAGATTCGGCTGAAGAGCAAGTCCGAGGACGGCAATGTCCGCGCCCAAAAGGCCCTGGCGCTGTTGGATCAGTACGATAAACTCCTCTCCTGCATCCTCATTGGCAACAATATCGTGAACTTGACCGCCGCCTCCCTGGGTACGGTGCTTTTCACAAAGCTTTATCCGGTTTACGGCGCTGCCATCTCCACGGCAGTCCTGACGGTCGTGGTTCTGATTTTCGGTGAGATCACGCCCAAAACTATGGCAAAAGACAAACCGGAAAAGTTCTGTATGCGGGCTGTTCCGATCCTGCGTGTCCTCCTGTTTGTTCTGACTCCCCTGCACCTCTTCTTCGGCCTGTTCAGCAAGGTTGCCATGAAGCTCTTCCACACCAGCGAAGAGGAGGGGATCACGGAAGAAGAACTCATTACCATGGTAGAGGAAGCCGAGAGCGAGGGCGGTCTGGAACATCACGAAAGTGAGCTGATCCGCGCCGCCATCGAGTTCAACGACATGGAAGTGGAGGAGATCCTCACCCCCCGCGTGGACATTGTTGCCGCCCCGGATACTGTCACCATGGAGGAGCTGGCCGTTCTCTTTGCGGAAAGCGCCTACTCCCGTATTCCCATCTATCACACTTCCATCGACAATATCGTCGGCCTGGTCCACGAGAAGGACTTCTTCTCTGCCCGCTACCACAACCACACTGACGTGGGCAGTCTGATCAGCAAGGTCTTCTACACCACCGCCTCTGCTCAGATCTCCGACCTGCTACGGTCTCTCCAGAGGAGTAAATCCCACATGGCCGTTGTGGTGGACGACTACGGCGGCACCATGGGCATCGTCACCCTGGAGGATATTCTGGAAGAGCTGGTGGGCGAGATTTGGGACGAGCACGACGAGGTCATTGAGGAGTTCAAGCCCCAGGAGGACGGCAGCTACCTGATCTCCTGCTCCGCCAACCTGGACGATCTGTTCGACCGTTTTTCTATCCGCGCCACGGACATCGACTCCGCCTCCATTAGTGGCTGGGTTCTGGATCAACTGGGCCGCCTGCCTGTGGAGGGCGATCGGTTCGTCTATGAAAACCTGGACGTTACCGTTACCCGGCTGGATCACCGCCGGATTCTGGAGATCCGCGTGGCAGTGATTCCCGAAGAAGAGGACGAAAAATAAATCCATATAGCAAACGAGCGCGTTGCAAAATAGCGTCTAAGAAAAACACCGCGGATAGGAGCCCGAAAGGGT
>JAEDLP010000080.1 GCA_016295225.1 Oscillospiraceae bacterium | reverse complement strand
AAAAGAGAGAGGTGTTTCGGTGGGAAAGTATATTCTCAAGCGGCTGGGACAGATGATCCTGGTCCTCATCGCCGTCTCTGTGCTGATCTTCGCCATGGTCCGCATCACCCCGTCGGACCCCGTGGCCTCCATGACCAAGGGCAAGAACGTCAGCGAAGAGACCCGTCAGGAGCTTCGCGAGCATTATCATCTGGATAAGAGTTATCCCGAGCAGTACGTGATCTGGATTACCGGCGTCCTCCAGGGGGATTTCGGTGAGAGTTACCAGTATAAGCAGAGCGTGGACTATCTCATCGGTCAGCGCATCGGCACCACCCTGGGGCTGGTCCTCATGGCCGGACTCATGGCCATGGTAGTGGCCATCCCTGTGGGCGTCATCAGCGCGGTGAAGATGAACACCTGGCTGGACAAGCTCTTGTCGGTCATCACCCTGGTCCTGGTGGCCTCCCCGGTCTTCCTGACCGCCCTGGTGCTGATGATGGTCTTTGCCTTAAAGCTCCACTGGTTCCCGTCCATCTACCAGGGCAACGGCATCCGGGAGATGATCCTGCCGGCCATCGCCCTGGCCATGAACATGATCGCCCTCACCAGCCGCATTACCCGCACCACCATGATCGAGCAGCTCAACTCGGACTACATCCGCACCGCCACCGCCAAGGGCCTGCCCCAGCGGCAGGTCATTCTAAAGTATGCCCTGAAAAATGCGCTCATCCCCATCATCACCGTCACCTCCATCCAGGTGGGCTCCATGCTGGTGGGGGCCGTGCTGGTGGAGAGCGTCTTCGCCATGGGCGGCCTGGGTGACCTGCTGATCTCCGGCATCAAGTCCGCCGACTACCCCGTGGTCCAGGGGGTCACTCTGCTGATGGTCTTCGTCTTCCTGTGCATCAACCTGCTGGTAGACATCCTCTACGCCGTCCTGGACCCCCGCATCCGCATGAAGTAAGGAGGGAGAAGTTATGTTCAGTGCATTCATCGGGCATGGCCCTCTTTACCGTTCCCAAAAGAAAAAGAACGTGGGCAAGCTCTTCACCCCCGCCGTCACCGTGGCCACCATCCTGCTGCTGGCCATCCTGCTCTGCTGCGTCTTCGCCTCGGTGATCGCCCCCTCCCCCCCCAACGCCCAGGATCTCACCCAGGTTCTGGCCAAGCCCTCCGCCGAGCACCTCTTCGGCTGTGACCAGAACGGCCGGGACATCTTCTCCCGGGTGCTCTACGGCGGCCGGTCCGCCCTGATCAGCGCCCTGGGGGTGGTGGCCATCTCCATGATTCTCGGCATCCCCCTGGGCCTCATCTCCGGCTACAAGGGCGGCTTTGCCGACACCATCATCATGCGCTGCTGCGACGTGCTGCTGTCCTTCCCCTCCCTGCTGCTGGCCTTCATTCTGGTGGCCGGTCTGGGCCGCAACACCTTCAACGCCGTGCTGGCCCTGGGCATCGTCTACGTGCCCATGCTCACCCGTCTGACCCGCTCCCTGACCCTGGTGGAGAAGAACAAGGTCTATGTCTCCGCCTGCGTGTCCCTGGGCTACTCCGATACCCGCATCATCTACCGCCACATCCTGCCCAACTGCATCTCCACCATCCTGGTGCAGATCACCCTGGACATCGCCTACGCCATCCTGGATCTGGCCTCTCTGTCCTTCCTGGGTCTGGGCACCCAGCCTCCCCAGGCCGACTGGGGCGCCATGCTGGACGAGGGCCGCTCCGTCCTGCTGATGAACCCCCTCCTGTCCCTGATCCCCGGTCTGGTCATCGTGGTGGTGGTGGTCTCCCTGAACATCTTCAGCGACGGCCTCCATCAGTACCTGGACCAGTCTCAGACGGCCCTGCCCAGCTTCCGAAAGTACGAGAAGAAATTACTGAAAAAGAAGACCAAGGAAGGAGGTGCTCTGGATGGATAATTTGCTGGAAATCAAAAACCTGACGGTGGAGCTCATGTCCACCCGGGGCATCGTCTACGCCCTGTCCGGCGTGGATCTGGCCGTCCGCCCCGGGGAGATCCACGGGGTGGTGGGAGAGTCCGGCTGCGGCAAGTCCATGACCGCCAAGTCCATTCTGCGGCTCCACAACCCCCAGCGCAGCCGCATGAACGGCTCCATCCGCTTTGAGGACAAGGAGATCCTCTCCCTGTCCAACCGGGAGATGGAAAAGCTCCGGGGCACGGAGATCTCCATGATCTTCCAGGACCCCATGACCTCCCTGAACCCCCTGATGACCATCGGCGACCAGATTTCTGATATGTACCGCTTCCACACCGGGGCAAGCAAGGCCGAGGGCCGGGAAAAGGCCCAGGAACTTCTGGCCAAGGTGGGCATCGAGCCCGCCGCCAAGCGCTGCAAGCAGTACCCCTTTGAGCTGTCCGGCGGCATGCAGCAGCGGGTGATGATCGCCATGTCCATCGCCTGCTCCCCCAAGCTCCTCATCGCTGACGAGCCCACCACCGCTCTGGACGTGACCATCCAGGCCCAGATCCTGGAGCTGCTTCAGCAGCTCTCCGCCGACCTGGGCATGAGCATCCTGCTCATCACCCACAACTTCGGCGTGGTGGCCGAGACCTGTGACCGGATCTCCGTCATGTACGCCGGCAAGGTGGTGGAGACCGGCGAGACCCGCGCCCTCCTCCGGGGGGCCTGCCACCCCTACAGCCGGGCCCTCATCGCCTCCATCCCCGGCGGCGGCGCCAAGGGCAGCCGTCTGGAGACCATCCCCGGCTCTCCCCCGGCCCTCTTCGAGCCGCCCCTGTCCTGTATGTTCGCCCCCCGGTGTCCCTACGCCGACGACCGGTGCCGCCAGGGCTACCCCGCCATGGCAGACTGCGGCGGCGGGCATCTGGCCGCCTGCTTCCAGCCCTTGAGAGAGGAGGTGTCCCCCCGATGAGTGACCCTGTGATCCGGGTGGAAAACCTGGTGAAAGAGTTCCCCGTGGCGGGGAAGAAGACCCTCCACGCCGTCAACGGGGTCTCCCTGTCGGTCCCCAAGGGGGCCATCTTCGGCGTCGTGGGTGAGTCCGGCTGCGGCAAGTCCACCCTGGGCCGGTGCATGCTCCGGCTGGAGACCATCACCGGCGGCAAGGTCACCTTCCAGGGGCGGGACATCACCGGCCTCTCCGGTAAGGATCTGCTGCCCCTCCGCCGGAACATGCAGATGATCTTCCAGAACCCCTACGGCTCCTTCAACCCTAAGCAGAAGATCGGCTCCGCCCTGCGGGAGGTGGCCCAGGTCCACAAAATGCCCGCCAACGAGGCCGAGGAGAAGATCAAGTACCTTCTCCACGAGATTAACCTCCCCGAGGACGCCCTCCTGCGCATCCCCAGCGAGATGTCCGGCGGCCAGCTCCAGCGTCTGGCCATTGCCCGGGCCCTGCTGTTGGACCCCGCCTTCATCGTGGCCGACGAACCGGTCTCCGCCCTGGACGTGTCCGTCCAGGCCCAGATCCTGAACCTGATGATGGACTTACGGGAAAAATTTTCCCTGACCATGCTCTTCATCTCCCACGAGATGACCGTGGTTCGCCACCTGTGCGACCAGGTGGCCGTCATGTACCTGGGCAACGTGGTGGAAATGGCTGAGTCCGAGGAGCTCTTCAACAACCTCCTCCACCCCTACACCCAGTCCCTCATGTCTGCCATCCCCACCATAGACCCTGACCACAAGAAACAGCGCATCGTCCTCCGGGGCGATATCCCCAGCGCCATCGACCTGCCCGCCGGCTGTCCCTTCGCCGACCGCTGTCCCCAGTGCCAAGCCCAGTGCCAGGAGAGCAAGCCGGAGCTGAGGGACGTGGGCGGCGGCCATATGGTAGCCTGCCATCTGGTGTAACCCCCGTTCGTTCCGGTCTCCCCGAGACCGATCGAAGATAAATCAAACTAGGAGGAAAAGACCAATGAAAAGATTCTCTCGACTCCTTGCTCTGCTCCTGTGCGCAGCCATGCTGTTCACCCTGCTCACCGCCTGCGGCGGCGGCAGCGACACGTCCGGCGACGCAGATACCGGCGCAGACAAGGACACCTTCACCATCGCTCTGGACAGCGATATCGTGAAGCTGGACCCCGCATTCGCCTACGACTTCACCACCAACCCCGTGGTCAACCAGATCACCCAGGGCCTGCTGACCTTTGACGAAAACAACGAGCTGCAGCCCATGCTGGCCTCCAGCTGGGAGCAGGTGGACGACGTCACCTACGTCTACCAGATCCGGGACGACGTCACCTTCTCCGACGGCTCCGCCATGACCATGGACGACGTTCTGTACTCCCTGGAGCGCACCCGTAACCCCGACACCGCCTCCTACCTGGGCTGGATGTTCGACAACGTTGCCTCCATCGAGCAGACCGGCGACTGGGAGCTGACTGTCACCCTGTCTCAGCCCGACGCCACCTGGCAGTATGTCCCCGGCACCACCGCCTGCCACATCATCAGCAAGGCTCACGCCGAGGAAGTGGGCGACAAGCTGGGCACCCCCGAGGGCGGCCTGGTGGGTACCGGCCCCTATAAGTACGTCTCCTGGCAGAACGGCACCAGCGTGGAGCTGACCCGCAACGAGAACTACTGGGGCGACGACGCCGGTTACTTCGACAACCTGACCTTCAAGATCATCACCGAGGACACCACCCGTGTCACCGCCCTGCAGACCGGCGACGTGGACTGCACCGTGGCTCCCCCCGAGTCCATGCTGGACGTGCTGAAGTCCGACGAGAACCTGACCCTGACCGCATCCCCCGGCTTCGGCGTCACCTTCCTGGCCTTCAACACCCAGAAGGCTCCCTTCGACGACGCCAACGTCCGCAACGCCATCTACAGCGCCATTGACCTGGACACCATCTATGAGACCCTGATCAACGACGCCGGCGAGCCCTCCACCGCTCTGCCCAACTCCACCGCCCTCTTCGGCAGCGAGCCAGAGGCCTGGAACGACTACCTGGCCAACGCTCCCCAGCACACCTATGACGTGGAGAACGCCAAGGCCCTGCTGGCCGAGGCCGGTTACGCAGACGGCTTCGAGTGCGCCATCACCATCAGCGACAACAGCCTGCGCAACACCATCGCTCTGGCCATCCAGGAGCAGCTGGCTGAGATCGGCATCACCGTGACCATCAACAAGGTCTCCACCGACGAGCACACCGCTTACCAGTTCGGCGAGATTCTGGACGCAGACGGCCTGCGGGACTATGACATGATCATGGCCGGCTGGGAGGCTGACTATCCCGATCCCTCCGGCAACCTGCAGCCCCTGTGCCAGGGCGGCAACAGCTCCAACGCTGCCGACTACAACAACGAGGAAGTCACCAGCCTGATCAACCAGCAGGCACAGCTCAGCGATCCCGCCGAGCGGAACGCCCTGATGTTCCAGGCTCTGGACATCATCACCGCTGAGACTCCCTACATCTACCTGTACTATCCCGTGAAGAATATCGCCATGAACAGTGCCTACGAGGGCGTCACCATGAACGCCTCCTGGATCTGGAACATCCACTTCCAGGACGTGCACCCCGTGGCACAGTAAAAGTCAAACCCGCTTCGCTGGGCTTTGACTTTTGAAGGATTGCAGTCCGCTGCAGCGCACAGGCCGTCCGTCTCTGACGGGCGGCCTGGTACGTTTGTGGACTGAGAAGAATGGTTTCCCCGGCAAGGCCGGCAAAAACATAATCTTGACCTCCTTTCCTGCCTGCGGGCAGGAAAACTCTGCGAGGCTCTTTTGGAGGTTTCTCATGGATACGATTTTTTATAACGGTAAGGTTCACACCATGGCCGGCCGGACGGTTTCCGCCCTGGCGGTCCAGGGTGCGCGCATCGCCATGGTGGGCAGCGACGAGGCCGTGCTGGCCCTGGCCGATGAAAATACCCGCCGGATTGACTTACAGGGCCGCTGCGTCCTGCCCGGCTTTGTGGACACCCACATACACCTTCTCCTCACCGGGGAGGGCTTCCGGCGGCTGGACCTGCGGGGCGTTCGCTCCCCGGAGGAGATCGTGGCTCGGGGCCGGGACTATGTGGCCAGCCACGAGCTGGCCCAGGACGAATGGATCATCGGCTACGGCTTTGACCAGAACCTCTTCGATCCCCCTGTCCTGCCCGATGGCGCCGTAGCCGAGGCCATCTCCTCGGACCACCCCGTGGTCCTGGACCGGGTCTGCGGCCACGTGGGCGCGGGCAACGCCAGGGCCCTGGCCCTGGCAGGCTACGATGAGACCACCGTCATCCCCGGCGGCGAGCTGGACAAGGATGCAGGCGGCAAGCTCACCGGCGTGGTCCGGGAAGCCGCCCTGGACCAGCTGAAAAAGGCCTCTCCCCGTCTCACCCAGGCGCGGGTGGAGTTTTTGCTGGAGGACATCGGCGCGCGCATGGCCGCTGTGGGTCTCACCGGCGTTCACAGCGACGACCTGGCCGCCGAGGGCACCGACTGGCCCACCCTGAAGGCCGCCTTCGACGCCCTGGAGGCCCGGAACGCCGTCCCCCTGCGGCTGTGGGAGGAGTGGGAGACCCCCCGCCCGGACAATCTCCGGGCCGAGATCCTGCGCCAGCCTCTGCGCTCCTTCCAGGGCAGCGACTGGCTGAAGGTGGGGAACGTCAAGCTCCTCGCCGACGGCAGTCTGGGGGCGCGGACGGCCCTTCTGCGGGAGGATTACAGCGATGACCCCGGCAACCGGGGCATTGCCGTCTACACCCAGGCGGAGATGGACGAGATGGTGGCCCTCTGCCACGACAACGACCTGCAGGTGGCCTGCCACGCCATCGGCGACGGGGCCACCGCCTCCTTCCTGTCCGCCGTGGAGAAGGCCCAGGCCAGGGACCCCAAGCCCCTGTGCCACCGGGTGGTCCACTGTCAGTTCGGCGACCGGGCCCTGTATGAGAAGATGGCCGCCCTGGGCATGGGGGCCGACGTGCAGCCCGCCTTCGTCCCCTCCGACGCCCCCCTGACCCCCTCCCGCATGGGAGAGCGCACCGTGGAATCCTACGCCTGGAAGACCCTGCTGGACCTGGGCGTGGTGGTGGGCGGCGGCTCCGACTGCCCCGTGGAGGACTTCGCCCCCCTGTGGGGCATCCACTGCGCCGTGAACCGCCCCCGGTCCCATGAAGACGATACCCCCTTCCTGCCGGACCAGGCCCTCACCGTGGAGGAGGCCGTGTCCCTCTACACGGTGAACGCCGCCAGGCTGGTTCACGCCGAGGCCCACCTGGGTACTCTGGAGGCCGGCAAGCTGGCCGACCTGGTGGTGCTGGCGGAGGATCTCTTCACTGCCGACCCCAAAACCATCAAGGACATTCCCGTGGATCTCACCATGGCCGGCGGCCGGGTGACCCATCAGCGGTAAAAAAAGCACACGCGTTGTTGACGCGTGTGCTTTTTCCCGCATATACTGTTTCAGGAGAGGTTTTCTCATGTTTGGAACCCTCCCCATGTTGAGATTTTGTCTCTTCTATGATACCCCGGCTCCCCTCCGTCTGTCAATCCAAACCCGGGGCGTTGGCAAACATGCCTGGGGTTCCGCCTTTTTCCAACAAGATATTGCAATTCTCAGTGGTTTCATGTATAATTATGTAGAAATCTCCTATCTGTGAGGGATGCGTATGTATCAGGTAATCATCGTAGAGGACGACCCCATGGTCGCCGAAATCGACAAGCAGTACGTCGAGCACAACAACAAAATGTCTATCGCCGGTGTCTTCCAGAACGGGCAGGACGCCCTGGACTTCGTGCGCACCCATCCGGTGGACCTCATCATGCTGGACTACTACATGCCCGTGATGGACGGCCGCACCTTCCTGATGAAGCTGCGGTCAGAGGGCATCCTGGCCGATGTTATCATGGTCACCGCAGCCAGCGAGGCCCGGCATGTCAGCGAGCTGTATTCCTACGGCGTGTCGGACTACCTCATCAAGCCCTTTGACTACAACCGCTTCCAGTCCGCCCTGCAGAAGTTCGTGTCCCGGCGGGAGGCCTTTTCCGGGGACAAAGCCTTCAACCAGGAGGAGCTGGACAAGGTCATCTCCCCTGAGAGCCAGCGCAGCGGCCATTTCGTAGACAAGGGCATCCACCCCGTCACCCTGGAGATCATCTGTTCCTTCCTGCGGGAACACAAGAGCGAGAAGCTCTCCATCGAGGACATCGCCAAGAACGTCTCCCTGTCCCGGGTGACCCTGCGGCGGTACATGAATTATCTCATCGACAAGAACAGCGTCATCGGCGGCGTGGACTACTCCACCGGCGGCCGTCCCTCTGCTGTGTACACCTACATCGGAAAATAACCCAATCTCAGGCAAAAACTCCCGTGCGCGGAATCGCGCACGGGAGTTTTGTTGTTCAGAAAATGTCGCCGTATTTCCCGCCGTAGCCGACGATGTAATAGGACATGATGAAGAGCTCCTCCACCTGGGTGCCGTCGTCCAGGGTCCCGGTGCAGCGGAACTTAAAATCCAGAACCGGATAGGTCTGACCGCCGTCCTCCACGGTCTCGGAGGCGGCCGC
>JAEDLP010000079.1 GCA_016295225.1 Oscillospiraceae bacterium | reverse complement strand
GGTTCGGGATACTCCACGCCGAAGGTCTCCACGGTGACCTTCTTCATGCGCTGATCCTCCTTGGGCTTATCCATGCGGTCGGTCTTCACGGCGGCGATGGCATCCACCACGTCCAGGCCCTCGGTGACCTTACCAAAGGCGGCGTACTGGCCGTCCAGGAAGGGGCCGTCGGCGTGCATGATGAAGAACTGGCTGCCTGCGGAGTTGGGCATCTGGGCTCGGGCCATGGACAGGACGCCGCGGCTGTGGCTCAGGTCGTTCTTCACGCCGTTGCCTGCGAACTCACCCTTGATGCTGTAGCCGGGGCCGCCGATGCCGATGCCCTGGGGATCTCCGCCCTGAATCATAAAGCCAGAGATCACCCGGTGGAAAATCAGGCCGTCATAGAAGCCCTTGCTGGCCAGGCTCACGAAGTTGTTCACGGTGATAGGGGCCACCTCAGGATACAGCTCAGCAACGATCTTGCCGCCGTTTTCCATCTCGATGGTAACGATAGGATTCTGTGCCATGGTTGTTTTCTCCTTTATAATTATGTAGGGTTATGTTTCATTTTAAATGGGAAATTACCGCTGCTTCAAAGCCCGGTCCATTTCCCGCTTGGCGTCCCGTTTGGCGGCGGCTTCGCGCTTGTCGTAGAGCTTTTTGCCCTTGCACAGGCCGATCTCCACCTTTACCCGGGGGCCTTTAAAGTAGAGACTCAAAGGAACCAGGGTGTAGCCATCCTGCTTGATCTTGGCAAAGAGTTTCATGATTTCCCGCTTGTGCATCAGCAGCCGGCGGGGGCGGCGGGGCTCCCGGTTGAAGATATTGCCCTTCTCATAGGGGCTCACGTGCATACCGTTGAGGGTCAGCTGCCCATCCTTGATGGTGCAGAAGGAGTCCTTTAGGTTCACGTTGCCCATGCGGATGGACTTGACCTCGGTGCCGGCCAGTTCGATGCCCGCCTCGTATTTATCCTCCACGAAATAGTCGTGGAAGGCCTTGCTGTTTTTGGCGATGACCTTTCGGGTTTCTCCTGCCAAGGCGGACGCCTCCCTTCTCTTCCGCAGTCCAAAGTGACTTATATTATCCTTTATTATACCCCATCTGTCAAGAGCTCAGACCGGTTTTCTGCGGATTTCCGGGCACTGTTCAAACAATGTTTACAGAAAAGAAATTGACATTGCCCCCCCTATGTGTTACGATTTGGTTACACATATATTATGTAGGGTTTTATGCCCTTCAGCTCGTTACACGCCCGGATTCGGGCGTTCGTTTTGATTGCAATTCTTTACTATGGAGGTTTACTGTATGGCAAACGAAAAGATCCCTCTGACTTATAAAGGTCATCCCCTGCGCCGCAAGGATAACATCATCTACTATGGCGATATGTCCGATTCCCACATCATCATGCTCCAGATCCTGGAGACCAAGCCTGTTGGCGACATGAATGTGGCCAGCAAGGTCAGCATCCAGCTCCAGCTCACCGCTCCCGACCTGAAGAGCCGCGACCGGGTGGTCAAGCGCAGCGAGAAGGACAGCCTGTACTCCGCCATTGACATCGCCACCGTCTGGCTGGAGCGCGCCCTGGCTTCCCGCTGAGTCCCTGAGGTGCCCATATGAAACACTCCCGATTTGCAGTGAGAGTGCTGTCCTCCGCCCTGCTGGCCACCTCACTCCTGTCTGTCACCGCCTTCGCGGCCCCGACTGACGCTTCTTCCACCGCCGTCCGGGTGAACAAAGGTTCCAGCATTCTTTCCTCTGTGGAAGCCGTAAACGGCACCCAGAGCCCCGTGCCGGTGACCCCCGACCACGCAGAGGGCAGCTTTGAAATCATCTATCAGAACGAGAGCGGCGGAGAGACCAGCGCTACCGTCACCGCCGTGGACCCTGAGACCCCGATCTACGGCTACGTCTCCGCCCAGGGCGACGGTCTGCGGGTCCGTCAGGGCCCCGGCACCAGTTATGCCATTCTGGCCACCGTCACCGACGGCAGCGTCTTCCCCATCACCGGCAAGACCGATGGCTGGTACCAGATTTCCTACAATGGCCGCACCGGCTACGTCTCCGCCTCCTATCTGCTGGAAAAGGACGACAACGGTTCGAACAATGGCGGCACAGTGGACCCCATCCTCCCGCCCGAGAATTTCGACGGTGAGTTAGCCCAGCGCATCGTGGATTACGCCCTGCAGTTTGAGGGCTATCCCTATGTCTGGGCCACCGCAGGTCCCAACACCTTTGACTGCTCCGGCTTCACCTACTATGTGTACAAGCAGTTCGGGTACACCCTGAACCGCTCCTCCAAGGATCAGATCAACAACGGCGTGGCCGTCTCCAAGGCGAACTTGCAGCCCGCCGACATCGTCCTCTTCTCCCGGAACGGCAGCTATGTGACCCACGTGGGCCTGTACATCGGCAACGGGAAGTTTATTCATGCTTCCACATCCACCACTGGCGTCATCATCAGCGACCTGAACTCCACGTACTACGTCAACTGCTACTACGCCGCCCGGCGGATCATCTGAAAAGAAACAACGAAAGGCACGCAGAAATGCGTGCCTTTCGTTAGCGAGTAAATCTTACCACATAAGCCCCCAGCACCTGATCGCATGGAATCATCGCAGCATTCTCTGCTGTAAAATCCTGCTTTGGATAGGTTACTCTGCACTCTTCCGGAATAGCCGGCAAGGTTTTCCCAATGCTGACCCCGTGCGCACCGCAGTCTCCAATATGCCACGCAAAGGTACAATCGCAGAAATCTTTGTTTGCTGTGATCACTTCTGGGCCTCTTAACTCCTGCTTCTCTCCCAGAAAGAAGCAGCCGGCATTGTCCTTTTCCGCCGGACATCCACCTTCGATTCCGGTTTCCGTAAAAGAGACCTCCAGAAACTTCAAACGAAATGTCGTGGTTTTCCCGTTCTTTTCAAACGGGACATTCTTCCACGCAGCAATATTTATCCAGCCCTTTGTTCCAGCGTGATCGACAGCTGTGTTGAATTCCACATACCCTTCCTTTTCGTCTCTGACCTCAGCGTTGATTCTAAGTACCGGGCGGAGCGAAAGAAATCCTTCCGGCAAGATCGCACGGAGACGATCCTGCTCCACGCCGTAGGCCATCACAAACTGCTCAATATACATAGTAAACTCTCCCTTAAAAGGAATTTGCCCAATCCGCAAGGGCTTTGTCGGACACGTTATTTACCATCTTTCCGGCTTTCCAGTTGGCCTTCGGGCTGAGCTTCTTCAGTTCATCCACCGTTCTTCCCATGCCGCTGCCGCCGGAGGTGGCAAAGGGAACCAGGGTCTTGCCGGTAAAGTCATAGCTCTCCACAAAGGTACTGATGATGCGGGGCGCAACATACCACCAGATGGGAAACCCGAGGAACACCGTGTCGTAGTCCGCCATATTGGAGATCTTCCCGGCAATCTCCGGGCGGGAGGCCGGGTCATTCATTTCCACACTGCTGCGGCTCTTTTTGTCCATCCAGTTTAAGTCGGCGCTGGTATAGGGCGAAACGGGTTTGATCTCAAACAGGGCCGCACCTACTGTCTTTGCCAAACGATCAGCGGCTTTCTTGGTCGTGCCGCTTGCGGAAAAATAGGCTACCAGTTTCTTGCTCATTTCAATTTTCCTCCAATTCGTTATATTCTTTGTCACTGACCGGCTCGCACCACTTATTGGAGGTGCCCTCGCCGGGGATCTCTGCGGCGATGTTGTGACGCAGATAGTCCAGCCTTGTAAGCTGCACTTCCTTGAAATGGATCTCATCCAACGCATGATCCCGCTTTCGATTGAGCATCTGCATTCTCTGCACCTTTGTGTGATCCCCTTCCAGGAGCAAACGCATATATGTCTCAGCTTCGCTGCTTGTAAATCCCACATCATGCAAGGTCATAATCATGCTGAGACGCTCCAGATCGCTGTCATCGTACTGCCACACTCCCATCACTTTCTTAACTTCCTGACAGCGTCCCCAGCTTTCATATTCATCCAGAAGCCAAATCGGAATATTATACCCCTCGCTTGCCTCCTGCTTTGTCATTTTTTCCTTCCCCTTCGATCAACAAAAAATATAGGGGTCCTTTTGGAACACCTATATCGTATTGCCAAGCAACAGAAATATCTAATACTTATATTCAATTTCCAGAAATGCCTAAATCGCATTTCTAACATGTTGGATAAACAGTGTGTGTGCCTCTGAAAGCGTCTGATTCTTTTTCCAGACCAGCACAGAACCTGTCTCCATCCGAGGGGCGAGAGGAACAAAACGAAGATTCTCAAAAACAGCTCCAAGGTCAAAGCACAAAGCAACGCCCAGCCCCTGCTCCACCATAAACGCCGCATTTACAATTAAATTATATGTTGCAGCAACTTCAAGCTGCTCAAAGCTATCGCCAAACCAGTTCGCCAGTTCATTTTTTACCAGTTCTCTGCGCACCATGAGCAGTGGGACCTCCCGTAAATCTTCCGGGGTGACAAACTCTTTCTCGGCCAGCGGAGAATCGGTTCGCACCAATACGCCCCATTGCTCTTTCAGCGGCAGACGGATAAATTCGTATTTGGAGATATCCACAGGCTCAACCAGCAGCCCCATATCCAGCAGTCCTTTTTCGATGCGCTCCTTAATGTCGTCCGCAATGGCGCTGTATATGCTGAACTGAACCAACGGATACTTTTGGCGGAAGGAAACCATGTTTTCCGAGAGAATGGACATGCTCTTGGTCTCTCCGCAGCCGATGGCAATTTCTCCGGCAGGCATTTCCTCCTTGCGCCGCAGCTCCATCTTCGTTTTTTCAGATAAGGAGACAAGCTCCTGCGCCCGCCGCCGCAGCAGCATCCCGTCCTCGGTCAGACTGACGCTGTGTTTCCCCCGATGAAACAGCTTCACGCCCAATTCTTCCTCCAACTGCATGAGCTGTCTGGAGAGGGTGGGCTGTGTCACATGCAAAAGCTGTGCGGCTTTGGTTATGTTTTCTTCTCTGGCGACCATCAGGAAATAATTGAGGACTCTAAGCTCCATATCCATCACCTCGTCGGATTGCTTCTGTTTTATTATACCTTCGATTTTGATGCTTGCAACATAGTTTGTCTCAAGTGATACAAAATCCGAACCTGGCACAAATCACTGCCAAGTTCGGATTTACAACGTTTGGTGGACCTGAGGAGATTCGAACTCCCGACCCCTACAATGCGAATGTAGTGCGCTCCCAACTGCGCTACAGGCCCATAGCTTACCAAATATTCCAGTTTTGTATTGTTTTCTGACGTCCAAATTATAATCCACAATGGAAGAATTTGCAAGGGATCCGTCCCGCTTTATATCCTTCAACAAGAATTTTTTATCGTTCTAGCATCGAAGCTTTCTCCACAAGTTTAACCGATACCACGACGAAACGGCCGGCACAGCCTTCCGCTGTGCCGGCCGTTTATCCTCTTTGGTTCAGTCTTCGTCCTTCAGCTCACTGATCCGAGCCTTGTTGGCGCTGATCTTGGCGTCTGCCTGCTCCAGCTGGGCATAGAGCTCCACGTAGCCCTCGGGTGCCTCCGGGTGGGCCGCCACGAAACGCTTGCCGATCTCAGCATAGATGCGCTTCTTGTTCTCCTCCTCGGAGACATTATCCAGGCTCAGCTTGGCGCTCTCGCCCAGGTCTCTTGCCTTGCCGATGCCGGCCAGGGTCAGATTCTTGGCCTTGCTGCTCAGCTCTTTCCATTCTGCCATATCTGTGTACCTCCTTTGATGGATGTAATATCACGCTTATGGTTCCATTATATCCGTTTCCTCTGATTTTGACAAGGGAAACGGGCCGCAACTTCCCCCATCGCTTTTGAATTGTCTCTTTCCTTTGGGGTCAGGTCCCTGTATAATATATATGCAAACATACCTATGGGAGGTTCCTATGACCGTTTCTTTCGCGCCCCTGGAGGGCATCACCGGCTGGGTGTACCGCTCGGCCCACTGTTCCATGTTTCCCGGCGTGGACTCCTATTATACCCCCTTCTGGGCCCCCACGGTGGACAGCCCCCTGGCCGGCCGGGGCCTCTCCGACATGCTGCCGGAACACAACCAGGGCATCCCTGTGATCCCCCAGCTTCTCACCAACCAGGCAGAGGCCTTTCTCCCCGCCGCCCGGATGCTCCAGGACCTGGGGTATCGGGAGGTGAACCTGAACTTAGGCTGTCCCTCCGGCACGGTGGTCTCCAAAAAGAAAGGGGCCGGCTTTCTCTCCCTGCCGGAGCAGATGGCAGCGTTTTTTGACCGGATCTTCTCCGCCGACCTGACCATCAAGATATCCGTCAAGACCCGGGTGGGGGTGTCCTCTCCCGAGGAGTGGCCCACCCTGCTGGACCTTTACAACCGCTATCCCATCCACGAGCTCACCATCCACCCCCGGGTCCGGTCGGACTTTTATCGGGAGCCGGTGCGGATGGATACCTTCGCCTACGCCGTGGAACATGCCAGCCTCCCCCTGTGCTACAACGGGGATCTGAACGATCCCCAGGACTGCCGGGACTTTGTCCGGGCCTTCCCCACCGTCGGGCATGTGATGCTGGGCCGGGGGCTGGTGGCCAACCCCGCCCTGGTCCGGGAGCTGAAAGGCGGCCCCGCCCTGAGCAAGCAGGAGCTGCGGCTCTTCCACGACCGTCTGGTAGAGGGCTACCGGGAGACCCTGTCCGGGGACCGGCCCGTGCTGGGAAAGATGAAGGAGCTGTGGTTCTACCAATCCGCCCTGTTCCAGGCGCCGGAAAAACCCCTGAAAGCCATGCGCAAGGCGAAAAATCTGGCGGACTACACCCTGGCCGTTGACGCACTCTTCCGGGACCACGACCTCATCCCCGGTGGACGGTTTCAGGCAAACCGTTAGTTAGGAAATCCCTGTTCTCTGCTCCTGTTTGCTTCTGGCATTTGGGCCCTCGTTCATAAAAATGACGGAACAGGCTCCACCGGTCCAAGGTGAAGCCTGCTTACCAGTCAAATAAATTGGAATTGGTCAAAGCGACATTATCAGCATAACGGCGGTGGCAACAATCACAACTATCTCCATAATGCTGACTAATGTGAATGCTTTCTTTGAAAATCTCTTCTGCTTATACTCTCCGTAGGTAAAATAGAGCGTGAGTGCAGAGAATATTATAACCACTAAATACAACCAAGTTATACAATCACCTTCCTTCGTCAAATTCCGATTTATCTTTCCATTACATTACCATATCTCTCTGCTCGTTTCCATACTTAGTGAAAACGTCTTGCGTTCAGTGAGACGTCAGGAATTCTGTTCGTTTGTCAATGATGTGAGACGTCAGGAATTCCCCCTTGACAATCTCCCCAAGTTTTTTTATACTATTTTTAATTGTGAGAAAGGCAAGGATGGGAAGGAGTACGCGAGGCGTTGGGGCACAGAGAGGAGACGGTGGGTGCAAGTCTCTCCCCGGCGGCGCGGAAGGTCGTCCCGGAGCCGTCTGTCGGAACCCACCAGTACGGCAGACCGGATTCCCCCGTTACGGGAAAAGAAGTGCGGGCGGGTTTCCCCTGCCCGAATTCAGGTGGTACCGCGGAAGATGTTTCGCCCTGAGTCCCGGACGGGATTTGGGGTGTTTTTTTATTTTTCGGACCCTAAAAGGAGGCGCTTATGAGCGAATCACTCTACCCCTTTGTCAACAAAACAACCTACGACCGCAACGCCCTGGCCGCTCTGAACGAGCTGGCGGAAAAGAGCGTGCGCAAGAAAAAATCCCAGGTCACCCGGCTGCTGTGCTACGTTCTGGGCCTGATCGGTCTGGTGGCCGGCGCATTTCTCCACAAGGCCTCGCCCATGATCAGCAACCTGCTGCTCCTGTACGGCGTCATCCTGCTGTTGGGGGGGATTGGGTGGAAGTCCTTCCGGCTCCGCTCCTCCCAGCAGCAGCTCCAGCGGGGCATGCGGGAGTGCACCTACGAGTTTGACGACGACGAGATCATCTGCACCACCGAGGCCGGCGAACAGCGGTATTCCTATGAGCAGGTCTTCGCCGTGGTCTGCGACCAGAACTGGTACGTCCTGTTCTTCGACGCCGGACACGGTGTCGTCATCGACCGGAAGGGTTTTCTTGAAGGCGACGACCTCTTCTTCAAATCCTTCATCGGCCAGCACACCCAATTACCCATTCAAGAATTCTGATGAAGCTTTTGTCTCAATACCATAGGAGGAACACAAATGAGAAAAGAATTACCCAAGGTCTATGACCCCCGCGAGGTGGAAGGCCGCATTTATGCCCAGTGGGAGGAAAACAAGTGCTTCGCCGGCGTCCGGGACGCCAAGAAGAAGCCCTACACCATTGTGATGCCGCCCCCCAACGTCACCGGTCAGCTCCACATGGGCCACGCCATGGACTGCACCCTCCAGGATATCCTGATTCGCTTCAAGCGCATGCAGGGCTACGCCGCCCTGTGGGTCCCCGGCACCGACCACGCCGGCATCGCCACCCAGATCAAGGTGGAGGAGGAGCTGCGGGTCAAGG
>JAEDLP010000078.1 GCA_016295225.1 Oscillospiraceae bacterium | reverse complement strand
CTCCGGCGGCTCCAGCGGCTCGAAAAAGCCCGCTCTGCCCCAGACGGGACAGCTCTGGTGGCCGGTTCCGGTGCTGGCCGTGGGCGGCATGGGCTGCTTCCTGGCCGGTTGGGTGAAAAACCGGAGGGACTATGAAAGCTAAACGAGGAACCATCCTGATGACCACGGGGCTGCTGCTGCTGGCAGCGGCCCTTTGCCTGGCCGGGTATAACGTCTGGGACGAACAGCGGGCGGCCTCTGCCGTCACCGAGGTCCTGGCCCAGGTGGAGACACCGGTCCCCACCCCGGAGGAACCAACCCCGGAATATATCCTCTACCCGGAGATGGACATGCCCACGGTGGAGATCGACGGCCACCGGTACATCGGCGTGGTGATCATCCCCGCCCTGGGCCTGGAGCTGCCGGTGATGAGCCAGTGGAGCGACCAGGCCTCCAGAATCGCGCCCTGCCGCTACCAGGGGTCGGCCTACACCGGCGACCTCATCATCGCGGGCCACAACTACCGGTCCCACTTCGGCTCTCTGAAAAATCTGGGGGTTGGGGACGAGGTGGTTTTTACCGACGCCGACGGCAACGTGTTCCGTTACACGGTGGCGGCGGTGGAGGTCCTGGACAAGACCGCCCTGGAGGAGATGGCGGCGGGAGATTGGGCCCTGACCCTCTTTACCTGCACCTACGGCGGGCAGACCAGACTGACCGTGCGGTGCGTATGAAGCAACGGAACAAACAACACAGCGCCGCAGAAGATTTTTCTTCCGCGGCGCTGTGTTTTGGGAGAAACGATTCCTATCATGGAATCCACTGCAGGGCAGAGGATCGCAGATTACTTTAACAGATCCAGGATCTGCTCCTTGGGGCGGACGCCCACGGCCTGGTTGACCACCTTGCCGTCCTTCATCACCACCAGGGTGGGGATGCTCATGACGCCGAACTGGAGTGCCAGCTCCTGCTCCTGGTCCACGTTGACCTTGACCACCTTCACGTCGGGGCGTTCCTGGGCGATCTCGTCCACGATGGGGCTCACCATGCGGCAGGGGCCGCACCAGCTTGCCCAGAAGTCCACCAGGACGGGCTTGTCGCTCTGCACGACTTCTTCCTGGAAATTCTCTTTGTTCATATCTTTCACCAACATCATCAGGTCCTCCTTTGTGTGGGGTGTTGTTTGTTTTCTTGGCTGTATTATACCCGCCGGGGCGGAGGTTCTTCCGTGACGTTATCACAGTTTTGACAGTTTCTTGCATTCTTGACTTTTTTGAAAAATCAACATACAATCCAGCGGATTCGGGGCATACTAAAGAAAACCACGGGGCTAAGACAGTTTGACAGGAGGAACTGCTATGGATCAGAAGATGTTTTGTTTTCAGTGTGAGCAGACCGCCCAGTGCCAGGGCTGCACCGGCGCGGCCGGGGTCTGCGGAAAATCGGCGGGCAACGCCAAGCTCCAGGACCAGCTCACCGGCGCCCTCATCGGCCTGGCCCGGGCGGCCCAGGGGAAGGAGGGCCTGCTGACCCGGGAGACCGACCGGGTGATGCTGGAGGGCCTTTTCGCCACGGTGACCAACGTGAGCTTTGACGACGAGGCCATCGAGGAACTCATGGACCGGGTCCATGAGGAGGCCGGGTTTCTCTATCCCTCCTGCATGGCCTGCCCGGCCTGCGTAGCGGAGGACTACGACATGGAGGAGCTCTGGCAGGCGGACGAGGATATCCGCTCCCTGAAATCCCTCCTGCTCTTCGGCGTCCGGGGCATGGCGGCCTACGCCTACCACGCCTGGGTGCTGGGGTACGAGGACAAGACCGTGAACCGGTTCTTCTACAAGGCCCTGGCCGCTGTGGGGAGCGACCACTACGGCATGAAGGAGCTGCTCCCCCTGGTGATGGAGGTGGGGGAGGTCAACCTGACCTGCATGGCCCTGCTGGACCGGGCCAACACCGAGACCTACGGTACCCCCCAGCCCACGGAGGTCACCATGACCGTGGAGAAGGGTCCCTTTATCGTGGTCACCGGCCATGATCTCTACGACCTGAAGCAGCTCCTGGACCAGACCGCCGGCAAGGGGGTCAACGTCTACACCCACGGGGAAATGCTGCCCGCCCACGGATACCCGGAGCTGAAGAAGTACCCCCATCTGAAGGGTCACTTCGGCACCGCCTGGCAGAACCAGCAGCGGGAGTTCGCCCACCTGCCCGCGCCCATCCTCTTCACCACCAACTGCCTGATGCCCCCCAAGGAATCCTATGCCGACCGGGTCTTCACCACCGAGGTGGTGGCCTACCCGGAAATGGTCCACATTGGGGAGGACAAGGACTTTACGCCCGTCATTCAGAAGGCCCAGGAGCTGGGGGGTTATCCCGAGGACAGGACCTTCACGGGTATCAACGGCGGCAGCGCCCTCACCACCGGCTTCGGCCACGGGGCCATCCTGGCGGCGGCCGACCAGATCGTGGAGGGAGTCAAGAGCGGAGCCATCCGCCACTTCTTCCTGGTGGGGGGCTGCGACGGCGCACGGCCCGGCCGGAACTACTACACGGAGTTCGTGAAGAAGACCCCGGTGGACACCGTGGTGCTGACCCTGGCCTGCGGCAAGTTCCGGTTCAACGACCTGGACCTGGGAACTGTGGCCGGGCTGCCCCGGCTCCTGGACATGGGCCAGTGCAACGATGCTTACGGAGCCATCCGGGTGGCCCTGGCCCTGGCGGATGCCTTCGGGTGCGGGGTCAACGACCTGCCCCTGTCCCTGGTGCTGTCCTGGTACGAGCAGAAGGCGGTGTGCATCCTGCTGACCCTGCTCCACCTGGGGATCAAAAATATCCGCTTGGGCCCCACCCTGCCGGCCTTTCTGTCCCCCAACGTGCTGAACTTCCTGGTGGAGAACTACGGCATCGCCCCCATCACCACCCCGGAGGAGGATTTGAAGGCCATTTTGGAGAAGGGATAATCAAAAGAAACAGCGCAGAAGCCGGCGGCTTCTGCGCTGTTGTTCACGGTGTGGTGGGGGCGCAGTTCTTGTCATAGAGCAGGCCCAGGCCCTTGGTGAGCAGATGGGGGTCGTAAACATGGGGGTGGGTGCAGAGGGACTCGGCGTAGCGGGCCAGGCCCCCGGTGATGACCAGGGTGACCGGCTGGCCCAGCTCCCCCTCGATCCGGGAGACCATGCCGTCCACCATAGCGGCGGCTCCCACCACGGCCCCGGAGAGCATACACTCCTCGGTGTTCCGCCCGATCACGTAGTCCGGGGTGTCCAGAGCCACGTTGGGCAGCTGGGCCGCCCGGTCGCTGAGGGCGGACAGGCTGGTGTCCAGCCCCGGGGCGATGATTCCACCCAGAAACTGCCGGTTCTCGTCCAATACATTAAAGGTAGTGGCCGTCCCCATGTCCACGGTGACGGCGGGGAGGGGGAAGCGCTCGGCTACCCAGGCGGCGTCCACCAGCCGGTCCAGCCCCACCCGGCCCGGCTCGGGGACCTGCATGGTGAGGCCGGTCTCGCTGTCCTTGGTGATGAGCACCGGGTCCTTCCCGGTGAGGATGCGGACGCAGTTGCTCAGGGGGACGATGAGGCAGGGGACCACGCTGGACAGCACGGCCCCTTCAAACTCCTCTGTGGCGGCCCCCAGCTTTTTCAGCAGGCGGCGGATGGCCTGGAGATAGTCTGTGACTCCCCAGGCGGGGACGGTATCCACCTTTCCGCGGAAGCGGACGGTGTACCCGTGGTCCGGGTCTCGCTCCAGGCCCCCCAGGCTCACGGTGGTGTTGCCGATGTCAATGGTCAGGATCATAGGGATTCCTCGCTGGAGGCCTGGCGCAGCCGCTGGATCTCCTCCAGCAGCCGGGCGGCCACCTGGTCCTTGCCCATGAGGGGCAGTTGGGTGACGTTGTCTTTGGTGATGAGGGTGACCACGTTGGTCTCCACGCCGAAACCGGCCCCCTCCACCTTCAGGTTGTTGGCCACAATCATGTCCAGCTTCTTCTTTGCCAGCTTGGCCTGGGAGTTCTCCAGCATGTTCTGGGTCTCCATGGAGAAGCCGCAGACGAAGAGGCCGGGATGCCGGTGCTCGGCCACCCAGCCCAGGATATCGCCGGTGCGGGCCAGGGGGATGGACAGGTCGCCGTCCTTCTTCTTCATCTTGTCGTCGGCCACGGTGGCGGGACGGTAGTCGGCCACGGCGGCGGACTTGATGAGGATATCGGTGGTGGGCAGGGCCTCCTGGATGGCGGCCAGCATGTCCGCCGCGGTGGTCACGGGCTTGGTCTCCACAAAGGGCACCGGGTCCAGGGCCACCGGGCCGGAGATCAGGGTGACCTCGGCCCCCCGGAGCATGGCCTCCCGGGCGATGGCGTAGCCCATGCGGCCGGAGCTGTGGTTGGTGAGGTAGCGCACCGGGTCCAGGGATTCCTGGGTGGGCCCGGCGGTCACCGTCACCCGGACGCCGGCCAGGTCCTTCTCCCGGGCGATCTCCCGGGCCACGTGGTCCAGCAGGACCTCCGGCTCAGGGAGCTTGCCGCTGCCCACGTCCCGGCAGGCCAGCAGGCCGCTGGCGGGCTGGATGATCCCGAAGCCGTAACCGGCCAGGGTGCGCAGGTTGTCCTGGGTGACGGGGTTTTCCAGCATGGCGGTGTTCATGGCCGGGGCCACAAGCTTCCGGCACCGGGCGGCCAGAACCACCGTGGTGAGCATGTCGTCGGCAATGCCGTGGGCCAGCTTGGCGATGACGTTGGCGGTGGCCGGGGCCACCAGAATCAGGTCGGCCTTCTTGGCCAGGGAGATGTGGGTCACGTCGTACTGGAAGTCCCGGGCGAAGGTGTCCACCACGCAGCGGTTGTTGGTGAGGGTCTCAAAGGTCAGGGGGGTGATGAACTGGGTGGCGTTCTCGGTCATCACTACGTGGACCTCGGCCCCGGCTTTCACCAGGGCGCTGGCCACGTTGGCCATCTTGTAGGCGGCGATGCCGCCGGTGATCCCCAGCAGGACGCATTTTCCTTGTAACTGTTCCATGGTCGCTCCTCCGTGTTATCTGGCAGTCAGGTCATATCCTTCAGCAGGCCGTGCTTTTCATAGGTGGTCACCCGGGCGATCTTGTTGTTTTCGTCCACGAAGACCACGTTGGGGTGGTAGTCGCGCTTGACCTCCTCGGGGGTCATCTGGGCGTAGGACATGATGATGATCTTGTCCCCCACGCTGACGCATCGGGCGGCGGCCCCGTTCAGGCAGATCATGCCGGAGCTGGCCTCCCCGGCGATGGTGTAGGTCTCAAAACGGCTGCCGTTGTCGATGTCCACGATCTGGACCTTTTCATACTCCAGAATCCCGGAGGCGTCCAGCAGGTCCTGGTCTACGGTGATGGAGCCCACATAGTTCAGCTCGGCCTGGACCACAGTGGCCCGGTGGATCTTGCCCTTCAGCATTTCGATGGTCATGGTGTTATTCTCCCTTCTCCACGATAAAGTTGTCAATCAAACGGGTCTTGCCGATGTAGACGGCCATGGCCACCAGGACGGAGCCCTGGATGGTCTCCACGGGCAGCATGGTCACGCCGTCCACGGCGGAGACATAGTCGATGCGGGCCAGGGGCTCGGCCTGGATGTGGGCGGTCATGGCCTCCACGACCCGGCGGGCGTCGGTCTCGCCCTCCTCCACCATGGTCTGGCCCAGGCGGACGGCCTGGGAGAGGACCAGGGCGGCCTGCCGCTCCTGGGGGTTCAGGTAGGTGTTGCGGGAGGATTTAGCTAAGCCGTCAGGCTCCCGGACGATGGGGCAGCCCACGATCTCGATGCCGTAGGACAGATCCCGGACCATACGGCGGATGATGGCCAGCTGCTGGGCGTCCTTCTGGCCAAAAAAGGCCTTGTCGGGGGTGACGATGTTGAAGAGCTTGGAGACCACGGTGCACACGCCCCGGAAGTGGATGGGACGGGTCTGGCCGCAGAGCTGCTTGGGCATGTCGGAGAGGATCTCCACATAGGTGGCGGCGTCGGGGGCGTACATCTCAGAGACCTCGGGGTAGAAGACCATGTGGCAGCCGTGCTCCTCCAGCAGGGCGCAGTCCCGGTCAAAATCCCGGGGATAGGCTTCCAGGTCCTCGTTGGGGCCGAACTGGGTGGGGTTCACAAAGTCGGAGGCCACCACCCGGTCGCACTGGCTGACGGCTTTGTCCACCAGGCTGGCGTGGCCCTCATGGAGATAGCCCATGGTGGGCACCAGACCTACGGTGAGGCCCTCCTGCTTCCAGGCCCGGACCTGAGCCCGGACTTCTTCTATGGTTTTTGCAATAATCATCGTTAATTCCTCACAGTACAGAACAGATTTTCAGGGGTTCCTCGGGCCGGTACTCCCGGTCCAGCCGGGCCAGGATATCGTCGGAGCAGTCGCTCTTGACATAGGATTCCCTGGCGGTGGGGAAGACGCTGGCCTTGACCTGCCGGTCGTAGGTCTGGAAGGCCTCCTTCATCACATCGCCCACCTGGGCGAAGGTCTTGACAAACTTGGGCAGGTAGCCGCTGTCGCCGATGCCCAGCATATCCTGGCAGACCAGGACCTGGCCGTCGCAGCCGCTGCCGGCCCCGATGCCGATGGTGATGATGTCCAGCTTCTTGGTGATGAGGGCGGCAAGTTTGGGGGGCACGCACTCCAGCACCACGGCGAAGGCGCCGGCCTCCTGGACGGCAAGGGCGTCCTCCAGCACCCGGCGGGCGCCCTCCTCCCCCTTGCCCTGGACCTTGAAGCCCCCGTAGGTGTGGTGGGACTGGGGGGTCATGCCCACATGGGCGCAGACGGGGATGCCGGCATTGGTGATGGCCCGGATCTGGGGGCAGACGGCCTTGCCGCCCTCCAGCTTCACGCAGTCCACCATGGCCTCCTTCATCATGCGGCCGGCGTTGGTCAGGGCCTGCTCGGGGGAGACCTGATAGCTCATAAAGGGCATATCCAGCACCACAAAGGTGTTCTTGCAGGCCCGGGCCACGCTGCGGCCATAGATGATCATCTCGTCCACGGTAACGGGCAGGGTGTCGGGGTAGCCCTGCATGGTCATGCCCAGACTGTCCCCCACCAGGATGGTGTTGATCCCGGCCTCGTCCATGATCCGGGCGGTGGAGTAGTCGTAACAGGTGAGCTGGGAGATCTTCTCGCCCCTGGCCTTCATGGCGGCCAGGGTGGCAACCGTGTTCTGTTTCATGTCCTCGATCCTTCCTTTAAGATGTGGTTCATAGACTGATAGTCTTTGTCCGGGTGTTTTTTCTGGGCCAGGTCCACCAGCTTCCGGGAGGCGGCGGTGTAAAGCCGCCGGGCGTCGTCGGGCAGGCAGGCCAAGTGCTTGGCCACCGTCTCCGTGTCGCACCGCTCCACCGGACCGGTGAGGGCGGCCTCCGGGCCATCCTGGAGGATGTGAGCCAGGTTGGACTCCATGAGGGGGGCCAGAGCCTGACGGGCCAGATCCCGGGGGAAGCCGCAGCTCTCCAGCAGCTCCAGGCTCTCCGCCGCCAGGGCGCAGACCAGATTGCTGGCCATGGCGCAGGCGGCGTGGTAGCGGACCTTCCCCTCCCCGGGGATGATCCGAACCGTGGGACCCAGAGCGGCGAGGGTATCCCGCCACCAGGTCAGGTGGGGGCCGTCTCCCTCCAGACAGAAAAAAGCACCCGGCAATTCCCGATAGGCAGTGTACTTACTGCTGATAGGGAACAGCGGGTGGATCGAATAGTGGTAGGCGCCGGAATGTTCCGCGCCGGGAAAGGCCTCCCGGGCGGTCATAGCGCCGCTGCAATGACAGATTTGTTTCCCTGAGAGATCATACTGCCTCAGTTGGGTAAAAACTGAGGGGATCATTCCGTCTGGAACAGTCAAAAAGAGCGCGTCACTCTCCCGAACCAATGCCAGCATCGTGTCATAGGGTTTCGTGTTGGTAAATAACGCCGCTTCCTGGGCCGATTCTCGCTGCCGGCTGTAGTAGCCGGTCACCGGAAGGTTGCCCTGGACAAAAAACTTGCCCAATGAGAAGCCAACTTTTCCTGCTCCAATGAATCCAATTTTCATCGTATCACCTGCTTTCGCTTCTGTCAGGTGACGCGGTGCTTTTCCGTTCCGCAAAGACGGAGTTTCAGGGAATATGTCGGTACAGTTTCCAACCTTGGAATACCATCCGCTTGTGGCCGGCAGCCGCTCTCTGAGCGGTCTCCCGGCAGACGGGGCCATTGTATCACTGGAAAATGAGGATGTAAAGGGGTATTTGCCTGATTTTACAGAAAAAATGAACCCGAGCGGAAGCTGGGGCTTTTGCTCGGGTTCTGTCGGTTACTCTGTGGGGCACTGGCGGCCGGTGTGATCCAGGGTGTAGTCCTTGCCGCATTCTCCGTCCAGGATAAGCTGGCTCACGGGGACGATCTCGTACCCCTCCTGGAGGAGATATTCCAGGATGGAGGGGAGGGCCTCCGGGGTGTGGAGGGCGGCGTTGTGGAAGAGGACGATGGAGCCGGGGGCGACCTTGGAGGTTACCCGCTCGGTGATGGTGGCCGCGTCGTAGTCCTTCCAGTCCAGGCTGTCCACGTCCCACTGGATGATCTCCAGGTCCATGCCCCGGACGGTGGAGACCACGT
>JAEDLP010000077.1 GCA_016295225.1 Oscillospiraceae bacterium | reverse complement strand
TCTTCGTTTCGTTATGCCATATCACGGTGGAGGAAGGTAACAATCTGGCCGCGGGTACAGGTCTGGTCAGGAGAGAAGGTGGTATCAGACGTGCCAGTGGTGATCTTTTCTTTCACCGCCCATTCCACGGCCTGGGCGTACACAGCGTCGGCAGGAACGTCGGTGAAGGTGGAGCCGGTAACCTTGGGGGAGCCGGCCAGACGCCACAGATAGAGGACCACGTCGGACCGGGTGCAGCCGCCGTTGGGGTCCAGCGCAGTGTCGGTGACGATGCCGTTCTGGTAGGCCCACAACAGGGGATTGTAGTAGTATTGATCGGAGGTGATGGCGGCGTTGCTGTAGGGGTTGCTGCCGGAGACCGTCTTGGCACCGGCGGCCCGGGCGATGAAGGTTACGATATGCCCCTGGGTGCAGGGGCTGTAGGGAGAGAAGGTGGTGGCGGAGGTGCCGTTGGTGATACCCTGATCCACAGCCCACATGACGGGCGTAGCGAAGTAGTCGCCGCTCTTCACGTCGGAGAAGGGAGTGTAACCGGGGGCCATGATCTTCACATAGGTGGCGCAGGAGCCGTCGGTCTTCACGGCCACCATATTGTACCCCACTACGTTGCCGGAGGAGAAGACCACAGGCTCTTTTTTCATGGTGACGGGGTTGCCGTTCTCGTCCTTCAGGATACAGCCCTGAAAGATGGTTTCCGGCACATATTGGGTGGAGGCGGAAACCGCAGAGTTCAGCGGTTTCATATTTTCGTCTTTGTAACCATACTTCTCGATGTGCTCCCTGGCATCCACGATCAGGCAGCCGCCGTTGATGGTAGTATTGGTGGAAAGCTGGTTCTTAACGGTAATGGTACCGGCGTTCAGGGTGCTCACACCGAAGCCAGAGGCGGAGTTGACGATGGGGCCGTTGACTATGTCTACGCTTCCGGAGCCAGTCAAATTCAGCGTGCCGGAGCCGGTCAGGGTGCTGATCGCGTTGGTCCAGCCAGTTGCGGTACCTTCACTCAGGCTATACAGGGTGTTTGTGCCCTGCACCACAATGGTCACAGGCTTTGCGGCCTCATAGATCCCCAGAGACAGGGACGGCTGATTGACGTTGTTCAGGGTCAGGGTATAGGTAGACGCGTTCCAGCTCCAACCCTGGCCACTGGAGTTTTTGCTCAGGCGGGGGTTGTTTGCGTCGCTAAAGTCAACGGCTCCGTTTTGGCCAATTTCCAGATGGGGGTACTCGATGATGTACTCTGCACCAGCCATGGGAACCAGAGACAGGGCCAGAACCAGAGACAGGATTAGGGGAAGCAGTCGTTTCTTCATAGGGGCATGCTCCTTTCATGTTCGTTGAGCCCATTGTATCCCATCCTTCCAGGATTTGCAAGAAAAAACCACCCGCGAGAATATCCCACGGGTGGTTTCGCGTTCAGATTTCCTTGTACATAAAGGCGGCGTTTTCCTTGCCCTTCATCTCGGTGACGGACAAGACCTCCACGGACACCGTGCGGGGGCCGAAGCGGATCTCCAGCTTGTCGCCCACCTTCACGTCGTAGGATGCCTTCACCACCCGGCCGTTGACCGAGATGCGCTCATTGTCGCAGGCCTCGTTGGCCACGGTGCGGCGCTTGATCAGGCGGGAGACTTTCAACCATTTATCCAGTCGCATGGCTCTCTCCTTTCCTTTAGTTCACAGCCCCGATGTGCTGGAAGGGAAGGACGACGCACAGGACCTTGCCCAGCACATAGCGCTCGTCCACCACGCCCAGCTCGGCATGGCGGCTGTCGGAGGAGGCGTTGCGGTTGTCGCCCATGACAAAGATGGAGCCCTCGGGCACCTCCCAGTAGGTCCCCTGCTCATAGGGGCTGTCGGGCTCCCGCATCGGCTCCCCTAAGTAGGGTTCGTCCAGGGCCTGGCCGTCCACATAGACCGTGCCGGTATCATAGTCGATCTCCACGGTCTGGCCCCCCACGGCGATGACTCGCTTCACGATGGGGTGGTGGATCTCGGCGAAATCCTTGTGCAGGACCACAATATCCCCCTGGGCCGGCTCATAGCCCACGCACCGGAGGAGGAGCATGTCGCCGTCCTCCAGGGTGGGGACCATGGAGGAGCCGTCCACGCCGATGATCCGGCCGAAGAAGGTGAAGACCACGATGAGGATCACCAGGGCGAAGGTCAGGGCCTGGAGCCAGGAGTAGCAGTCGGCGGCGAAGCCGGGCTTCTCCTTCTTGGGCTGGTCCGATGTATTGTCAGGGGTGAGCGCCTCTGTCTGGCGCTCTTCCTGGGGGTTGTTGGGTTCAGACATGGGTAGGACCTCCTTTGGGTCGTTGGGGTTCAAGTTGTTATTATACTCCCCTTTCAGGCGGTTGGCAACCACGGGAAAGGAAAAACGCAGTCTGAAATAAGGCTTAAAACCCGGCCAGCTTGACGGTGCGGACCTCCGGGTGATTTTCCAGAACCCGGAACTCCCGGCTCTGGCAGGTGAAGAGGATCACCTGCCGGTCCCTGGACAGGTCTGCCATGGTCTCCAGGGCCAGGGCCAGGCGGGTATCGTCCAGGGTGATGAGGGCGTCGTCCAGAACCACGGGGACCTGGTCAGGCTCCGGCAGCACCAGGTCGGCCACGGCCAGCCGCAGGGCCAGGTAGAGCTGGTCGGCGGTCCCCTGGCTCAGATAGGCCAGGGGCTGATCGGCCAGGCTTTGCCCCTCCCGGACGGTGACCTCCATGCTCCGGGACAGGTTCACCTGGGTGTACTGCCCCTGGGTGAGCCGCGCAAAATATTCCCCCGCCCGGTCGCTGAGTTTGGGGGAGAACCGGGCGTGGAGCTGGCTGTCGGCCGCCCGGAGGGCGTCCAGGGCCACGTCCAGGGCGTCGTAGTCGGCCTGGAGGACGGCGATGCGCTCCCGGACGCTGTCCAGCTGGGCGTCCACCAGGACCGGGTCCCCCAGGGCGTCCAGCTGGCCCTGGAGGTTGGCCATCTCCTGCTCAGCGGCGTGGAGGGCCTCCCGGCAGGCCTCAGCCTCCGGGGGCAGGTAGGGAGCGGCGGCCCCCTGCTGGCTGACGGCGTCGAAGTATTTCTGGGCCTGGTCCCGCTGGGCCAGGGCCTCCTGCCACGCCCGGTCCCGGTCTTCCCCGGCCCGGAGGGACTCCTCCAGCAGCCCCTGGAGCTGGCGCAGCTCCTTCCGGCTGCGGCGGTCGCAGAGGGCCTTCACCACGGTGAAGAGGAGGACCAGCAGCCACAGGCCGCCCGCCACGGCGGCGAAGAAGAACAGGGGCAGCATGGGGACGCTCAGAGGGAACCCGGCCACGTTGGGTTCGATGTATCGGGGGATGATGTAGAGGGCGGCGCAGGCCAGGGTCAGCAGAACCACCACCAGCACAAAGCCGGTCATCAGCCGTTTCCGGCCCTTCATCTCCTCCCGGACCTCGGCCATCTCCTCCTCCAGGTCCCGGCGGTCCCCGTGGGGGCCGGTCTCCGCCTCCTTGTCCCGGAGGGTTTGGACCCGGAGCTGGGCCGCGTCCAGGGCGGCGGCGGCCTCGGCGTACCGCCGCTGGCTCACCGTCTGGAACTTGTCGGTCTCCAGGGCCAGGCGGCTGTCCCAATGGGCCTTCTGGCGGCGGAGGGAGGACGCCCGGGCCTGAACCTGGGCCAGACTTTGGCGCAGATCGGCGGTGCGCTGCTGGGTATCCAGCAGCGCCTGCTCCTCCTGCTCCAGCTGGGGCAGCAGGCCGGACTTGTGATACCGGCGGCGGCGCTGCCAGGTCCGCAGCCGCTCGTCGGCCTCGGACCAGGACACGTCCTCCTCCCCGGCGGACACCAGGGCGGCAATGCGCTTCTCCAGTTCCTGGCTCTGGGTGACGGCCAGGTTGGTCTGCCGCAGGAAGACCGACCGGTCAAAGACCTCCCGGCTGACCCCGGTAAGGGTCTCCCCCACATTCTCGGCAGTGAGGCCCGGTACGGGCAGGCCGGTGGCCCGGTCGATGGCGGAGAAATCCCCCATGGGGACGCCCCCGGCGGAGGTCCGGCGGATCTCCAGCGTTCTGCCCCCCTGCTGGCAGACCATGAGGCCCTCCATGGGGGCGCCGCTCCAGGGGCGGTAACGGTTCTTGTCGGCAGGGGCTCCCTTTCTGTCCCGCTGGCGGGTGTCCAGGCCGTAGAGCATGGTCCGCAGGAAGGCGCACCAGGTGGACTTGCCCGCCCCGTTGGGGGCGCCGATGAGGGTAAAGCCCCGGTCGAAGGTCAGGGTCTCGTTTTCCAGACAGCCAAAGGTGGCCGTGAGCTGCAAGAGTTTCATCGGGGTTCCTCCCTTCCTTCCAGGGCGGCCAGGCCGAAGCGGACCGCCCGCTCCAGGCCGGGCTTTTCCTCCTCAGAGGCCTCGTCCAGCCGCTTCCGCATGGTCCGCAGGAAGAGTCCCGTGAGGGTGTCCTCCCCGGCCCGCTCCCACAGGGTCCGGCTCAGGGAAGTTCCGTCATAAATGCTGGCGCTGTAGAAATAGGTGGAGGCCAGAGCGGTGAGGGCGGTAAGGTCCGGCTCATTCTCCGGGTCCCGCTCCCCCACCAGGATGATTCGCAGGATATCCAGGGGGTTGCTCCCGGCCATGAGGGCCTGGAGGGCCTGGCCCGGGTCCTGCCCGGTGATATCCAGTCTGGGGGTCAGGTAGCGGCGTTTGGCCATAGGGATGAAGTCCAGCTTCACCCGGTCCTGATCGATCTCGCCCAGGTAAAGGCCCTTGTCTCCGGTCTCGTCAAATCCCCGTCCCTCGGGGCAGCCCGGCCAGGCGTAATACGTCTGCCCGGCTTTTTTCAGGCCGCTGGCCGTGTGGCTGTGGCCCAGGGCCAGGTAGTCCAGGCCGGAGGCGGCAATCTGGTTTGGGGTGATGGGGCCGTACCGGCTGTGGACGGTGGACAGGTCCCCGTGGAAGCAGCCGAACTTGATGAGTCCCTCGTCATCGGCCCGGAAGCCCTCCAGAGGGCCGTCCATCCGGTAGAGGGCGGTGAAGGCACTGCCATAGACCACCGCCCCCAGGTGGGGCAGCTCCACCCGCTGGGGCTCCGGGGTGGAAAAAATATGTACGTGGTCCGGCCAGACCAGCTTCCCGTAGGGGGAAGCCGCCGACCAGGGATCGTGGTTGCCAGGGGCCAGGAAGACCTCGGCCTCCAGTTCCTCCAGGGATTGATAGAGGGCCTGGAGGGTCTCGGGTCTGGCCCGCTGGCCGTCAAAGAGATCCCCGGCCAGGAAGATCAGGTCGGCCCGGACCTCCTGGGCGGTGCTGGCCAGACGGGTCAGCAATTGCCGCTGCTCCTCCCGCCGTTCCGCCGCCTGCTCGGGGGACAGGGCGTGGAAGGGGGAGTCCAGGTGGAAGTCGGCGGCGTGAAGAAAGGTGAGCATCCGTTTCCTCCTTTCCGAGGGAGCTTAGTCAAACACGTCACAGCGGGTGACGCGGACGCAGCGGTTGGCGTCGGTGTCGATGGTGAAGAGGACGGCGTTGAGCTTGCCGGGGCCCTGGGCGGCCTCGTACCGTCGGGGCAGGCCCCCCAGGAAGCGGCTGACGGAGTTCTCCGGCTTCACCCCCAGGATGGACAGGGCGGGACCGGTCATGCCCACGTCGGTGATGAACCCGGTCCCTTTGGGGAGGACCTGGCCGTCGGCGGTGGGTACGTGGGTGTGGGTCCCCCACACCGCCTGAACCCGGCCGTCCAGATACCAGCCCATGGCCCCTTTCTCGCTGGTGGCCTCGGCGTGGAAGTCCACCAGAACCACGTCGGCGGCAGCGAAGTCCTCTTTCAACACCCGGTCGGCCAGGAGGAAGGGGGAGGAAAGGTGGCAGTCCAGCTCAAAGCGGCCCATGAGATTCAGCACGCCAATCTTTAACCCCTTGGGGCCGTCGTAGAGGCCGAAGCCCCGGCCGGGGAGGTTGGGGGCGTAGTTGGCCGGCCGGAGGATGTATGGGTTGTCCTCCAGGTAGTCGGTAATCTGGAGCTTTCCCCAGGTGTGGTTGCCCAGGGTAATGACGTCCGCCCCGGCGTCGAAGATCTCGTCGGCGTGGCGGGGCAGCAGGCCCAGGCCGGCGGCGTTTTCCCCGTTGACCACGGTGAAGTGGACGTCGTGCTGTTTTTTCAAGGCGCGCAAGTGACGGTGGAGGCAGTCCAGCCCGGTTTCGGAGGCCACGTCGCCCACGGCGAGAACGTTCAGTAACATAGAAATCCCTCCCGGGAAAGTAGTATTCCTATATTATATGCGATTTCCGGGGAAACCAAAAGGAAAAACCGAAAATTCCCGAAAATTTTTCCATTGCATGGGTGCTACCTTTCGGCAGCGGCGGGATGTGGGCATCCCGCCCCAGTGAAAGCAAAAAAACGACCGGAAATCCGGTCGTTTTTTCGCATCCCAATATCAGCGGGCAGAAACCAGCTTTTTCAGGCCCTGGCCCAGGCCCTCCACGGTGAGCTGATACATATCCACAGCGTTTCGGATCATCTCGATGGTCTGGTAGCCGTAGTCGTATTCCCACATGGCCTCGGGGATGGGGTTGAACCACACCATCTTCTCGAAGCGGCTGTGGAACCGGTTCAGCCAGGCCAGGCCGGTCTCGTTGTTGTATCGGCTGTACCAGCTGCTGCCGCCCACCCAAGTGAGCTCGGTGGGCGACATGGAAGCGTCGCCCACCACGATGACCTTGTAGTCCCGGCTGAGGTTGTTGATGACCCACTGGGTCTGGACAGATTTGTCGTAATAGCAGTGGGGATCGGTGTACAGCTCGGAGTACCAGATGTTGTGGAAGTAGTAGATCTTCAGATCCTTGAAGTTGTTGGCCTTGTTCACCGCCTGGAAGAGCTGGCTGCACAGGCGGGCGTAGGGGGTCATGGAGCCGCCGGAGTCGAAGAGAACCATGACCTTGATGTCGTTGGTCCGGGGCCGGTCGAACTCCAGCTGGAGGTACCCGGCATTGTTGCAGGTCTCCTCGATGGTCCGGTCCAGGTTGAGCACGTCCATGGGGCCGTCCTGGCGGGTGGTCATCTGCCGCAGGCGGCGGAAGGCCAGCTGGAAGGACCGCTGGTCCAGGACGTTGTCCTCACGGAAGTCCCGGAACTCCCGGTCGCCGGCCACCTGGAGGGCGTGACGGTGCTGGCCCTGGCCGCCCACCCGGATGCCCGTGGCAGCGTAGCCCGAGTGGCCCATGGTGGAGGTACCGCCGGTGCCCACCCAGTACTGGCCGCCGTCGTGGCGCTCGTGCTGTTCCTTCAGGCGCTCCTCCAGCATCTGGCGGAGCTTTTCCAGGTCGTAGGTGGTGCGGGCGTCCACCTCGTCCTTGTCGTATTTCTTCATGTTCTTGGGGTCGTGGAGCCAGTCCATGAGCTCGTTGGGAATGTCTTCCATGTGCTGGACCCGGTCGAAGTACTCCAGGAAGATCTCGTCGAACTTGTCGAAGTCGGCCTCGGTCTTCACCAGGATGGCCCGGCTGACATAATAGAACTCCAGGAGGCTATTGCGGCAGAGTCCCCGCTCCAGGGCCTCCATGAGGGCGAGCCACTCGTTCATGGACACCTTCAGACCCCGCGCGCGCAGGAGGTAGAATAAATCAGTAAACACGGCGTCCCTTCTTTCTTAACGTCGTTTTCCCATGCCCGGCGGCTTACCAGCGGTAGCCGTTCTTCACGCGGGTCTTGGCGTTCTTCACGGCGGTGAGGTCCTCGGTCTTCTTCAGCAGGATGCCGGCGTAGGGCAGTTCTTCCTCGATCTTTTCGGGGTCCACGCCGCCCAGGCGGAGGGCCTGGAGCCAGTCCAGCAGCTCGGAGGTAGAGGGCTTCTTGGCCACGGTGGGCAGGTCACGGACCCGGTAGAAGGCCCGCATGGCCATCTCCAGCAGGTGATCCTCGATGTTGTCGTAGTGAGCGTGGACGATGTCGGTCATCATGGCCTGGTTGGGGAAGGAGATATAGTGGAAGATGCAGCGGCGCAGGAATGCGTCGGGCAGCTCCTTCTCGGCGTTGGAGGTGATGATGACGATGGGGCGCTGCTTGGCCTTGATGGTCTCCTTGGTCTCGGGGATGTAGAACTCCATCCGGTCCAGCTCCCACAGCAGGTCGTTGGGGAACTCCAGGTCGGCCTTGTCGATCTCGTCGATCAGCAGGATGACCTGCTCATCGGCGGCAAAGGCCTCGCCCAGCTTGCCCAGCTTGATATACTTCTTGATGTCGTCCACCCCTTCGCCGCCGAACTGGCTGTCGTACAGACGCTGGACGGTGTCGTAGACATACAGGCCGTCCTGGGCCTTGGTGGTGGACTTGATGTTCCAGATGATGAGCTTCTTGCCCAGGGCGGCGGCGATGGCCTCGGCCAGCATGGTCTTGCCGGTGCCAGGCTCGCCCTTGATGAGCAGGGGCTTCTGGAGCACCATGGCGATGTTCACGATGCGCAGGAGGTCAGAGGAGACCACGTAATTGCTGCTTCCCTTGAATTCTTGCATAGTGATAAATTCCTTTCCCGTTGATTGTGCGGTATGGTGACGATTTTAAATCGTGGTTTTACAGTATGGTATAATGCCGCCAGTGTATAGTTATGTTTATTGTATCACAGAAACAAAGGAAAGTCATGGGTTTTCCCACATCCTATGCAACAATTTTTGCAAGGTCTCCGCCGTCTTTTTTGTGGAATGGAGAAAAACCACCTCTGGTCTCCCAAAGGTGGTTTTTCGTTTACTTCTTGATTTTCCTGCGGATGGCCTTCAGGAGCTGGATCAC
>JAEDLP010000076.1 GCA_016295225.1 Oscillospiraceae bacterium | reverse complement strand
ATTATGCGCTACAATTACGCGCACAGCGATAACGTCATGACGTGGTGCCGTGGCACACAAACAGTATCTTTTTCATCCTATCAGATCCTCAATCATCTCTGGAGTTTGACGTCCCCTATTGTACCACAACCCCACCGGGTTTTCACCCTGTTTTCTTGCTTTTTCCGTTCCCGGACAGTATACTGAGTTTACCTACGCATTGTCGGGAGGATAGCACCATGAAAAACATCGTTTCCTACGCCGAAGAGAACCTGGCTCCTTTGGCTGCCCGGCCCTTTTGCGGGGTGGACAGCCTGATCCTCTCCTGGCTGTCCTACTACCATCTTCCCCCGGAGGTCCCCTCCCTCCACAACTGGGTGGGGATCCCCCTGCGGGACCTCTTCCGGGCAGAGACCTTCCCCCGGCTCTTCCGCGGGGTCTGGGACAAGGAGAACAGCCGTCGGCTCCTCACTGCCCTGGCCGCCAGCCCCCGGTTCCGGGACATCCGGGTCATGGGCTTCACCGAGCAGACCGACCCGGGACGGGAAAAGCAGTTCGCCGCCCTCACGGTCCAATTGACCCCGAATCTGACCTATGTGGCCTTCCGGGGGACGGACAACTCCCTGGTGGGGTGGAAGGAGGATTTCAACATGGCCTTCCGCCACCCGGTCCCCTCCCAGACAGAGGCCGCCCGATACCTGGCCGACGCCGCCGCCCACTGCCCCGGGGACCTGCTGGTGGGTGGACACTCCAAGGGGGGCAACTTAGCGGTCTACGCCGCCGCCACTGTCTCACCGCAGATTCAGGCCCGCATCCGAAAAGTCTACTCCCACGACGGTCCCGGCTTCCTGGAGACCTTTCTCCAAAGCCTCGGCTTTCTGGCCATCGCATCCAAAATCGAAAAGACCCTGCCCCAGTCCTCCATCGTGGGTCTCCTGCTGGACCACCGGGAGGACTGCCAGGTGGTCCGCAGCAGCCGCCTGAGCTTTCTCCAGCACGACCCCTTCTCCTGGGTCCTGGAGGGGACCGATTTCTCCTATGACCAGCTCACCGCCGACGCGAAATACTGGGACCGGACCCTGGACGACTGGCTCCGCCGGCTCTCCGAGGAGGAGCGGGAGCGGTTCGTAGAGGCCCTCTACAGCATCCTTACCTCGGTGGATATCACCGACTTCGCCCAGTTCCGGGACGGCTGGCAGAAGAACCTGCCCGCCCTGATGCACGCCGCCGCCAACCTGGACCCGGACACCCGGACCTTCCTCTTCCGGGTCATCCGGGAGCTGGCCTCCGTCGGCCTGCACAACTTCCCCGAGTTCTTCCGGGCCCATCCCAACCTCCCGGCGCAAAAATAGAAAAGCCGCTGTCCCATCTGAATCCCTGCTGAAAAATGAAACGGAGCAAGGTTCCGGTATGCCTTGCTCCGTTTTCGACTGTATGGAATTTTTGGTTCGACAAACTGGAATTTTTATTTATTCCAAGTCATAATGAATTCCTTTTCATTCGTCCTTTCATCATTATTTTCGGAACAAATCACAAACTGTTCTCTCTTATAAAATGATATTGCACGGGCATTCTTTTGATAGACACTTAATCTCAAAGATGATTTGATTTCTTTTGCATAATTCAGTAATTGCTTACCAATACCTTTTGACTGAATAGCCTCTCTTACAAATAATCCTTCAATATAATCGTTCGTCAACCCAAGAAAGCCATCAATCTGATTGGTATTATCATCTTCGTAGACATATATCACTGCTTGCGGCAATATGTTTTTTACATTTTCATAATTTTCTATCCAATAATTTTGGGATATAAAACTATGTGCTTTGATATTTGTGTCAAGCCATATCTGCATAATGGAGAATAGATCTTTTTTTCGAAATGTTCTTATCACAATATCCCTCCCCTGCAAATTCCGATTTGTCTATCAAACAAATACATTTATTCAAATGCTTTCATATTTGAGTATACCAACTTTGCCACACAACGGCAAGACACAACTCCACAAAATGGTACACGACTATCTCAACAGACAGAAAAACGTCGAAGGCATCTCACAAAAAATGCCTTCGACGTTTTTGTTTGACAGGAAAGTTATCCCGGCTGTTTGCCGTCCAGGCGCTCCTTCCACTTCTCCCCCAGACGGAGGAACAGGCCACCGGCCACGTTCCCCAGGGAGATCACCACCAGCCGCAGCAAGGACTGGCCCGGGGCCTCATAGAGGATTCCGGAGACCGCCCAGTAGTACATGTCCGCAACGCTGTGCTCCATGCCGCAGACAATGAACACCGTGACCCCCAGGAAGATGGCCAGGTACTTGCCCAGCTCGTGGGGGTTGTTGGCATAACCGTTCACCGCTGCGAAGATGCACACGTTGCACAGGAAACCCAGCAGGAAGAGACTCAGCAGGGTGGCGTCCATCTTGGCGGACACCAGGGTGTGGGCAGTGACGTTGATCCCCGCCTCCGCCCCGCAGATGCCGGTGAGCCGCTCCATGCCGCCGATGAGCATGGTGCCAACCAGGTTGCCCGCCCAGATGATGAGCAGGTCGATGAGGTAGCCCGGCCAGGGGTTATCGAAGAGATAGCAGGCCTTGCCGGTGAACAGGTTGTATCCCCGGGTGCAGATGGCGAAAAGGCCGATGGCAAAGAAGAAGGCCCCCACCACATTGCCGCCAGGAAAGGCGTCCTTTAACCGCAGAAAAACCGTGCCGCCCAGGCCGATGCAGAACCCGGCCATGAGGGAATACAAAAACGTGCCCCAAAAACGTTTCATGCTTGTTCCTTTCTCCTTGGAAGGGAGTGGTCACTGGGCCTCGACGCTCTCTTTCGTCGCCTGGATGTGATCCAGGATGATGGCCATGAGTTCTTCTTTCCCGGTGCCCTTTTCCGCAGAGAAGGAGATCACCGGAACCTCCTCGGGAAGCTCCAGGGTCTCGCGGATGCGGGCCACGTTGGGTTCCCACTCGCTCTTTTTAATTTTGTCGTGCTTGTTGGCCACCACCACAAAGGGTTTTCCGCTGGCCTTGAACCACTGGGCCATGCCGCAGTCGTCTGCGGTGGGCTTATGTCGGATGTCCACCAGCAGCAGGCCCAAGGTCAGCAGGCTGGTGTCATCAAACCACTGTTCAATGAGTCTGCCCCACCGGGCCTTCTCCTGCTTGGAGACCTTGGCGTAACCATAGCCGGGCAGGTCCACAAAGTAGACCTGATTGTCGATGCGGAAATAGTTGATGTGGGTGGTCTTACCCGGTGCGGAACCCACCCGGGCAAAGTTTTTCCGGCCCAGGAGCCGGTTGATGATGGAGGACTTGCCCACGTTGGATCGGCCGGCAAAGGCGATCTGGGGCAGGGCGTCCCGGGGACAGTCCGCCATTTTCGCCGCAGAGCGGACAAACTCCGCGTTCTGTGTATTCAGTCTCATGTAGTACCTCTTCGATCCATTGGGGGAGCCTCTGGTCGGGGAGGCTCCCCCAATCTGCATTATGCCTGATGGAGGGGTGTTCGGATCTCGCTGCCGCTCATGCCGGCTCCCAACTCTCCCTCGGGAGAGGGCTCCGCCAGAGGGGGCCGCTCCAGGGCGTTGGCCAGCACCTGATCCACGTGGGACACAGGGATGAAGTGCAGCGCGTTGCGGACGGTCTGGTCGATCTTTTCCAGATCGGCCTCGTTGTCCTTGGGGATGATGACGGTGTGGATGCCGTTGCGCAGGGCGGCCATGGACTTCTCCCGTAAGCCGCCGATGGGCAGGACCCGTCCCCGCAGGGTGATCTCGCCGGTCATGGCCACGTCGCCCCGGACGGGGATACCGGTCAGGGCAGAGACCATAGCGGTGCACATGGTGATGCCGGCAGAGGGACCGTCCTTGGGAACCGCGCCCTCTGGGAAGTGGATGTGGATATCCTTCTCCTTGTAGAAGTTGGGCTCCACCCCCAGCTGAACCGCCCGGCTGCGGATATAGGAGAAGGCCGCCTTGGCGGATTCCTTCATCACATTGCCCAGGTTGCCGGTGATCTCGATCTTGCCGGAGCCGTCCAGGACGTTGACCTCAGCCTCCAGCAGCGTCCCGCCCACGGATGTCCAGGCCAAGCCGTTGACCAGGCCCACCTGATTTTCCATCCCATTCTTTTCGGGGTAATACTTCCGGGGGCCCAGGTATTGCTCCAGGTTGTCGCCGGTGACGCTGACGCTCTTGACCCCGTCGGAGACGATGGCCATGGCGGCCTTCCGGCAGAGGGAACCCAGTTCCCGCTCCAAGATACGGACGCCGGACTCCCGGGTGTAGGACACGATGACCTCCCGGATGGCATCGTCGGTGAGCTTCAGCTGGGACTTCTTCAGACCGTGGCGCTTGAGCTGCTTGGGGATCAAATGATTGCGGGCGATCTGCACCTTCTCCTCGTCGGTGTAGCTGGCCAGTTCAATGACCTCCATGCGGTCCAGCAAGGGCTTGGGGATGGTGGAGGTGGTGTTGGCCGTGGTGATGAAGAGCACGTCGGACAGGTCGAAGGGCAGCTCCACGAAGTGATCCCGGAAGGTGGAGTTCTGCTCGCTGTCCAGGACTTCCAGCAGAGCGGAGGCCGGGTCGCCCCGCATGTCGCTTCCCAGCTTGTCGATCTCGTCCAGCAGCAACAGGGGGTTCTTGGTGCCGGCCTGCCGCAGAGCGCTCATAATGCGGCCGGGCATGGCGCCCACGTAGGTCTTCCGGTGGCCCCGGATCTCCGCCTCGTCGTGGACGCCGCCCAGGGAGATCCGGGCCAGCTTCCGGTTCATGGCCCTGGCCATGGACATGCCGATGGAGGTCTTGCCCACACCGGGAGGACCTACCAGGCAGATAATCTGTCCCCGCAGATCGGGGGCCAGCTGCTTCACGGCCAGGAACTCCAGGATACGCTCCTTGACTTCCTCCAGGCCGAAGTGGTCGGCGTCCAGGATCTTGCGGGCGGTCTGGACGTTGATGCGCTCCTTGGAGGTCTTGGTCCAGGGCAGCTCCAGACACACGTCCAGGTAGTTGCGCAGGACGGAGGCCTCGGCGGAGCCGAAGGGCTGCTTTTCCAGGTGGGTGACTTCCTTGAGAAGCTTCTCCTCCACCTCTTCGGGCAGCTTGGCCTCGGCGATCTTCTTGCGATAGGTCGCGATCTCGCTGTCGCTGTCGTCCCCCAGCTCCTCCTGGATCACCCGAACCTGCTCCCGCAGGAAGGCGTCCTTCTGGTTTTGGGTCATGTTCTCCTGGACCCGGCGCTGGATGTTCTGCTCCATCTCCAGGATCTCCACCTCCCGGTGAAGGAGGCGGTTCATTTTGTTCAGACGCTGGATGGGACGGAGCTCATCCAGAATGGACTGCTTGTCCAGCACCCGCATGGAAATATTCTGGGCGATAAAGTCGGCGATATAACCGGGGTCCTCGCTGGACATGATGTTCATAAGCATGTCCGGGGAGGTGCTCTTGGGGGTCAGCTCGGTGTAGCGGTCAAAAAGCTCATAGGACTGGCGGACGGCCGCCTCGGCCTTGAGGGAGTTCGTCTTGCCCTCAATCCCGGGGATCTCCACCTGCTCTACCTCAGCCACCAGGAAGGGCTCCGTCTGGACCAGGTCATAGAGCCGGGCCCGGTACTGGCCCTCCACCATGACCCGGATGGATTTGCCGGGCAGGCGCAGAATCTGCCGCACCACAGAGACGGTACCCACGGAGAAGAGCTGGTTCATGTCAGGGGCTTCCACCCGGATGTCCTTCTGGGCCACCAGGAAAATCGGCTTGTTGGAGGACATGGATTCCTCCAGGGCCTTGATGGAAGCTTCCCGGCCCACGTCAAAGTGGACCATCATCTTGGGATAGACGGTCAGTCCCCGCAGCGCCAGGGCGGGCATGTTGACCAGTTGCATCTTTTCTTCCTCTGGCAAACCAATTCACTCCTTTCAGTGAAATGTTTCGATTGTGTCACAACGGGCGGAGAGTTTCCTCTCCGCCCGAATGTTGGTTGCTTCCAAAATGTCTGCGGAACAAATCCCTCGGTTGCTTCCACAGGCATTACATAACTGCGTCCCGGCTGGATAGTCCGCCGCTCTGGGCCTGCAGCGCAGCAGCACCCAAGCGAGGCCGCGGAGGCCGCTCAGGATCGCGGATGAGTTTGGGTTCGGCTTCGCCCCTTACGCTCTCGGCAGTGATGTCCACCTCGGTGATGGTCCCGTCGGAGGGGATGTCGTACATGATCTGGGTCATAACCTCTTCCAGGACGGCCCGCAGGCCACGGGCGCCGATGCCCCGCTCCATGGACTTGTCGGCCACAGCCTCCAGTGCGCCGGGCTCGAAGACCAGGTCCACCATATCGTACTCCAGAAGCTTCTGGTACTGCTTCACCAGGGCGTTCTTGGGCTCAGTGAGGATTTTAACCAGATCCTCCCGGCTCAGGGGAGTCAGGGCGGTGATCACAGGCAGACGGCCGATGAGCTCGGGGATGATGCCGAACTTCAGCAGGTCATGGGGCTGGATCTGGCTGAGCACGTTGCGCTGCTCCAGCTCCTTCTTCCCCATGATCTCCGCGCCGAAGCCGATGCCCTTCTGGTTCACCCGCTTCTCGATGATCTTCTCCACGCCGTCGAATGCACCGCCGCAGATGAAGAGAATGTTCCGGGTATTCACCTGGATAAACTCCTGGTGGGGATGCTTCCGGCCGCCCTGGGGAGGCACGTTGGCCACGGTGCCCTCCAGAATCTTCAGCAGAGCCTGCTGGACGCCTTCACCGGAAACATCGCGGGTGATAGAAGTATTTTCGCTCTTTCGCGCGATTTTATCCATCTCGTCGATGTAAATGATGCCCCGCTCGGCCTGCTCCACATCGTAGTCGGCGGCCTGGACCAGACGCAGGAGGATGTTCTCCACATCGTCGCCCACGTAGCCGGCCTCGGTGAGGGTGGTAGCGTCAGCAATGGCGAAGGGGACCTTCAGGATCTTGGCCAGGGTCTGGGCAAGGAGGGTCTTGCCGCTGCCAGTGGGACCCAGGAGCAGGATGTTGCTCTTCTGGAGTTCCACATCGTCGCCTCCGCCGAAGTAAATACGCTTGTAGTGGTTGTAAACAGCCACGGACAGGGCCACCTTAGCCGCGTCCTGGCCCACGATATATTCATCCAGATAGGTCTTGATTTCCTTGGGGTTGGGGATGATATCGGGCATGTCGGGCGAGACCTGATCCTCCAGGGAGGGCATGTCATCCAGGATGTCCATGCACAGGTGCACGCACTCGTTGCAGATGTAGGCGCCGGGGCCGGCGATGATCTTTGCAACCTGATCCTGATGCTTCCCGCAGAAGGAGCAGCGGATGGCCCGCTTGTCGTCGTTTTTGGTCATAGAACCATTCACCTCTTTCTAATACGTCATCCCACCGGGCCCTTTGCCCTTGGTGCGGGATAACGCAGAAAAAGGGGGACGAAAACGCCCCCCTTTTCAAATCGTATCAGCGCTTATCGATCACTTTGTCAATGAGGCCGTATGCCACAGCTTCTTCCGCAGACATGAAGTTATCGCGCTCGCAGTCAGCGGTGACCACATCAAGGGGCTTACCGGTGTTTTCCGAAAGGATGTGATTCATGCGCTTCTTGATGATCTCCAGACGCTTCAGGTGAATGGCCATATCGGTGATTTGACCCTGGGTACCAGCGGAAGGCTGATGGATCATGATCTCCGCGTTGGGCAGAGCCATGCGCTTGCCCTTGGTACCGGCTGCCAGCAGGAATGCGCCCATGCTGGCTGCCATACCGATGCAGATGGTGGACACGTCGCACTTGATATACTGCATGGTATCGTAGATCGCCATACCCGCCGTGACAGAACCGCCGGGGCTGTTGATGTAGAACTGGATGTCCTGGTCCGGATTCTGGGCTTCCAGATACAGCAGCTGGGCCACGATGAGGCTGGCTGTGGTATCGTTCACCTCTTCCGACAGGAAGATAATCCGGTCGTTTAATAAGCGGGAGAAAATGTCATAGGACCGCTCTCCCCGGCTGGTCTGCTCAACTACATAGGGTACTAAACTCATGATTAGGATCTCCTTTTTTCAGTCAGAGTAAGTATACCCCACCGAATGGAAGATTATTCCTCGACCTTCTCAGCCTCGTCCTTCTCGGCTTCGGTCTTCTTCTTGCGGGTGGTCTTCTTGGGGGCTGCTTCACCCTCTTCGGTGGTCTTCTTGGCTCGGGTCTTCTTTGCCTTCTTCTCTTCCTTCTCTGCCTCGACCTCTTCCTTGGTGACAGTGGTCATCTTGATCTCGCCGTTGTCAGCTTCTGCGGTGATCATGTTTGCCTTTGCGTTCTCAGCAACCACAGCCATAGCCTTGTCGCGAGCCAGTTCCTTCTTCAGGCCCTCGCGGTCCAGGCCCTCCACGATACGCTCGTAGGGCATATTCAGGTTGGCGGCTGCCTTCTTGACCTCAGCTTCCACGTCCTCGTCGGAGATGACGATGTTCTCAGCGGCAACGACAGCGTCCAGAGCCAGCTGCTGCTTGGTCTGGGTGACGGCGGGCTCACGCAGGTCGTCGCGGATCTGCTGAACGTCCATCTGCATGTACTGCATATAGGTCTCCAGGGAGATGCCCTGGGACTCCAGGCGGGCAGCGTAGTTGTCAACGAAACGGTCGATCTGGGTCTCGACCATGGCTGCGGGCAGCTCGATATCGATCTGATCGCACAGCTGGGTCAGCAGGGCCTGGCGGAACTTTGCCTCGCTCTGCTGCATGTTGCGGTCGATGATCTTGCTCTTCAGATCTTCCTTAAACTCGGCCAGGGTGTCGAACTCGGAGACGTCCTTTGCGAACTCGTCGTCCAGAGCGGGAGCCTGCTTCTCCTTGACTTCAACGCACTTGACCTTGAAGACCACGGGCTGGCCTGCCAGCTCCTCTGCGTGGTACTCTTCGGGGAAGGTCAGCTCGATGTCCTTCTCGTCGCCGGCCTTCATGCCGACCACCTGCTCCTCAAAGCCGG
>JAEDLP010000075.1 GCA_016295225.1 Oscillospiraceae bacterium | reverse complement strand
CGGCGCCGACCCTAAGGGCTCCGTGTCCATCGTCACCATCGGAAAGAGCAATGCCCTGACCGCTAACACCGTGTATTTTGACAGCTTCGACGCGCAGCGGGACGCTTTGACCGCCGCCGGTGTGCTGGTGCAGAAGGACACCCAGCCCTCCACCGACTTTGAGCCGGAATACATCGCTGTCTCCGGCAAGACCGCTTATGTCTCCCTCCAGGAGGCCAACGCCATTGCCGTGCTGGATATCAAAACCGGGAAATTCACCGGCGTGTATCCGCTGGGATTCCAAGATTACGGCGTGACCAAGGTCGATCTCCAGAAAAATGACACGGTTCAGCTGGAGAACTACGAAAATGTCTATGGCATCAAGATGCCTGACGGCATTTCTGTGACCACCATCGGCGGCAAGACCTACCTTCTGACCGCCAACGAGGGCGATAGCCGCGCCGACTGGGAAGGCCTGGACAATGAGTATGAGAGCAAGACCTCTCCCACCGGCAATGTGACCCTGAACAAAAAGGTTGTCTGGTTCAACGCCAATCTGTGGGACGGCCTGGACGAAAACAAGGACTATGTGTTCGGTGGCCGCTCCTTCTCCATCTATGAGGTGACCTCCCACGGCCTGAAACTGGTCTACGACAGTGGCAGCGATTTTGAAACGATCACCGCAGAGAAACTTCCTGAATATTTTAATTGCTCCAACGACAAGACCAGCGTGGACAACCGCTCTGGCAAGAAGGGCCCCGAGCCGGAGAGCGTTGTCACCGGCGTTGTGAACGGCAAGAGCTACGCCTTTGTCGCCCTGGAACGCATCGGCGGCGTGATGGTCTATGACATCACCAATCCTGCCCAGGCCCAGTTTGTCAACTACATCAACTCCCGCGAGTTTGACGACGCCATCCAGGGCGATGTCTCCCCCGAGGGCCTGTGCTTTGTCTCTGCCATCGACAGCAAGACCGGACAGCCCCTTCTGCTGACCGCCTGCGAGGTGTCCGGTACTCTGGCCGTCTATGAGCTGACTGGAACCAAGGAAAGCGCCGGCGGGTCCTCCCCCGGCAAGCCCTCCGTGAAGCCCCAGCCTGAACCTACCCCCGACGAACCTACCCCCGAACCTGCGGAACTGCCCTTCACCGATGTGAAGTCCGGCGACTGGTTCTATGACGGCGTGCGGTTCGCTTACGAGAAAGGCGTTATGAACGGCCTGGCCGACGATACCTTCGGTCCCTCCGTTTCCACCACCCGCGGCATGGTGGTCACCATCCTGTGGCGCATGGAAAATGAGCCTCAGGCAAAGACCGGCGCAGCCTTTGCAGATGTGAAGGAGAGCGCTTACTATGCCGGGGCTGTGGCCTGGGCCGCCGAAAAGGGCATTGTCAACGGCGTCTGCGAGACCGCCTTCGCCCCTGACCAGGAGATCACCCGCGAGCAGCTTGCTGTTATGTTGTACCGCTACAGCCAGATCAAGGGCTATGACCTTACCGTCCAGGGCGACCTCTCCGGCTTCGGCGACGGGGGACAGGTCAGCGGCTACGCCGTGACTTCTATGCAGTGGGCCGTGGGGTCCTCCCTGATCCAGGGTACGGACAGCGGCTTAATCCCCGCCGGCAGTGCCACCCGCGCCCAGCTGGCCACCATCCTCTATCGCTTCCTCACGAACTATGCTTCGTAATTCCCCCTCTCTCTCTTTTTCCCAACGGGCGGCAGTTTTCCCACTGCCGCCCGTTGGGGCGTTTCGGCGGCGCAGGAGAGAAAAAGTCGTTGCTTTCTTTCCCCCTCTCGTGCTATGATGCTCTGGTGCACAACACAGAAAGAAGGCGCGTTTGTTTGAAGTATCTGAAACAGTTCGGCATCATTCTGGCCATTTCCTGCCTGGGGGAGCTGCTCAGCCTGCTGCTGCCGCTGCCCGTCCCGGCCAGTATCTACGGCATCGTCATCCTGTTCGTCTGCCTGCAGTCGGGCCTGCTGAAGCTGGCGTCTATCCGGGAGACCAGCGTGTTTCTCATTGAGATTATGCCCATCCTCTTCCTGCCCGCCGCCGTAGGTCTGCTGGAGGCCTGGGATGTGTTAAAGCCCAACCTGTTGCCCATCGCCGTCATCACGGCGGTCTCCACCTTTGTGGTCATGGGGGCGGCGGGCCTGGTGACCCAGGCGGTCATCCGCCGGGGGAAGAAGGGAGGGGAAGACCATGTCTGAACTGCTGGCAGAGTCCCTGTTTTTCGGGTTTTTCCTGTCCCTGGCCGCCTACGGGGTGGGCCTGACCCTGAAGAAGCGGTTTAAGCTGGCCATCTTCAACCCCCTGCTGGTGGCCATCGTGCTGGTCATCGTCTTTCTGATGGTGACCGGTATGGACTATCAGGTTTACAACGACGGGGCCAAGTATCTGAGCTACCTGCTCACCCCGGCCACCGTCTGCCTGGCGGTGCCCCTGTATGAGCAGTTTGCCCTTCTGCGGCAGAACACCAAGGCGGTGGGCCTGGGGATCCTGGCCGGGGTTTTGGCCAGCCTGAGCTGCATTCTGCTGCTGGCGATGGTCTTCCGCCTGGACCACGCCATGTACGTGACCCTTCTGCCCAAGTCCATCACCACCGCCATCGGCATCGGGGTCACGGAGATTTTGGGGGGTCATGTGTCCCTGTCGGTGGTGGTCATCATCATCACTGGGGTGCTGGGCAATATCTTCGCCGAGGGCTTCTGCAAACTCCTGCGGATCACCGACCCCATCGCCCAGGGGGTGGGCATCGGCACCGCCACCCACGCTGTGGGCACCGCCCGGGCCATGGAGATGGGCCAGGTTCAGGGGGCCATGAGCAGCCTGTCCATCGTGGTGGCCGGCCTGCTCACTGTGGTGGGAGCCAACCTCTTCGCGCTGTTTTATTGAGGAGAAAGAAAAAAAGAGACGCCCGCGGGCGTCTCTTAAAAAATAATTCCAATCAGTCGAAGGCCAGACCAAGGTAGGCGTCCTGTCGGGAGAACCACTTGTTCTTCAGACCATGGTCGTACCACTTGATCATGCCGAAAGACTGGGGGTAGCTGCCGGGCAGGCCGTCCCAGAAGGCGGGGGTGCGGATATGGTAGCGGGAGGCCTCCATCTGGCTGGCGATGATCTCCACCGCCTTGGCCATCTTTTCAGGGGAGAGGATGAGCTCCTTCACCAGCAGGCGGCGCTGCTGGACATACTCGATGGCGGCGCAGCCCACCTCGCCGTCCACCACGATCTTGTACAGGTCGCCGCCGGACAGGTGGCTGCCGATCTGCTGGAACTGGATCATGTGGTCGGAGTAGGTCATGTGGAAGGTGCGCATAAGGAAGCTCTCCCGGATCTCGTTGTACTCGCTGGGGGAGATGACCTCCATGGAGGCTCCTTCGGTGTTGCCAGTGAGGTTGGAGGTGAGGATCTCCACCTTCCGGGTGGAGAAGCACTCGTCCATCCCCAGGGCGTCGAAGAACCGGTGGAGAGAGGGAGAGGCGGGGACCAGGATCATGGCCTTCATGCCTTTCTCTTTCAGGTACTGGTCGGCGTAGGCCAGCAGCTGACGGGCGTGGCCTTTGCCCTGCATGTAGGGGTTAGTGGCCAGGGCGTAGACATATCCCACGGGGACTACATTGCCGTCGGACAGCTCCAGATTGGAGGGGAGCATGACGGCCATGGAGTTGATCTCTCCGGCCTCCTCCACCACCAGAACCTGGTCGACGGCGGCAAACTTCTGGAAGAAAACGTCGATGTAGGCGCTGGGGTCCCCGAAGCACTTCTTCCATAGATCCTTGATCTGAGGGAGCTCGTCGGGCGTTGCTTGGCGAATGTTGATCATGTTGATTTCCTCCTTACGTAAAGATGGGGCTTCATCAAGGAGGATCCTTCGATCTTCGGTGACATACCCCGATTAAACTGCTTCCGTTTCCACGGCGCAGAAGTTTACTTGGAGATAGTCTGGGTAGTAGGACAGCTTGGCCTTGCGCAGGCCCTCGATGCCCATGTCGTCCTCCCGGTTCAGGTAGCGAATCCGGGGATAGCGGTTCCGCACGTACTGGGCGAAAGACCGGTTCACGGCGGGGTAGGCCCCCTGGATGTCGTTTCTGGCCCGCTCAAAGTGGACGTCGAAGACGGTATCCGTCAGGGGAGCTCCCAGGGCGAAGGCAAAAACTTCCCCCTGCCAGCGGAGGACCACGCCCTCCAGACCCAGGGCCCGGCGGTGCTCCATGGCCAGACCCAGGGCCCGGTGCTCGTCCTCCAGGGTGGAGAGGGCGTCGGGGGTGTCCCGGAGCCGGGCCTCCTGATACCAGGCCTCGCTCATGGCCAGGCAGGCGGGGATGTCCCCGTCGGTCAGGGGCGCCCAGGTCCAGCCGGGACAGCGGTCGTCCAGCCGGTGGATGTGGTTGCGCTTGGCGTGGAGCTTTTTACCGGGCAGATCGGCCAGGCGGTCCACGGAGTAGAGGTAGTCAAAGCTGTCCCGGACTTCGGCAAAGGTGAAGCGGCCGGGGTACCGGTCGTCCAGCCAGTTTTTGTGGTACTGGCCCAGGCAGATCAGCCGCAAAGGGTGGCCCTGGCTGTGGGCCTCCCGGGTCAGGGCCTCCAGAGCCGGGGTGGGGTCGCCGTCCCCTACCGGCCACAGATAGGCCGGCCCACGGGAGGATTCCAGCCGAACCAGCATCCGCCGGTTCAGCCGGGCGATCTGAAAGCCGTAGGTCTGCTGCCAGCAGAAGAGGACGGGAAAGCTGTAGTCGCAGAGGGGAGTTCCTTCCAGGGTGGCCAGGGCGGTGGCCCAGCAGCGGTCAGAGGGGGTGGGATCTTGAAATTCTATCATAAAATATTGCAGGATTCCTTTGAAATGGAGAGATCGGAGATCAAATGGTAATGGTTTCGATCTCGTACTGGTTGTTGCGGACGATGGCGTCCAGCCGGATCTCCTCGGTGACGGAGGAGAGCAGGTTGTAGGCCGCGCCCTGGTTCTTGGCCCGGCCGGTGCGGCCGATGCGGTGGACATAGTATTCCCCTTCTTCGGGGATATCATAATTGATGACGGCGTCCACGTCGTCGATATCCAGGCCACGGGCGGCCACGTCGGTGGCCACCAGCACCCGCAGCTCTCCCTTGCGGAAGGAGGAGAGAACCTTCTCCCGGACCTTCTGGCTCAGGTCGCCGTGGATGCACTGGGCGGAGACCCCCTTCATTTTCAAAAGACCGGTGATGCGGTCGGTGGTGTTCTTGGTGTTGCAGAAGACGATGACCCGGTCCAGATGCTTTTTTTCCAGGATATTGGCCAGCAGGTCCACCTTGCCGCCCATGTCCACCTTGATGCGGTACTGGCTGATGTTGGGTTTGTTCTCCTCCACGGGGCGAACCACGATCTCCACCGGGTCACGCTGGTAGACCCAGGAGATGTCCATGACCTCCCGGGATATGGTGGCCGAGAAGAGGCCCAGGTTCTTCCGGTTGGGGATCTGCTTCAAGATATGGGTCACGTCCTTGATGAAGCCCATGTCCAGCATCCGGTCGGCCTCGTCCAGCACCACGGTCTTCACCTTGCCCAGGCGGACGGTGCGGCGCTTCATGTGGTCCATGAGGCGGCCGGGGGTGGCCACGATGATCTGGGGCCGCTTTTTCAGGGTGGTGATCTGCCGGTCGATGGGCTGACCACCGTAGAGACAGGCGATGCGGATGCCGGGCAGATAGGTGCACAGGGAGCGCAGCTCGTCCTGGATCTGGAGGGCCAGCTCCCGGGTGGGGGCCAGGATGAGGCCGGTGATATCGGTCCCCTCGGGGTCGGTGTCCTCGATCATGGGGATGCCAAAGGCGAAGGTCTTGCCGGAGCCGGTGGGGGCCTTGGCCATCACGTCTTTGCCGTCTTTAAAACAGGGGATGGCACCGCCCTGCACGGGGGTGGCCAGGGTGAAGCCCTTCTGATCCAGGGCCTTCCTGATCCCCTCGGAGAGATTCATTTCGCTGTATCGGAGGTCCAGTTCGACCTCAATGCCGTTGATTTCCATAAAACAAGTCCTTTGTTCTGCCGGGTTTCGAGAGAAAGGCAGCTAAATTTGTAAAATACTTCTATATTATACGAATCATATCACAACAGAGGCTGGGTTGCAAGAGGGAGGATAGCAGTTTGCAAAACGGTGTGGAAAGCCTTTCCTCCCAGGGGAGCCCCCCTGGGGAAATTTTTTCTTCAAAACCATAAAATCTCCGTGCGTTTTTCTGTATTCTGTGATAAGATGTAGAGTACCGATTTTTTGGGAGATGGAACCCTCCTTGTTTTCCCGTGAAAGGAGTTCTTTTTTATGCGCAAAGCAGTGGTCCTGCCCGCCGTTTCCGTGGCGGGGGGTATCCTCGGGCTGGCGGTGCGGCAGTTCCAGCTGAACACCGCCTTTGAGCCGGGCACCGGCCTGCCCATTGCCGGCCAGCCGGCCACCTGCGCCATGTGGGCGGTGGCGGTGGTCACCGCTCTGGTGGTCATCGGCCTGAGCCTGGGCAAACACCGTACCTTTGAGAAATGCTACACCAGCGCCTTCCGCACCACCTCCATGATCCAGCTCTCGGGGGTCATGGCCGGGGCGGTCCTGCTGCTGGCGGCCGGATTCTTCAATGTGGAGTCCTTTGTCTCTGCCCCGGTGGATCTCTTCACCGGCGCCCGCACCGTGAGCATTGTGCGGCCCATCCTGGGGGTGGCCTGCCTGGCTGCCGCCGCAGGGGTCTGGTTCACCGTCCAGAAGATGAAGAGCGGCCAGCAGGTGAAGTCCGTCTGGGTGCTGCTGCCCAGTCTGGTGGGCTGCCTTTGGGTCATGGCCAACTATCAGAACTGGGCCCAGGACCCGGTGATGGAGCAGTACGTCTTTTCCCTGCTGGCGGTGATGCTGTCCATGGTGGCCTGCTACCTCCTGCCGGGGTTCGCCTTTGGTAAGGGCCAGGTGAAGGGGGCCCTGATCACCTGTCTGCTGGGGGCTTCCTTCTGCATCATGGTCCTGGGGGACGGCCTGCCCATGTGCGACGTGGCCCTGCTCATGGCCATGATCTTCTACCTGCTGTCCATGGCGTCCATCCTGCTGACCAACGACGCCAAGCCCCAGCCCCCCGAGGGCCTGCCCACCTGCGGCGGCTCCTGCCAGGGCTGCACCGGCTGCGGCCCGGCTCCAGAGAAGAACGACCCCTGAGTTGATCAACGCCCCTGCAACGAGGCGGGTTGTATTGCGAATGCCTCTGGTTCATTACGATATCGAAAAAATTAGCGCTCTGTGCGCATGGAGGAGTACACAATGGAAAGAGATCAGAAGAAGAAATTTTATATCACCACCCCTATCTACTACCCCTCGGATAAGCTCCACATCGGCCACACCTACTGCACCGTGGCCACCGACGCCATGGCCCGCTATAAGCGGCTCCAGGGCTGCGACGTCATGTTCCTCACCGGCACTGACGAACACGGCCAGAAGATTGAGGACAAGGCCAAGGAGGCCGGTGTCACCCCCCAGGAGTTCGTGGACAACATCGTCACCGGCGAACGGGGCGTTCTGGACCTGTGGAAGCTGATGAACATCTCCAACGACCGCTTCATCCGCACCACCGACGACTACCACGTGGCCGCCATCCAGAAGATCTTTAAGAAGATGTACGAGAAGGGCGACATCTACAAGGGTAAGTACGTGGGCAAGTACTGCAAGCCCTGCGAGTCCTTCTGGACTGAGAGCCAGCTGGTGGACGGCAAGTGCCCCGACTGCGGCCGGGAGGTTCAGGACGCTGAGGAAGAGGCCTACTTCTTCCGGCTCTCCAAGTACGCCGACCGGGTCCAGGATCTGCTGGAGAACACCGACTTCCTGCAGCCCCGCTCCCGAGTCAATGAGATGGTGAACAACTTCATCAAGCCCGGCCTGGAGGACCTGTGCGTCTCCCGCACCTCCTTCTCCTGGGGCGTGCCCGTTGACTTCGACCCCGGCCATGTGGTCTACGTGTGGGTGGACGCCCTGTTCAACTACACCACTGCCCTGGGCCTGTACAACGACAAGTATGACGACTACGACCACTACTGGCCCGCCGACTACCACTTCGTGGGCAAGGAGATCGTCCGTTTCCACTCCATCATCTGGCCCGCCATGCTGATGAGCATGGAGATGCCCCTGCCCAAGCGGGTCTTCGGCCACGGCTGGCTGCTGCTGGACGGCGGCAAGATGTCCAAGTCCAAGGGCAACGTGGTGGACCCCTACATTTTGGCCGAGAAGTTCGGCGTGGACGCTCTGCGCTTTTTCCTGATGCGCACCTTCCCCTTCGGCTCCGACGGCAACTTCTCCAATGAGCTGCTGATCCAGACCATCAACGTGGACCTGGCCAACGACCTGGGCAACCTGGTCAGCCGCACCACCGCCATGGTCCAGAAGTATTTTGGCGGCTCCCTGCCCGCCGGCTGCAAGACCTGGAACGCTCCCGAACCCTTTGACACCGACCTGATCACCATGGCCTCCACCCTGCGGGACCGCTATGAGGAGAACATGGAGTCCTGCGCCCCCCACAAGGCTCTGGACGAGGTCTTCAAGGTCATCCAGCGGGCCAACAAGTATATCGACGAGTCCACCCCCTGGACCCTGGCCAAGGACATGGAGGCCAACGGCGGCCGTCTGGCTCACGTCCTGTATAACCTGCTGGAGGCCACCCGCATCTGCGGCATCCTGCTGTCCCCCTTCATCCCTGAGTCCTGCGAGAAGCTCTTCGCCCAGACCGGGGCCGCGCCCGAGGTCCAGACCTGGAAGTCCGCCGCTGTCTGGGGCAGCCGGGAGGAAGGAGCCGCCGTCACCAAGGGCGAGAACCTCTTCCCCCGCATCGACATGGAAAAGGCCCTGGAGGAGCTGGAAGCCGCCCGTCAGGCTGCCGCAGCGCCTGCCAAGCCCGCCATCGAGCTGGAGCCCTGGGAGGAAGAAGTGGACTTCGACACCTTCGTCAAGTCCGACTTCCGCGTGGTGAAGGTCAAGGCCTGCGAGGCCGTAAAGAAGTCCAAGAAGCTGCTGAAGTTCACCCTGGACGACGGCACCGGCACCGACC
>JAEDLP010000074.1 GCA_016295225.1 Oscillospiraceae bacterium | reverse complement strand
GGCAGCACCTGTCCGGTGATATAGCTGGCCTGGGCCAGAAAGGCCACCGCCTCGGCCACTTCCTCGGCCTGCCCCACCCGGCCCATGGGGATGGACTGGAGCAGGTCGGGGTTGTCAATGAGACCCCTGGTCATGTCGGTCTCGATGAACCCGGGGGCCACGGCGTTGCAGGTGATCCCCTTGGGGGCCAGCTCCCGGGCCACCGACTTGGTGAGGCCCACCAGACCGGCCTTGGCGGCGGAATAGTTGGCCTGGCCGGGGTTGCCCACCAGACCGGACACCGAGGTGATGTTCACGATGGCCCCCGCCTTCTTCCGGAGCATGATCCCGGCGCAGTGGCGGATCAGGTTGAAGGCCCCCTTCAGGTTCACGTCCAGAACCTCGTCGAAGGCCTCCTCCTTCATCATCAGGATCAGGCCGTCCCGGGTGATCCCGGCGTTGTTCACCAGAATATCGATGGTGCCGAAATCGGCCTTGATTCGGGCCACAGTCTCCTTCACCTGGTCAAAGTCGGCCACGTTGCAGCGGTAGGCCCGGGCGGTGACGGCATGGCCCTGGCACCGGTCACAGACCTGGTTGGCCAGCTCCTCGTTGCCCGCGTAGATGACGGCCACATCGGCCCCCTGGCTGGCCAGCTTTTGGGCGATGGCCGCGCCGATGCCCCGGGAACCCCCGGTGACCACGGCAACCTTTCCGGTCAGCATCCCGCCACCTCCTCCCAAATTTTGTCCAGGTCGGCCCGGGTCTCCATGGGGAAGGTTCGGACCGTCTTATCGATCTTCTCAATGAGCCCGCAGAGGGTTCGCCCGGGACCCAGCTCGATAAAGGTGTCCGCCCCGGCGGCGATCATGTTCCGCACGATGGTCTCCCACCGGACGGGACTGCTGATCTGCCGGGCCAGCAGACCTCTGGGGTCCCCGGCGTAGACTTCGCCGGTGCAGTTGGAATACAGGGGGATTGCCGGGGCCTGCAAATCGGTTTCAGCCAGAATTTTTGCAAAGTCCTCGGCGGCCTTTGCCATGAAGGGGGAGTGAAAGCCCCCCTGGACCTTTAAGGGCAGGGCCCGTCCCCCCGCCTCCTTCACGGCGGCGGAGAAGGGTTTTAAGCTCTCTTTCCGGAAAGCCACGGACACCTGGCCGGGACAGTTGTAGTTCACGGGATAGACCTCTTCAAACTGCCCGCAGACCGTCTCCACCTGCTGGTTGGTGAGCTTGAGCACCGCCGCCATGGTGGAGGGATTGGCCTCCGCCTCCCGGGCCATCAGCTCCCCCCGGCGGCAGACCAGATGGAAGCCGGTCTCCAGGTCGGCGGCCCCGCTGTAGGTCAGGGCGGCCAGCTCCCCCAGGGAGAACCCGGCGGTCATGTCCGCCTTGATTCCCTTTTCCGCCAGGGCGGCGGCGGCGGCCAGCTCCACGGCAAACATGCAGGGCTGGGTGTTGGCGGTGTTTTTCAGATCCTCGTCAGAGCCGGAAAAGCACTGATCCGAGGTACCGGGCCGGAGGGCGTCCAGCTTGGCAAAAACGGCTTTGGCCCCCTGGGAGCACTGGGCCAGCTCCCGGCCCATGCCGGGGTACTGGGCCCCCTGGCCGGCGAAAACGAATGCTATCTTACCCATTGCATGGCTCCTTTCAGGATGGGCTCGGCCCCTTCCATCACGTCCCGGACGATCTCTGCGGCGGGCTGGATTTTTTTGACCATGGCCGCGATCTGGCCGGACAGGAAGCAGCCCTTTTCCAGGTCGCCCTCCTCCACCGCCAGCCGGAGCCGGCCGGTGGCCATCTCGTCCAGGGTGGCCTCGTCCACGCCGCCGAACTCCGCCTTGGCGTACTCCCGGGGGAAGTTGGTCCGCAGGCTGCGGACGGGGTGGCCGGTCTTCTTGCCGGTGACCATGGTGCACAGGTCCGTGGCCTTCAGGATGCGGTTTTTATACTCGGGGTGGATGCTGCACTCCTCGGCGCTGAGGAAGCGGGTGCCCATCTGGACCCCGCAGGCCCCCAGCATGAAAGCCGCCGCCACCCCCCGGCCGTCGGCAATGCCGCCGGCGGCGATGACAGGCAGGGGGGTCACGTCGCAGACCTGGGGAACCAGGACCATGGTGGTCAGCTCCCCCACGTGTCCGCCGCTCTCGCCCCCCTCGGCAATGAGGGCGGAGGCCCCCAGCCGGGTCATGAGCCTGGCCATGGCCACCGAGGCCACCACGGGGATGACCTTCACCCCGGCCTCTTTCCACAGGGCCATGTATCGGGAGGGGTTGCCCGCGCCGGTGGTGACCACCGCCACCTGCTCTTCGGCCACCACCTGGGCCACCTCCTCCACGAAGGGGCTCATGAGCATGATGTTCACGCCGAAGGGCTTTTCGGTGAGAGACTTTGCGATGTGGATCTGTTCCCGGACGTAGTCCCCGGGGGCGTTGCCCGCAGCGATGATGCCCAGGCCGCCCCCCTCAGAGACCGCCGCCGCCAGCTTGCCGTCGGCGATCCAGGCCATGCCCCCCTGGAAAACGGGATACTCGATCCCCACCAGGTCACATAAGGGTGTGCGGATCATGCGCGCTTGCTCTCGATGAAGGCAACCAGGTCGCCCACGGTCTCCACCTTCTGGTCCAGCTCGATCTCCATGTCCAGCTTGTCCTCCAGGTTCATCAGCAGCTCCACGGTGTCCAGGGAGTCAATGCCCAGATCCCGGAAGGTGCTCTCCATCTTGATCTCGGAAACGTCCTTTTCCACGCGCTCAGCGATCAGTTCCGCAATTGCTTCAAATACCATGATAATGACCTCCCATGTGATGTCGAATGATGTTTTTTCTTTGGTAATCGATGATTACTTTTGTTGCACAATATATACCCCATTCCCCCGGCCTTGTCAATACGACCCGGGGAATTATTCACGTTTTGTTCACAATTCATTCAGTCATAGAAATCCGAAAATTATTCAACTTTTCCACTTTTTCCACCTGTTTTTCCACAGTTTCAATTGAAATTATTTCACTTTTTATAAGTAATCTCTGTTTACTTTTATGCCCCTTCCCCGGTAAAAAAGGGTGCAAAAAACCTCTGCACAGGCGTGCAGAGGTTTTTTTGCTCACTGTCCAATGGCCGCGTACTTGCCCAGCATGTTGTCGGTGGAGCTGTTGTAGATCTGGACCTGATAGATCACGTCCTGGATGTTATAATCCCGAACCATCTGGGAGATGGTATTGCTGGTGTAGCGGGCGTCCACCCAGTAGATGTACTCGTAGTGGTCCACCAGCCAGGGGATGAAGGCGTTGCCATAGGAGTCCTTGATGACCATGACAGCGCTGCCGTCGGTGATGTTGGGGTTGTGGGTGTAGGAGAAGGGCCGGTCGCCCCCCACGAAGGTGGCGTACAGCTCGGACTTGGCATAACCCGACACATCGTTGATGATGAACCAGTCCACCACCGAGCCGTTGGTGTAGTGCATGGTCATGTTGTTGGTCCCCTTGGGGACATAGGCCACCACCGTGTCGGGGTTGGCCGCCAGGGCGGGCGAGTTGTTGCTGTTGGCATAGAAGGTACCCAGGAAGCCGGGGAACTCCATGGTCTCGTAGTCCTGGATGTCGTGGGGCTCGATCCCCTTTTCCTTGCAGAACTCCCGGTAGGCATAATAGGCCCCCAGGGCGGTCCAGTGGTGGTCGGTGTGGAAGTAGATGTACTCGGCGTTGTGCTTTTTCAGGCTGTCGAAGGCGGACACCGTGTGGACGCCCTTGTCGATCTTGCCGTAAATGTAGTCGATGGCGTCCTTCTCGCTGCTGCACCCCATGTCGTCCAGCACCGTCTGGTCCAGCATGACCCCGGCGCTGATGGGACAGATCATCACGTACAGATCCACCTGATCCTTCACGTTGGCGTAGACCTGATTCATGGTGGCGGCGAACTTGTCGGCGGCGGACTGGGTGAAGTAGTACAGGCCGTAGCCGCTGTTATTGGTGATGTAGATCTGCCCCTGCATCTCGCCGGTCTCGGTGATGGTGCCGTCGGGCAGGACCTCCTCGGGTTCCGCCGCCTGGACCTCCTGGCCCTCCGCGTCCGGGTCGGGGATGTCGTCGGCCACCATGGCGCCGCCCACGATCTGGTCGGAGCGGATCCCGTAGAGGCTCTCCAGGGTCTGGCTGCCGGAAATGAGGCCTTCCCGCAGGGGGAAGGTGTCGGCGTACCAGGTGTCCACCTCCTTGAAGAAGCTGCCGTCCCAGAAGGATGACCAGGTGATGGACGGGAACTGGGTGAGGGTCCGCTTCTCGATGACTGAGGTGTCCGGCCGGGCGAACCACAGCAGGCCGATGAAGCCCATGACCGCCAGCACCAGGCCGAAGGCCAACACTTTGACGCCGCGGACCAGGCCGTTGACCTGCTTCCGCTTGGATTTTGTAACAGGCATACCGTGACCTCCCCTCTCAGAACTGGAAATACAGGAACGGATTGTAGCTGTCCCCGGCCAGAGCCATGGCCGAGAGGATCAGCAGGACAGCCGGGTGGGCGGCCTCCCACACTGCGTTGACCCAGAAGCAGGCGGTGTTCCGGCGGGACAGGTTGCCCAGGATGTTGCGGAGGTGCTTGCCCAGGGGCGTAACCGCGATGGTGGAGAAAATCAGGAAGAACAGGTTGTTCTTGAAGGCCAGGGCCACGTCCACCCCGGTAAGGCCGTTGCCGTTGAGACCGAACAGGCCCTTGATGGCGATACCCAGCAGCCCGAAGTCGGTGAATTTGAAGAGAATCCAACTGAACATCACCAGGAGAAACACCCCAAAAGCTTTCAAGGGTGCGGGCAGGCGGTCCAGCCTGTCGGCCAGCAGGAACCGCTCCAGGCCGATGAGCAGGCCGAAGAACAGGCCCCACAGGACAAAGTTCCAGCTGGCCCCGTGCCACAGGCCGGTGAGGAACCAGACCACAAAGAGGTTCAGGATCTGCCGGGGGACGGCGCAGCGGTTGCCCCCCAGGGGGATGTACACATAGTCCCGGAAGAAGGAGCCCAGGGAGATGTGCCACCGCCGCCAGAACTCGCCGATGGACTGGGACAGGTAGGGGTAGTTGAAGTTCTCCTTATAGTGGAAGCCGCACATGAGGCCCATGCCGATGGCCATGTCCGAGTAGGCGGAGAAGTCCAGATAAATCTGCAGGGTAAAGGCGAAGGCCGCCAGGAGGATCCCCAGGGCGGGGACGGCGGCCAGTTCCGCCGCGCCCACATCGAAGAAGGCGTCGGCAATGGCGGCGCAGCCGTTGGCCAGGATAGCCTTCTTGGCCAGGCCCACGGTGAAGCGGCTGATCCCCCGGCTGATCTCAGCGGGGGTGGCCTTGCGGCGGATGATATCCTGGTTGATATCCTGATACCGGACGATGGGGCCGGCGATGCACTGGTGGAACAGGCTGGCGTACAGGAGCAGGACCCAGTATTTCTTCTGGGCGGGGACCTCCCGCCGGTACACATCCACCACATAGGAGATGAGCTGGAAGGTATAGAAGGAGATGCCGATAGGCAGCACGATGGTGGGGATCACCTCGGGCACGCCGAAAATGGCCTGGACGTTGGACAGGAAGAAGCCCGTGTACTTAAAGAAGCCCAAAATCGCCAGACACAGGGCGATGGTGAGGACAAGGTAACGCTTCCGCTCCTTTTTACTGGGGCTGCGCTGAATCCGCAAGGCCCCCACCCAGCAGATGAGAACCATGGCCAGCAGCAGGAAGAGATACCTTGGCCCGGACCAGCTGTAAAAGATCAGGGAGAAGACCAGCATGGCGATGTTCTTCGCCTTGGCGGTCTTCAAAACCAGTTGTGAAATCAGGTTTGCTGTCAGGAAACAAAACACAAACAGCATGCTTGCAAATACCATTTCGACACCCCGCATCGGGCGCCCTGCACACAGCAAAAAATCCAGGCCCGTGAGCCTGGATCGCCGCGTGGTCTTGTTCGCGCCCTTCTCTCTCGTACGCTTATCTTACTCCCCTTTTCTCCACAATTCAACAGGATTCAACCATTTATTTTGACAAAAAATGCAGGGCGGGGTCACTGACCCCGCCGCCACAGCACGATCCCCACCGTGTCGGCCAAAAACCAGCCGATGGGAATGGACATCCAGATGCCCGTGACCCCCAGGGCCGGGATGGCCGACAGGGTGTAGGCCAGAACCACCCGGGTCCCCAGGGAGCAGACGGTGAGCACCAGGGAGACCGCCGGACGGTTCACCGCCCGGAAGTAGCCGTACAGCAGGAACAGGATGCCGATGCCCAGGTAGAAGGCCCCCTCGATGCGCAGGTAGCCGGTGCCGATGGCGATGACCCGGGCAGCCTCCGCCCCCACGAAAAAGGCCAGCAGCCTGGGGGCCGCCAGGCAGACCACCCCGCCGATCACCAGGCAGAAGACCACCACCCACAGGGCCGCCGCCCGGGTCCCCGCCCGGATGCGGTCCTTTTTTCCGGCCCCGTAGTTCTGGGCCACGAAGGTGGCGAAGGCGTTGCCGAAGTCCTGGACGGGCATGTAGGCCAGGGTGTCAATCTTCACCGCCACGGCGAAGGCCGCCATCACCGCCGTGCCGAAGCTGTTCACCAGTCCCTGGACCAGAAGGATGCCGAAATTCATCACGGACTGCTGGAGACAGGTGAAAAAGGACAGGCTGCACACATTCCCCAGGGAGCGGCGGTCCCAGACCATGTCCTCCCGTTTCACCCTCAGCTGGGGGTACTTCCCCCAGGCCCAGGCCGCCAGCCCCAGGCCGGAGACATACTGGGCGATCACCGTGGCCAGAGCCGCCCCCTTGACCCCCATGCCCAGGGGGACCACGAAGAGGAGATCCAGCCCGATGTTCAAGGTCACCGACACCCCCAGAAAGGCCAGGGGGGTCACGGAATCCCCCACCGCCCGCAGGAGGTTGGCGAAGAAGTTATAGAGGAAGGTGGCGGCGATGCCCCCAAAGATCCACAGCAGGTATTCCCGGGTCAGAGCCGCAATCTCCGCCGGGATGCGGAGGAGCCAGAGAAAGCCGTCCAGGCAGCCATAGACCCCCAGGTTCAGGGCCAGGGTCAGCCCCCCGATGAGGAGGAAGGCCTGAAAGGTCCCCTGACGCAGCCGGGCCAGATCCCTCCGGCCGAACTGGATGGAGAAATAGGCCGAGCCGCCCATGCAGAGGCCCAGGAGGATGGAGGTCAGGAAGGTCAGCAGCGTATAGGATGCCCCCACCGCCCCCAGGGCCCCCTCCCCCAGGAACCGGCCCACGATCCAGGTATCGGTCAGGTTGTAGACCTGCTGGAGCAGGTTCCCGCAGATCAGGGGCAGCGCGAAGAGCAGCAGCCCCTTGGGGATGCTGCCCTGGGTCAGATCCCGGGTCATGGTTTCGCCTTGCGCCTCTTGGCCTTTTCCCGCTCGTACTCCCGGATGGAGAAGCAGAAGGCGGGGTAGAAGGCCGGGAAGGCCACTTCATTTTCCAGGGTATAGCGGAGGAAATCGAAGAAGAACACATAGGGGATATCCAGCCGTCCCTGGAGCTTGAACAGGTCGAAGCCCAGCCCGGCCAGCTCCGCCGCCTCCCCGGCGGTCAGGGAGATGTTGCGGCCCTTGGTGGTTCGCTGCTTGAAGTCTGGGACGAAGGGGCAGCGGTCCAGGAAGCCGGTAAACTGACCGGAGCCGTCCAGAATGGCCGCCTGGTCCTTGGTGTTGGCCAGGTAGTGGTCCCCCCGCTGCCGGCACTGGTAGACGCACCGCTCGTTGAGGATGATCTCAGCCCGGTCCCTGGGGATTTTTTTCAACAGCGCCAGGTCGTAGTTGTCGTCGGGGTGGATCACATAGCGGCTGTAATCCCGGGCCAGCCCCGCATAGTAGGCCGGGTCCCGGTTCTCCTGAAAAGCCGTCATAATCACCGAGGCGTGAAGCTCGATGTTGGGATAGTTCTTCCGAATATGGTCCCCCAGCAGAGGGTGGGACACAATGACCCCCGCCCCCAGCCTGTCCGCCAGGGCCAGGAGGGCGTTGCCCCGGGGGTCCTCCAGATCTCGCTCCTCCATGACGGGGATGGAGAAGGTCAAAAGGGGGGTGATCCCCCGGTCCAGGGCCCCCTGCAGCTGGGCCTCCATGTCCGCCGGGGTGTAGCCGTGGTCCACCAGCACCGGGCGGCCGCAGTTCCACCGGACCTGGGGGGAGCCGTAGATGTATTTCACCGGGATCTCATAGTCGAACTTGGCCTTCACCTGGTCCAGGCACTGGTAGACCAGGTCGGCGTAGAGAAACAGCCCCGGCACGCTGTAGGACACGCCGGGCAGCAGGGCAGCGGCGTCTCCCTGGGGCAGGAGGGGTTGGTGCATGGTCATTCTCCTTCTTTCGATGGTTTTTATTGTATTGTATGTCCTCCGCCGGGGCCTGTCAACGGTGTCCGCGCCCAGTGGCGCGCACAAACATTTTGCTCTGCAAAATTTTGGCGCAGGGGCAATTCACTTGCCCCGAGCATGTCTAATCCCCTTGGGGTGAAGCACCGAAGGCGCGAAACCCAAAAAGAAGGACACGACTACGTCGTGTCCTTCTTTTTGGTGGACGATACAGGACTTGAACCTGTGACCTCCCGCACGTCAAGCGGATGCTCATACCAGCTGAGCTAATCGTCCGTGTTTGGTTGTCATCCCTTGCGGAACTATTTAATCATAGCACAGACGACTCCATTTGTCAACGGTCTTTTTGGTAAACCCGGCCTTAGGGGAAAAATTACTCCGGGCTCTTGACATTTCCTATCCGTCGGGTATAGTAACGGTAGGCGGTATCGCTCCGAACCCAACGGAGGGTTCCCCGCCTGACAACCCTATATTGCTCCGGCTTTTGTGGCAAATGCGCGACCCCGCCTGTCCAGACGGGTGGGACACGCATTCTTGTTCGCTGAACAAGGGAACCAGGTGAGAATCCTGGACACGGCAGAAGAAACTTCCGCTGTGCTGTAAGCATGGAGCGCCGTCTTTTTCCGCGAAAGCGGGTCACTGGCGAAAGCTGGGAAGGCGAGGGCGGCGCGGTGAGGGGTTCCCCCTCTGAACATGTCAGTCAGAAGACCTACAAAAGGGCTGCCCCGTCTCCACAGACGGGTGTTTGCCATGCCTTTATTCTTGTGAGAGACAAAAGCGGATGCAGCATCGCATCCGCTTTTTTATGAAAGCCGGCTTACCCTGTTCTCCGCCTGCGGGCGTTTTGGATAGAGAATTTCAGTAAGGAGGCTTTTTATGAAAAAGAGAATTTTGTCTCTGGTCATGGC
>JAEDLP010000073.1 GCA_016295225.1 Oscillospiraceae bacterium | reverse complement strand
ATCGAATGACACATCTTGAGATACCCAACAATATCTTTAACTAAGGGAAACTGGCAAGGGCCTGCCCGACATCACCCTGCTGGAGCCCCTGGCCCGGGCCTTGGGGGTCTCCGTGGCGGAGCTCCTCACCGGGGAGTACCGGATCAACGGGAACCGGGCGGGGAACATGCTGCGGAGCAAGTTCTACGTCTGCCCGGTCTGCGGCAATGTGATCCACGCCATGGGCCAGGGGTCCTTCCACTGCTGCGGGGTGAACCTGCCGGCCCTGGAGGCTGAGGAGCCTGACCAGGACCACGGCGTTCAGGTGGAGAAAATGGAGAACGACTGGTACATCACCATGGATCACCCCATGACCAAGGAACATTTCATCAGTTTTTTTGCCTATGTGACCGCCGACCGGGTTCTGCTCCAGCGGACCTACCCGGAGCAGACCTGTGCCCTGCGGTTCCCCCGGATGGGCTCTGGTCGGCTGTATGCCTGCTGCAACCACCACGGTCTGTTCCAGGTAAAGCTGGGGCGGTAAATCCAGGGGGGAAACCAGAAAAACGGCGGGACTCATCCCGCCGTTTTGATCGTTTTGCCCACTTGTTCCCGGAAATAGCTGTGGATCACCTGGGCGGCGTTATTCTTGGGAAGCTCCCGCAGGTGCTTTTCCATCTGGATGCGCCTGGCGTCGTTTTCCAGCAGCTTTTGGCACAGCCGGGCCAGATCTTCCAGGTTGGCCGCTGTCTTGGCGCCGCCGTTGCGGGTGTAGTAGAGCCGGTTGTACTCCTCGCACCCGGCCACGGCGTTGATAAAGACCATGGGCAGGTTTTTCAAGGCGGCTTCGGTGACCCCGATGCCCCCGGGCTTGGTGAGGTAGAGATCTGCGCTGTCCATGAGGGTGGCCATGTCCCGGACGTAGCCCCGGATGTGGAAGTTTTTCTGGTTTCTGAACTTCCGCAGCAGCTGCCGCTGGAGGTTTTTGTTGGTGCCGCAGACCACGGTCAGGTGGCAGTCGTCGGGCAGGGCGGTGAGCCGTCGGGCCAGACCCAGGATGGGGCCGCAGCCCATGCTGCCCCCCATCATCACCAGATGCTTGTGGTGGGGCGGCACGGCGCTCTGGCGCTTGGCCTCCTCCTTGGGCTTGCTCTGATAGAACATCTGCCGCACGGGGATGCCGCTGCCCACAATGTGGTCTATGGGGATGTTGTCGCACTCAAAGTCCCAGGCCAGGGAGTCGTGAGGGATGAAGTACCGGTCCAGCCTGCTGTCCTTTACCAGGGGACTGCAGGTGTAGTCCGTGGCCACAAAGCAGGTGGGGCTGTCCAGCCCATAGACCTTCTTGATATGGGTAATCATCAGGGCGGAGAACATGTGGGGGCAGATGATGCCGTCGTACTTGCTCTGCTGCAGATACTGCCAAAGCTTCTCCGTACCCATAGTCAGCAGCCGGTAGACAGCGGACCTGTCGTGGAACATGCCGGGGTGCCTTTCCATGTAGGTGTATCCGTTTCGGAATACCCCCGGGAAGTGGCGGTACATGCAGGTGAAGCCTTCCGACACGGCGGTGGACACGGGCCGGGAGATGAAGCGCAGGGAGTCCACAATGGTGCAGGAATCGCCCTGAAGCTCGAAATATTCTTTGATGGCTTTGGCGCAGGAGTTGTGGCCTTCCCCTGTGTTGTCGCTCATAATCAGGATTCGCATGGAAGGGAACCGTTCCTTTCAGGTGTTTACCTATCACAGTAACACTTAATTTTATCGTTAAATTGTGCTGGAAACAATCAACAAATTGGACTTTTTGTATAAACTGGCGAGGATTCACCGGGGATGCAAAGTTTTTTCAAAATGAGACTCAGGTCACATACCGGGGCCGTCCTTTGTAATATAATCGACATATGACGAAAAAGGAGGGGGTCCCATGGCAAGACCTCAGCGCTGCCGGCGGATCTGCCGGGAGCCGGAATACCCGAGGTTCACCCCGGATGGCGTACCCTGCGCCAACACGGTGGTTCTGTCTGTGGACGAGTTTGAAGCCCTGCGGCTGGTAGATTACGAGAAGATGACCCACGGCCAGTGTGCCGCTCAAATGGATATCTCCCGGACCACGGTTACGGAGATCTACGAGAGCGCCCGCCACAAGGTGGCTGACAGCCTGGTCAACGGGAAGCGGCTGATTATCGCCGGGGGGACCTATCGCCTGTGCGACGGTTCCGCCTCCTGCGGCGGTTCGGTCTGTCCCAAAGACCGCCCTCGCCCGTCCCAAGAAACCCTACCCAAGAAAGAAGGAACCCAAATGCGCATTGCAGTGACCTATGAAAACGGCCAGGTCTTCCAGCACTTTGGCCATACCCAGCAGTTTAAGTTTTATGATGTGGGCCTGGGTCAGATTTTCCACAGCCAGGTGGTGGACACCGCCGGCAGCGGCCATGGCGCCCTGGCCGGCTTCCTGCGGACCAGACAGGTGGACGTCCTCATCTGCGGCGGCATTGGCCCCGGGGCCCAGAACGCGCTGGCCCAGGCCGGGATCAAGCTCTACGGCGGCGTGTCCGGCCAGGCGGATGAGGCGGTGGAAGCCCTGATGAACGACCGCCTGGACTATGACCCTGCCATCCAGTGCAGCCACCACGGCCACGGCGGCGACCACGCCTGCGGCAGCCACGGCGATGGGGAAGCCCACGTCTGCGGCGCCGAGGAGGGCGGCCATTCCTGCGGCGGCCATAGCTGCCACTGAGCGGGATCATCCGAGAGACAGGAGGGGCCTTTATGGAAGAACGGATCGCCCAGCTGCGGCAGCTTCCCTTTTGGGATGACCTGACAACCGAACAGCAGGAGGATATCGCCCGGGGGGCGGCCATCCAGCAGTTTCCCGCCGGAAGCATGGTTCACAGCTGCGGCGGGGAGTGCCTGGGGCTCTTTCTGGTTCAGAAGGGGCGGGTGCGCGCCTACCTTCTGTCTGAGGAAGGCCGGGAGGTCACCCTGTTTCAAATGGGGGAAGGGGACGTCTGCACCCTGTCCGCGTCCTGCGTCATGGACCCCATCGCCTTTGACACCCAGATGACCGCCCTGGAGGACTGCCGACTGCTGGTGGTGAACTCCGGCGTGGTCCGGCGGGTCATGGAGGAGAACATCTATGCCCGGTGCTTCATCTATGAGATGACCACCCGGCGGTTCACCGACGTGATGCAGTCCATGCAGCAGCTGCTGTTTCTGGGGGTGGATCAGCGTCTGGCGGTCTTCCTCCTGCGGGCCTCGGAGGAGGCGGGCAGCCCGGAGATCAAGATCACCCACGAGCAGATCGCCCAGCAGATCAGCTCCGCCCGGGAGGTGGTGGCCCGGATGCTCAAGCGTTTTTCCACCCAGGGGTTGGTGGAGGTCCGCCGCGGCTCCGTCCGCCTGCTGGACAAGGGGGGGCTGGAAGCCCTGACCCAATGAGGGATATCCTTCGGTCTGCGCCGAAGGATATTTTTTTGTCCAAACCGATACAAACGGCGAAAAATCTGGTACACTGGAGGAAAACCCCGAGACGGGAAGAGAGGAGGGAGCCGCGCCCATGACCTATGATGAATTTAAGAAAACCTGGGGGATCTCCCTCAACCGCCAGCAGGAGGCCGCTGTCCAGGCAGTGGATGGCCCGGTCCTCCTGCTTGCCGTCCCCGGCAGCGGCAAGACCACGGTGCTCATCTGCCGCCTGGGGTACATGATCTTCGGCCGGGGCGTCCCGCCGGAGGACATCCTCACCATGACCTACACCGTGGCGGCCACCCGGGACATGGCGGAGCGCTTCGCCGCCTGGTTCGGCCCGGAGATGGCGGAGCGGCTGGAGTTCCGCACCATCAACGGGGTCTCCGCCCGGATCATCCGGTACTATGAGAAATCCAAAGGCCGGACGGCCTTCCGGCTCATCAGCGACGAGGGCAAATTGTCCGCCCTGGTGGGGGAGCTGAGCCGCAGGGCCACCGGGGAGTTTGCCACCGAGAGCACCATCAAGACCATCCGCAGGGCCATCACCTACATCAAGAACATGCAGCTTTCTCAGGAGGAGATCGACCAGATGTGGGACGACGAGCTCCCCGTGGGGAAGATTTACCGGGCCTATTGCGCCGCCCTCCGGGAGAAGGGCTGGATGGACTACGACGACCAGATGGTCTACGCCGCCCAGATCCTGCGGCAGTACCCGGATATTCTGGCCCGCTTTCAGGCCAGGTACCGCTATCTCTGTGTGGACGAGGCCCAGGATACGTCAAAGATCCAGCACGCCATCATCCGCCTGCTGGCCGGGGACCACCCCAACCTCTTTATGGTGGGGGACGAGGATCAGAGCATCTACGGCTTCCGGGCGGCCTATCCTGCGGCCCTCATGGCCTTTGAGACCGTCTACCCGGGCGGGAAGGTCCTGCTCATGGAGCGGAACTACCGGTCCAATGCCGCCATTGTGGAGGCCGCCGGGCAGTTCATCCGGCAGAACCGGAACCGCCGGGACAAGACCATGACCGCCGCCCGGGAGAGAGGCCCTGCCATCCAGACCCTGTGGGCTTACGACCGGGCCGACCAGTACAACTACCTGGTGGCTGTGGCCAAAAACTGCACCCAGGAGACCGCCGTCCTCTACCGGAACAACGACAGTGCCCTCCCTGTCCTGGACCTGCTGGACCGCCAGGGGGTGGGCTGCCGGTGCCGCCAGGTGGAGGGGAGCTTCTTCTCACACCGGGTGGTGCGGGACGTGCTGGATATCTTTGCCCTGTCCCGAAACCCCGCCGACGGAGAGGCCTTCCTGCGGGTGTACTATAAATTTCGCGTGGGCATCCCCAAGGCGGCCGCCGAGAAGGCCGTCCGGGAGAGCGGGGGAGAGGGGCCGATCTTCCTGATTCTGGCGGAGATGGGCGACCTGTACCCCCAGGCCCGGATGCGGTGCAAGGCCCTTCACACCCACTTGGCCAACATGGCCGAGGACCCCGCCGACCGGGCGGTCTACCGCATCCGCCACTTCATGGGCTATGGGGACTACCTGGAGGAACGGGGAGCCGACCAGGGAAAGCTGGACATTTTAGAGGCCCTGGGCCGGCAGGAGCCCAACATCCAGGGCCTTACCCGCCGGCTGGAGGACTTACAGGGGCTGGTCCAGGCGGGGTCCAGCGACCCGGAGAGCCAGTTCATCCTCTCCACCATCCACGCCAGCAAGGGCCTGGAGTACGACCGGGTCATCCTCATGGATGTGGCCGACGGCATCCTGCCCTCGGTGGAGCTGCCCCCGGGGAAGCGGCCCGACCCCAAGGATCTGGAGGCCTATGAGGAGGAGCGGCGGCTCTTCTACGTGGGCATGACCCGGGCCAGGGACCACCTGGCGGTCTTTCGCTTCAAGAAACCTGGCCTGATGAGCACCTTCGCGGCGGACATCTTCCCCAAACGGGAGGAGCCCAGGAAGCAGGCAGTCCGACCCAGACCCAAGCCCGGGTATACCAAGCCCGGTCCAAAGGCCGACCCCACCCCCTACCTGCCGGGAACCCGGGTGTCCCACCGGATCTTCGGCCCCGGCAAGGTGGTGAATCGGCAGGGGGATATCGCCACGATTTTATTCGACTCCGGCGAGGAAAAGCGGTTCTCCCTGTCCACGGCCTTGAAGCAGAAGCAGCTGAAGCGGGAGCGATAACGGTCGTTAATAGGATGATAGCAGAGAAAAATAAAGATTCTCTTAAGGATCTCTTAGTTTTTTTCAAAGAGCCTGCCGCAAGATGCGCGGGATGTACAATCAAGCAGGAAAAGGGCAGGTCATTTCATGTTGACCTGCCCTTTTCTGTTATTGGATATCAGCTGATATCGTTTCTGTCATTTTTTCATTTGTATCGTACCATGTGCCGCATATTTTTCCAACAAAAAGCTTTATTCTTACTCTGTTTTCCTTTAGAGATACGTTACAAACGAGGTGTTCCTGTTTTCAGAATGTTGACATTCCGATGCGTTAAGAATAGCGCTCGATATCACCGATGATACATGGTTCATTATCGACTTTCTGGAATGAGAACGGTTGATCCTGAATGGTGATAGAAAAGCCTTTGCCGTCATAGGTGAACTCCTGGTCGGGGATGATATCTGCGTTGTTGGAATCCTGACAGGAAAGCAAGTAAGAGTCCTCCCCTTGGGGTTGGATCTGGCCGAGAATATAGTAGTCGTTTTGTTGGTCCGCGTAGTAAAACGCATTGGACTGATCGGCAGAGGGCTGATCAACAGAAAAAATCTTTTGATAAATTCCTTCGTCGGATATATATGTCCCACAAATCGTTCCTGGCGTGGGAGGGGAGTTGTAGGTGCTGCTGACCAGAAGAACGAATAAACTTACCAAAAGACATAAAGAGATGAGGATAATATGACCCTTATACTTCGTCATAGGCATTTTCTCCTTCCTGTGTTCCGCAGAGGAATCTCTTTCAGCTTGTAATAAATGTTCTTGCTTTACCTGCAATATATCATGTTTTTATATACTTATCAACAACAAACATTATTGATAAAATAATATTTTAAAAATATGATAAGAATGAGATCACAGAAAGGTCCTTTCTGCAACCATGAAAGAACGAAAATCCAACAAGACCAGCGGGACGCCCGCCAGCATACGCGAGGCACTGAAGAAGGCAACCACAGAAATGTTGGTGCTTTTTGTGCTACGTCAAAAACCCATGTATACCTATGAAATGATGCAGGCCATCGAGGTGATGAGCGAAGGGAAAATCACCTTTAACACCCTCTATCAGGCCATCTACCGCCTGAAAGACTTCGGGTATATCTACGAGAAGGAGAAGATGGTCTCCGAGGATAACCGGGTCCGCATCTATTTCGACGTCACCGAGACCGGAGATACCTATCTCCAGCAACTCATCGCTGAGTACTACTCGTTCACCGACACTGTAAACCAGATCCTGGCCCAGGGCGGCCGGCACCTTCATGGAGCGCATGGACCCGGCGATGGTGGAAGGTTACAAAAAGAAGAAAAAATGGATTCGTATCAGTTTCGTATCAGTATCGTTGCGTTTGTGGCGGCTTTGATTGCTGCTTTATCTATCTTTTCCATTTATGTCGTACAGCTTAAGTCAAATGCAGAGTTTACTCGCGAGGATACGATTATCATTACGGAATACGAAAATGTTGAATCTAACATGCAGACCGAAAAAGACGATATATCAGAATGAAAGTTATGATGAAACAGTATTTTGTGCTGATTCTTGCTCTGTTGCTTGCGGTGTCTCTGCTCCCTGTTTCCCAGGGGGTTGCAGCGGATACGTCTGAAACTACTTATGTCGAAAAGCTAGAAAACGGAATTACAGTAGAGAGTGTTCTTGTAGTCGACCCGCCCCTCGTTCCACCGAGCGAGGGGCGGGTTCTTCTATTGTCACAACAAGGTGCCAACGGAAAAACAGCCCTGACCGGCAGTGGTCAGGGCTGTTTTGGGTCATTTTGACAGAGTCTCCCGGTGGAACTCCTCCCCCTCCAGGGTGATCCAGCGGAGGAGGTCGCCCTCCCACACCAGGCAGCTGTTGGGGGAGCCGCCCCGGGGCAGGGACACGGAGCCGGGGTTGACGCACAGCAGGTCGTTGACCCGCTGGAAGGAGGGCATGTGGGTGTGGCCGGAGAGGAGGATCTGGGCCATCCCCATGGGCGGCGGGTTCCGGGGAGAGTACCGGTGGCCGTGGGTCAGGAAGACCTCCCGCCCCTCCCAGGTCACTACCTTGTACTTCCGAAAGAAGGGGAATTGGGGGGACAGATCCTGAATGCCGTAGTCGCAGTTGCCCTCCACACTGAGGATATGGGGGGCCTGTCCGTTCAGCAGATCCATGACCCCCTGGGGGTCAAACTCGAACCGGGGATCGTAAGACCCGGAAAAGACCAGATCCCCCAACAGGATGAGTTCCGTGGCCTGTTCTTTCTCATATAGGTCCAGCAGCTTCCGGCAGAAAGCCCGGGAGCCGTGGAGATCCGATGCAATCAGTCGTTTCATGGGGATCACCTCGAGAGGAGTATATCTGATTTGTGGGGAAAGGGCAAGGGGTCAGGTTTGCGAAACCCGGGCGGACGTGGTATAATTGTAAAAACTCAGAAACCATGGAGGAAGAACTTATGATCCAAGATGCAAAACGGTTTATCGCGTTCATTTGTCCGGAGTGCCGGCAGCCGGTGATTTTGGAGCGCACGGTGTTCCAGCTGGCCGCCTCGGGCAGCCGTTTGCCCTGCCCCTGCGGGAAATCCTCCATTGACGTGGCCCTCATGGGGGATCAGGTGCGGGTCACCGTCCCCTGCCTCTTCTGCAAGGAAACCCACACGGTTTCCTGCTCCACCCGGGCCTTCCTGGAGGAGAAGACCCTGGCCTTCTCCTGCGCCAATTCCGGCCTGGACTGCTGCTACGTGGGCGAGGAAGAGGGGGTCTTTGCCGCCATGCGCCGCCTGGAGGAGACCGTGGACCGGATGGAGGAGAACGCTGCCGCCCAGGGGACATTCCTCAACGACCTGGTCATGGAGGAGATCCTGGGGGAGATCCGGGACATCGGCCAGCGGGACGGCATCTCCTGCACCTGCGGCTGCCGGGACTGGAAGATCAAGATCAATTACAGCTCCGTGGAGCTCTTCTGCGGCCGGTGCGAGGGAGCCCTGCGCATTCCCGCCGCCACCATTTCGGATATCGAGGACCTGTGCTGCAAGCCCACTCTGACCATCCGGGGAAATAAAACCACCTGAGCGCACATCCAGGAACCTGGAGCATAAGATGGACTGAGATCGCCAGCCGGTCTCCATCATTTCTAGGAGGTTCTTGTTTATGTGGAATAATTGGGGCGGTAACAGCTGTCTGTGGATTATCCTGATCCTGATCATCATCTTCTGCTGCGGTTCCAACAACTGTGGGATCGGTTCCTGCGGCTGCTGCAACAACAACAATAACAACAACTGCGGCTGCGACTGTGGCTGCGGCTGCTGACGCGCGTGCCATAGTCCGGTGAGGAGTCACCGGCTATCCAAGGGGGCCCCGGTTTCCGGGGCCCGTTTCCTCTCCCGAAGGCTGATTTTACCCTCCTGAAAAAATTTTTAAAAAAATGAAAAAAAAGCTTGCATTTTCCGAAAAGCTATGTTATCATGCAATAGTCGTCAGCGAGAGCGACCGACACGCGGCAGTAGCTCAGTTGGATAGAGTAACTGGCTACGAACCAGTAGGTCAGGGGTTCGAGTCCCTTCTGCCGTGCCACTTAAAAAGCCCGAAATTCCTTGAAATATAAGGAGTTTCGGGCTTTTGTGTGTCTTTTTGTGCAAAAATCTGCATCAATCAGCATCCATCCGCGCAGTTTTGTTGT
>JAEDLP010000072.1 GCA_016295225.1 Oscillospiraceae bacterium | reverse complement strand
GGATCTCCCGCTCCACGAACTTGGCGCAGTCGTCCACGATCCAGCGGATGGGGGCGTCCTCCAGGCCGGAGCTTCTGGCGTTCTCTCTGGCCCAGCTCACCATGCCCTTGGCGGCGTCCACGTGGCAGACAGAGGCCCCGGCGGCGGCGCAGGCGATGGTGGCGGCCCCGGTGTAGGCGAAGAGGTTCAGGACGTTGATGGGACGGCCGGCATGGCGGATCTGATCCATGGCGAAGTCCCAGTTGGCGGCCTGCTCCGGGAACACCCCGGTGTGCTTGAAGTTCATGGGCTTGACGTTGAGGGTCAGCTCCTTATATTTCACCTGCCAGCGCTCGGGCAGGTCCTTCTTCACCCATTGGCCGCCGCCGGTGTTGGACCGGGCGTACCGGGCGTCGAACTTCTTCCAGCCGGGATGCCGGCGGGGGGTGTTCCAGATGGCCTGGGGGTCGGGGCGCACCAGGATGTATTTTCCCCAGCGTTCCAGCTTTTCTCCTCTGCCGCAGTCCAGCAGCTCATAGTCTTTCCAACCAGTAGATGCCCACATATCCATTCCCTTTCTATTGCACGGTTCTCCGGTGGGGAGAACCGATGTGACGTTTAATACCGACATAAAATCGTACTATTATATCATTGCAAATCCCGTCCGTCAACGAAATATAGTGATCGGCATGCAAGTTCCCGGAACTGCGTTGAAAAAAGATTGTATTGCGGCTGTAGGTATGATAAAATAAAACAAATGACGAAAAGTTTCCTTTCAGGAGGAATTTGCTATGAACGAAAACGCAGGTCAGTTCCGCAGCGCAGCCATCGGTGGTTTCCACCGTCAAGACGTGCTGGATTATTTCGAGCGGATTACCCGGGAAAATCAGGAGGAGAAGGACGCCATTCTGGCAGAGAAGGACGCCGCTGCCGCCGCCTTGGAGGAGGAGAGGGCAGCCCGCGCCCGGGCGGAAAACCGCCTGCTCCTGCTGGAGCAGCGTGCGGAAAACGCTTCCGCCGGCTGCAAGGATCTGGAAGAGGAGATCGCCGGCCTGAAGGAGCGGTTGACGGAGAAGGAGGAGGCGCTGGCCCAGGCCAGGGCAGAGGGGGAAACCCTCCGCAAAGCCATCCAAGAGCTGGAGCCTGCCGCCCAGTCCTGGCAGCGCATCAAGGACACCGCCGGCGATATCGAGGTGGCCGCCCACGAGCGGGCCCAGATCACCATTCAGGAGGCTCAGGTTAAAGCGGCGGAGATCCGGGCCGAAGCGATCCGCTGGGTTCTGGACATCCAGAACCGCTGCGACAAGCTCCAGCAGGACTTGCGCTCGTCCCTCCTGGCGGCGGAAAAGGAGCTGGATTCTGTCCGCGCCTCCTTCTCTCTGGCGGAGAGCGATGTGGAGGGCTTCCAGAGCGCCCTGTCCGAGCTGGTGGCCGGCGTGGAACAACCCTGATATGGGAACATACATAAAGAGGTCTTCCCCGATGCCTTGGGGAAGACCTTTGACTTTTTTTCTCAGTGGGGCTTTTTCACATAGTTCTCCACTACCTGCCGGTTCACGGCTTCCATCTGGTGGAGCTTGGACACGCTCTCAGAGAGGAACTGGGGGTCCTTGCCCCGCTCCAGAGCCTGGTCGATGAGGGCTTTCAGGTTTTCCGCCGTGAGGCTGTTCAGATCCTCATAGAGATCCTGTCCGATGTAGGACAGGAAGGAGCTGACCTTCTGGTCGTAGACGATCCCCACCAGCGGGACTCCCTGCCCGGCGGAGAAGATGAGTCCGTGCAGGCGCATGGAGACCACGGCCTTCATCCGGGAGAGAATGCCGATGGTCTGTCCGGCGGGATAGCCGTCGGCGATCAGGTGATGGGGGGCCTTCATATGGAAGATGACACGCTTGGAGGCCTCGATATCCAGCCGGGGCTCCAGGGGGAAGAAGACGGGCGTCATGCCGTATTTCTCGTATACGTAATCAGCCGCGGCGGCAATGTGGCTGACCTTTTCCTCAAAGTTGGGCCAGGGCCGCAGGGCGAAGCCCACGTAATTGCCTTTCGCGGGAATGCCCCGGCTCTCCAGAATACCGTCGATGACCTCGTCGGGGGCGGCGGGCAGGATGACGGTGGTGTCCGCCGACAGGGTGATCTTGGGCTTGGTGATCCCCATGGACTCCAGCTCCTTCAGGGAGTTGGGGTCGCGGAGGGTGATGGCGTCCACATAGCGGTTGATGACCTTGGCGGCCCGGGTGCGGTTGCCGCTGCTGCGGATGGGACCGATGCCGCAGCCGTACATAATCACCGGGCAGCCATGCCGTTTGGCGGCGGACAGGGTCCAGAGATAGAACCACAGGGACCGGGAGCTGGTCACGTCCTGCATGAGGGAACCGCCGCCGTTGATGGACAGCTTGGCTCGTTTGAAGTGATGGATGGCCTGGAAAATATTGAAGATATAGAAGGAGTTGACCCGATAGCGCACTCTGGTCTCCGCCGGGTTTCGGGAGAAGACCTGGAAGGTTAGATCGGGGTTGATGGTTCGCAGTTCTGTAAGAATGGCCAGCAGGATGGCGTCATCGCCGGCATTTCCACGGCCATAGGCGCCGCAGATGACCACCTGCTCTCTGCCCTGACGCTCGTATCGGAGGATGGTCTCGTAGATCTCCAGCTGCCGATGGATGGTGGCCTCGATGGAGAACTCCCGGTCGGCCTTTTCATAGAGCCGGCGGCCCATGGCTTTCCGAAGCTCTGGGTCTCTGGCCAGGGTGAGCAGGTGACCGGCCAGGGCTTCCGCATCCCCGGCCTGGAACAGGAACCCGTTGGAACCGTGGTCGATGAGGTAGGACACGCCGCCCACCTTGCTGCTGACCGTGGGAAGGGCCGCCCGGGCGCCCTCGGTGAGGGCGTAGGGGAAGGTCTCGGAGATGGAGGTCAGGGTGTTGATGTCGATGGCGTGGTAGAAGGAATCGGTGTCTGAGATCCAGCCGGCGAAGCACACCTCGTTGGATACCCCCAGTTCGGCGGCCAGGGCCTTCAGGTTTTCCATCTCCTCACCGTCGCCGGCAATGAGCAGCCGCAGGGCGGGGAAGTCCTTGTGGGCCAGAGCGAACCCACGGATCAGGGTGGCGATATCCTTGACGGGATTCAAGCGGGCGGCGATGCCGGCCACCACGCAGGTCTCATCGGCCTCCAGCCCTACCGAGCGGAAGTATTCCTCCCGGTTCATGGCGGGGGTCCGGGGAGTGAAGTCCAGACCGTTGTAGATGGAGAAGAGCTTTTCCGGGTCAAAGCCCCGGGAGATCAGCAGGTCCACCATGGCGTCGGACACGCCGATGCGGTAGTCGATCTTCCGCAGGGCGAGGGTGTTGATGTTGCCGTAGGTCAGCCGGGAGAGAGGCCGCCCCAGATAGTCCAGCCGGTAGTCGCTGTGGACAGTGGAGACGGTAGGCAGCCCGGTCTTTTTGGAGAGGAAGGCCGCCATCATGTTGCCCCGGGCGCCGTGGCTGTGGATGATGTCATAGCCCTCCTCCCGGACCATGCGGGCCAGTCTATTTAGGGTGGAGAGGAGATTGCGGCCGGAAAAAACTTCGGTGTCAATGCCCAGCTCCCGGGCCTCCTGGGTGAAGGGGCCCTCGGTGAAGCAGACCATTTTTACCTGGATTTTGGACGTAAGGCCTGCCAGCAGGGTGTGGACGTGGGTTTTTGCGCCGCCGGTGTCGCCGCCGCTGATGAGGTGAAGCACTTTCATGGCGATTCCTCCGAAAAAAAAGACTTGTGAAATACAGCATAATATTATACAATGGTTTAGAAAAATGGTCAAGCAACGGAGGTTACGAATGAGTATCATCGATAAAAAAGGAAAGCTCTTTGGCAAGCTGAACATCATTGATTTGATTGCCATTGTTTTGATCGTGGCTGTGGCCGCTCTGCTGGGCGCCAAGCTCATGGGCGGCCAGAATGTCGGCCTGGCCGGAGAAGGTCAGCCTGTGGTCTACACCGTAAAGGTTGACGGCGTGGAGAAGGAAGTCTATGAATTTATCCAGGATGAACTGCAGAAGGGCCCTTGTCAGCTCACTGCATCCAGCCAGATGCTGGACGGTTATGTGACAGCGGTGGACGGCGTTCTGGTGGAAGACGCCGAGGCCACCGTCCGGGAGTTCCCCGACATTGGCGTGACCGGGGTGGAGTATGCCGAAGCGGGAACCTATGACCTGATCTTTACCATCGAGGCCACCGTGAAGGACAACCTGACCAGCGAGCTGGGCACCCAGGAGGTCCGGGTGGGTAAGAGTCACATTGTCAAGACCACCACCTTCGAGCTGGAAAACGGCACCATCCTCTCTTGCGAGAGACTGGGGAAGCAATAACCCAAAACTAAAGTGAAAACACGGGGACGGCGAAAGCCGTCCTCATTGTTTTGCAAACAAAGTGTCGAAAAAGTCGAAAAAAGGTTGACTTTTTTGGAAAGAATGGTACGATGATGGAAAGCATGATAGAGGTGCGAATGTCAAAAGTACTTCTCTCGAAAGGGATAGGAACCGGAGAGAGGGAAAGGGGCCTTCGCCGAGGTTTCGTTGCGGTCCTGAACGCTGCGGAGCCGGTCTGTGGGATAATATCTCACGGACTGTCGTCCCCAGAGGGACGGAGCGCTGTCGTGGTTTCATCCTGTGTGAAGTCATGGCAACGCCATGACTTTATTTTTTAGACAGGAGAGAACATTATGAGAAAAACCTTACGGCGTTTGCTGCCCCTGCTGGCCATTCTGGTGGTGCTGGCAGTGAGCATGTCCGCCACAGCCTTCGCCGCCGGGGATCCCACCGAGGAATCCGGCACCAAGATGATCGAGTGCTCGGACTGCGGCGGCGTCGGCCTCTGCATGAGCTGCTACGGTCAGGACGAGGCCTGCGAGGACTGCGGCGGAACCTTCGTCTGCCCGTCCTGCGAGGGGACCGGCTATGTGGAGTCCCCCAGCCACTTCTACAACACTTTCTGGGCGCTGCTGCCCCCCATCATCGCCATCGCCCTGGCGCTGATCACCAAGGAAGTCTATTCCTCCCTCTTTATCGGTATCCTGGTGGGCGGTCTGCTCTACTCCAACTTCAGCTTTGAGGGCACCGTCCTGCATGTGTTCAGCGACGGGATCGTGGGTTCCGTCACCGACAGCTACAACATGGGCATCCTGATCTTCCTGGTGATTCTGGGCGCAATGGTCTGCCTGATGAACCGGGCCGGCGGCTCCGCTGCCTTTGGCCGCTGGGCCCAGGCCAATATCAAGTCCCGTGTGGGCGCTCAGCTGGCCACTGTGATCCTGGGCTGCCTGATCTTCATCGACGACTATTTCAACTGCCTCACCGTGGGCAGCGTCATGCGCCCTGTGACCGATAAGCACAACATTTCCCGTGCCAAGCTGGCCTACCTCATCGACTCTACGGCAGCCCCCATCTGCATCATTGCCCCTATCTCCTCCTGGGCTGCCGCCGTGGCGGGTTTTGCCGAGGACGGCCAGGGTCTGTCCCTGTTCATCAAGGCCATTCCCTTCAACTTCTACGCCATCCTGACCATCCTGATGATGGTGGGCCTGTCCATCCTACGGATTGATTACGGTCCCATGGCCAAGCATGAGAAGAACGCCGTGGAGAACGGTGACCTCTTCTCCGGCAAGAATCCTTACGCCACCATGGAGGCCGAGGAGAGCAACGAAAATGGCCGTGTCATTGACCTGGTTCTGCCCATTATCGCCCTGGTGGTCTGCTGCGTCATCGGCATGATCTACTCCGGCGGCTTCTTTGAGGGCGCAGGCTTCATCGAGGCCTTCTCCAACTCTGACGCTTCCGTGGGCCTCTTGCTGGGTTCTGCTTTTGCCCTGGTGTTTACCTTTATCTATTACCTCATCCGCCGCACCATGAAGTTCGGCGACATGATGAGCTGCATCCCCGACGGCTTCAAGGCTATGGTTCCTGCCATTCTGATTCTGACCTTCGCTTGGAGCCTGAAGAGCATGACCGACTCCCTGGGCGCCAAGTACTTTGTCCGTGACTTTGTGTACAGCAACGCAGCCAGCTTCCAGGTTGTTCTGCCCGCCATTGTCTTCGTCATTGGCTGCCTGCTGGCCTTTGCCACCGGCACCAGCTGGGGTACCTTTGGCATGCTGATCCCCATCGTCCAGAGCGTCTTCCCCATGGATAACCCCCTGTCCGTGGTCTGCATCTCTGCCTGCATGGCCGGCGCTGTCTGCGGCGACCACTGCTCCCCCATTTCTGACACCACCATCATGGCCTCTGCCGGCGCCCAGTGTGACCACGTGAGCCATGTTTCCACCCAGCTTCCCTATGCGATCACCGTTGCGGTGGTGAGCTTTATCAGCTACATCATCGCCGGCTTCGTGCCCAACGCAGTCTTTGCCCTGCCCATCGCCATCGTGCTGATGATCGGTGCTCTCATCGTGATGAGAAAAGTCTGGGGTAAGAAAGAAATGGCATAACAAACCCAAACAGAACGAAAGCCCATCCGGTTATTCCCGGGTGGGCTTTTCTGCGTGTTTGGGTTTGTCTCGGCGGAAAAGCTCCCGCAGGCCGATATACAGAAGGAAAAGGCCAAAGAGCTTGCGCAGGAGTCTGGTGTCCAGACTGTTGGACAAAAAGGCTGTGCAGGCAGCGGTGGCCAACCCAGCCATGATCGCAGGCAGAATGATGTTTTTTTCCAGCATACCATTTTTTTTGTGGGCGGGGAGCGCGGCGGCGGCAGCCGGAAGAAAGTACAGCAGGTTGATGCCTTGGGCCGCGTGCTGGCTGACGCCAGCAAAGGACGTCAGATAGATGAGGAGCAGGGAACCGCCCCCGACGCCAAAGGCGGAGAGGATGCCGGTGATGGTCCCGGCCAGCAGAGCAATGAGCCAGCTCATCCTGTCAGGGAGGTCCAGGCCCCGTAAAGGATCAGCAGGGCGAAGACCCGCTTGAGCCAGGTGACCGAGACCTTTTTGAACAGCTTTCCGCCGATGAGTCCCCCGATGAGTCCCCCCGCCAGATAGGGCAGTGCCGCCAGCAGATCCAGATTGCCCCTGCTGTAGTAGATGACTGCGGAGAGGGCGCACAGAGGGAAGATGATGGCCACGGAACAGGCAAAAGCTTTTCGCCGTTCCAACCCGCACCGGGACATGAGCAGAGGCACCAGCACCATTCCGCCGCCCCCTCCGAAGAAGCCGTTGACCAGACCGGCGGCGCCGCCTGCCGCTGCCGCCGGGAGCCAAGATTTATGAAAAGGTTCCAAAGCAACACCCTCCTCTGGTCTAGTTTGCCAGGGGAGGGCGTTTTTATTCCTTGATAAGATCCTGAATCACAGCGCCGGCCAGGAGGAAACCTGCCACCGGGGGCACCCAGGGGGCGCTGGCCGGGACAGACCGCCGGCCGGGGGGCGGCGCTTCCCTCTGATCCGTTTGGGCGGGGAGCTCCGGGGAGAAGACCACCTTGTGGTGGCGGATGTTCCGGGCTTTCAGCTCCTTGCGGATGATGCGGGCCAGGGCGCAGCCCTCGGTCTTGGAGATATCCGCCACCCGGAACTGGGAGGGGTCCAGCTTGTTTCCCGTTCCCATGGAGGAGATGATGGGGATGCCCCGCTGCAAGGCGGTCTCAATGAGATCCAGTTTACAGGACACCAGATCGATGGCGTCCACAATGTAGTCGTAAGAGGGGGCAAAGAAGGATTCCCGGGCGGCAGCCTCGTACTTTTCCGGGATCAGATGAAGGCTGCAGTTGGGGTTGATGTCCCGGATGCGCCGGGCCAGGGCTTCCGTCTTGTCCAGCCCAAGGGTGGAGTGGAGAGCCTGGGCCTGCCGGTTGAGGTTGGTCATGCCCACCTGGTCGTTGTCCACCAGGGTCAGCGTCCCTACGCCGGAGCGGGCCAGGGCCTCCGCGCACCAGCTGCCCACGCCGCCCAGGCCAAACACGGCCACGTGGGCGGCGGCCAGCTTTTCCATGGCGGCTTCACCCAGCAGCATCTCCGTGCGGAGGAATTGTTCGTTGCTCATAGGAAAACCTCCTTGCTTTAAGTTCCGATGAGGATAGAAAACCCCGCGGAAGGCCGTGCTCCCGCGGGGCTTGAGGGTCATTACAGGGAGGGGATCTCCTGTGCGGCGTCGGTCAGTTCAGCGGGATAGGCTTCCTGGATCTCGGCGTACCATGCGTTGTAGTCCTCGGTGCGCAGAGCGTTGGCGGCCTGATACTGCCAGCGAACTTCGCCGAAGCTCTCCACGAAGATGACTTCATAGCCCACAACGTTGCCGGTGTCGTCGGTGTATTCGATGACAGCGGCTTCGTCCGGCTGACGGCCGCGCTCGAACAGCCAGTCGGACAGGGCGGCGGACAGAGTGTCGCGGTTGATGTCTTCGTTCAGGCCGCCGTTTTCCTTGGTGGCCTCGTCAGCGCTGTTCTCAGCGGCCAGGGCGGCGAAGGAGTCGGCGGTGGCGGCCCCTTCCTCCCAGCTGGTCAGGAGGGCGTTGGCCTGCTCCCTGGCGGCGGCGAGCTGCTCGTCGGTGGGCAGAGCGGCGGAACCGTCCTCGTTCTCGTCGGTCTCAGCCAGGACCAGAATGTTGCGGTAGCTTGCGGTCTGGTAGCTGTTGCTGCCCTTGTCGCGGCCCAGGAACTGAACCACGCAGTAGCCGGTGTCGGCAATCTCGATGGAGGTGATCTCCCCGGCGGTGCGGCCGGCGGCCATGAGCCATGCGCTCACGTCGGCGGACAGGGAGGAGCTGACGGTGCTGCCCAGCACGTCTGCCTTGTGGTTGTACTCCAGGTCGCTGCTGTAGGACTCTGCGGAGGTCTCGTCCACATACTTGGCGGCGGCCACGTTGAATTCAGTGCCGCTCCGAACCTCGGCGATCATGGCGGCGGCGTTCTGGCCGGCCACTTCCATGGCGGCGGCGACCTCTTCGTCGGTGGCCTCGATGGGGTTGCCCTCCTCATCGGTCTTTTCCTCCACCTGGTAGTTGATATAGCAGTAACGGTACTCATAGGAGTCCAGGGCGTCGGCGTTCTCTGCGTAGTAGGCATCCAGATCGCTCTGGCTGTAGGTGAATTCCTGGGACTTCACCTTGGCATACTCGTCGGCCAGGATAGACTGGGTCAGGATGTCCTGGAAGAGATCCATGGTCATGTAGCTGCCATAGAGGGCCTTCAGGTAGGACTCCTCGGACATGTTGCCCTGAACGCTGTACAGCTTCAGGTAGTTCATGTTTTCATCAAAAGAAGCCTGGCCCTCTTCGGAGAGGGTATAACCGGCGGCCTCAGCCTCATTGCACAGGATGGAGACCCGCTGGAGCTGCTGGAGGGCGGTGTCCAGGAAGTAGTCGGCGTAGGTGACGCCCTCCTCCTCGTTGTAGAACTGCTCACTGGCAGACAGGGAGGTGTCATAGCCCATGTCCATGCCGTACATTGCGTACTGCTGGGCCTGCTGAGTGAAGTTGTTGGAAACTGCTGCGTAATAGTAGGATACTTCTGCGACGGTGAATTCCTGGTCGCCCACGGTGGCGGCAACGGCGTCTTTGTTGCCTCGGCTGGACCAGGCGTTCCACGCCAGCAGAGCGA
>JAEDLP010000071.1 GCA_016295225.1 Oscillospiraceae bacterium | reverse complement strand
TGTCGAGTTCTTACATAAAATTGATTATCGAGTTCAGATGAATAAGAATCAAAGAAGACCCTATGTTGGAATTATTCTGACAGTTGGAGCCTATGATTACTATGTACCTTTGGAATCGCCGAAGCCAAACCATGCAAATATAAAATCCGGAGGTCCTGTTCTGAAGCTGGATGAAGGAAAGTTGGGAATCATGGGATTCAACAATATGATTCCGGTCAAGAAATATCAGTTAATCGAATTCGATATTATGGAAGAACCCGATGAGAAGTATCGGGCGCTGCTGCTCAACCAACTGGCCTACTGCAACAAAAACAGAGAGTTAATTTTGAAAAGGGCGTTGGCAACCTACAAAAAAGCCGTAGAAGGGAACAACCCCTTTTATAGGAAAGTGTGTTGCGATTTTAAAAAGTTGGAAAACAGCTGTGGAAAATATAAGGTGAAAAAATATCGTTCCTAATTTTATTCAGTCTATTTCCGTTCCCCTCGGCTTTGTGCCGGGGGGACTTCTATTTTTCCGTCCCTGGTGCGCCAACACCGGGGGCGGCGTTTTTATCATGAAAAATACTACCTAATCTTTTTTGCGGTAGTCTGTAAAGAAAATTAGATTGCCCGATTCTTTTCAGAACTTTGATATTTTTCTGTCAGGAGTAAGCCTCGGATTTCGCCCTTGATTGTCAAGCGGTCATCATGATCCAACTGATGGTACAGCCTCAACAATTCCTCATCCTCATCGTTAAGGGTGAGGTTTTCTTTTGTGTTCAAAGCGGCGCTTGCTTGCTGTAAGTCTCTTAACCCAACTTCAACAAGGCATTGGATTGCTTTGCTCTTTGTGGGAATTTTGTGCTTAAGTTGATAGTTTTCTACCCGATTCAGAAGAGATTCATCCATTGTAAGGGAAAATCTTGGTTTATCAGTTGCCATTTTCATACCTCCATATATTTATTATATTTTATCAAAAGTTCACCACTTTATCAACCAAAGGTGGTGTACCAAAATCAACAAGAAAAGTGGTGTACCTTTGGGAAGATTGACCATTGAATGGTACACCACTTTTTGGTATTATATACACATTGGTACACCACTTTTAGGGAAAGGAGACTGAACATGACAGATATGAAAAGAACCACGGTGTCTTTTCCGGATGAAATTGTTATTGAGCTGGAAAAGTTGAAAAAATCATCTGGATATGAAAAGTGTACATATTCGGAAATTATTCGCCGGCTCGTTATTCGTGGGCTTGAAGCTGACGAGAGACCTGAAAAAATTGGATAAAGGGGCTGAGACGAAGAATCAGACAAGCCCTAAATAACTTTAGGATGAGGTGAGAGTGTGATTCTGCAAGCGACCATCCGTTGGGGGAGACTGACGGAAAAGAAAGCAGCGCACCTGCCGGACTGGGCAGGCACGCTGCTGAAACCGGCAGTGGGGTTACTCCAGCGTAATGGAAAACTCCGAGCCGCTCTTCACCTTGATGAGATTGCACTGGGTTAAGAAGGGTGATTTCTTCAAGATGTTCTTGATGGCGCCAAATGACATGTCACTCTCGATGTAGAAGGAAGAATCGAAGACGGGTGTGATGATAGCACCGCCATCAGAGATTGCTTCCAGGATCTGCGGGACGGCAGACTCCCGGAAGTGAAGGTAGTACAGATTCCTCATGGGATACCTCCTTTCAGAGGGATTGTACCACAGAACACAGGGTAAGGGAACCAGGAAGTACAGTGAAAGAACCACGCCTTTTTAAAGGCGTGGTGGGGGAAGAGGTGAAAATATGGGCGAAAAAATCCTGGAGTGGATGATGGAGCATGGAACGGCAACAGTCGTCATTCTTTCCATTACCACAGCGTTTGTAACAAACGCTGTATTGCTGGCCATGCGTTGACGGTGATTATCGAGGTTACAAAGGAAACGAAAATGGGGGTAAGAACGTTCCGCCGAAAGAATTGGGCGTTCTCTCGCCGGACCCGTTCCCGGTAATGTAGACCAAGGTGGCCCAATAGGAAGCTATAGGGCTTTTCAACCGGGCCCTGATAACGAACATACCCAGTGGCATGGAGATATTCAACAGCGGCACGGACTGTTTCAGCATCGGAGGAGACGGCATCGGCAATGCGGAAAAGATCGCCACCGAAATCGTAATATGTATTGCTGGGGTCATCGGCAGTACACATGTATTTCAAGATTCGTTTGCTTAGTTTATCCAGCAAGAAAATCAGCTCCTTATAGTTTTTTCTTCCTGTAGTCAGAAATCAGGGAAGCGATGAACAAAACGGCCCAGAGGACAAAAGGCAGAGCGATACAGCCGAGACCGAGAATCAAGAAGAAGGTTTCTACCCATGTTTCAAGAGGTCCATCTTCGCTTTTCCCGTCTTCCACTAATGGTTCTTTAAGTGAGTCAGAGGAAATATAGGGGTTGGAGTTGTATTCGCAGTCTTTGGCGTGATCGTTGTCATCCTCGATGACATATCCACATTCAGGACAGACGTACATACCGCACTCTTCATAGAGGCAGTAATTGCCGTCGGCGTCGATATAGCCGTAGTCACTGTACCACCGCTGGTCGTCGGGATCATAGGCGAATCCAAAGGTCTGATAGAAGTTCGCCGTGCTGTCGTAGATGGTGCCGTCCTGGCTCTTCCACTGGTCGGTGGCTTCGCAGTAGTAGAAATCGACGCCAAAGCCCTCTTTCATGAGAACCCACTCGGGTTCTTTGGGAGCGGGGGCTGGATCGCTGGTTTGGCCGGAAGACGGCGTACCGGAGTTCTGCCCGGTCCGATCATCGAAGTCGTAAGGACACACCCCGTCGGGGTGCTGATGGGCTTCATAGCCGTGGTGATAGTGATACTCGCCGGTGGCGTGGTTGGTGTGTCCTCCGTTGGAATCGGTTCGGCCAGCATGTGCAGAGGCGGTGACCGGGATCAGGAGACAGATCAGCAGGAACAGAAGCAGTTTGGTTCTCATGGGCAACACCCTTTCAACGGGATTGTATCACAGAAAACAGGGAAAAGGAACCAGGGAAGTCGAGGTGATAAGGATAGGATGGGCATGAAAAAAGGCGGCTGCGCCGGGTGCCACTTTGTGAGCAGAGGGGGCCTTTGCAACTTCCACTGGATGATGGGCGTCACCCGGGCCAAGCTGGGCGTGAAACGGCGGCCGGAGGGCGGCTGTGACCTGTACCACAAGAAAAGGAGAAAGAGCAGGGCGCGAGAATCAGACAAGCACCCGACTTAATAGGATGGAGAGGAGGTGACCGCTGTGGAGTATGAGTATCAGTTGACCAAGGTGATCCAACACAAGACCGGCGAGACGAGGGTATATCGCCCGATCCTGCCAGAGGAAGAACGGAAGCGCCGGGAAAAGAACTTTATCGAAGCGGCGGCCCGCTTCCTGATGGAAATCGAGACCCAAAAGAGAAAGGAAGAAAATCATGAAGGACAGAGAGAACATTGTGCGCCTGACGGCAAAGGAAACGGAAGTAACGAGCCCCTTTGTGGCTCTGTGCCAGACGCCTGCTCAGGCTGAGCGGAGGGCCCAGCGGATGGAGGAGGACCGGAAGCGCCGTAGAAAGGGCCGGGCGGTGCGGCTGCTGATGCTGGAATGCGGGATTCTGGCCGTGGCGCTGGGGGGATGGACCTGGGCGCTGCTGCAGATCCTCTGAGGGACAAGCTTCTGAGCCGTTGGGCGGTAAACCAGCGGCATCCCACCGGTCTGACATGAGACCGGCCTCCTATATAGATAAGCCCCGGCCTGTAAAAGGGGCTCCGCGAAGACGAGGCGCGGCGCCGGTGCAATTCCGGTTGGGCATATATCCAGGCGGCAGGCGCACCGCTTGATTGGAATGCCCTCTCAGTCAGCGCTGGGGCGCTGACTGCTCTCCAAGAGAAAGGGATTTTATTTGCCCTCTCAGTCGGCCTTTGGGCCGACAGCTCCCCCAGAGGGGTGAGCTGAATTATGGAGTTCGCCCCCCGGAGGGGGGAGCTGAATAGAGGAATCCGTGAGCGGACTGGGTTCAAGTCCCGGGGCCTGAACCAGGGCGAAAGCTCAAACTCTCTCCTTTGTTTGACAGCTCGGAACAGACGGGCGGACAGCCGGGAAAGACCGGCAATACGGAGACGTGGCCGAATGGAAAGGCATCGGCTTTGAACACCGAGGTCCCTGAACGGGGTGTGGGTTCGAGTCCCGCCGTCTCCGCCACGCCCGGACGCAGAAGCGGTTCCTGGAGATCACCAGGCTGGGCGGCCAGCCGCAGAAATGCGGCACCTCTGTATCCTTCCTATTGAAAAGGCTCGCCGAAGGGCGGTGGCCATGAAAACCGGCCTGGAACCCCGGGAGAGACGGGGAACAAGAGCCGCAGCCAACAGCGGCTGCGGCTCTTTTGCGCACAAAAGGAGGTGCTTACATGGACAGAAAAAAGGAGATCGCCAACACCGGCCAGGGAAACCGGGTTGGCGACATGGGAAAAAGCGCAGACGAGGGATCTGCCCTGACAGTATACCATGAAACCATAAAAAAGACAAGGCGCAGGAAACCGCCGGACGTGCGGGTCTTCCATCCGTCCTATGGGTCGGTGGTGGTGCCTGGAGGGAGCAAGCTGATCGCCATCCAGAACGCAGCTCGGATCTGGGGCGTACCCTATTCGGCGGTCAACCGGGCGGAGGTGTGGTATCTCCCGCCGGAAGAGAGGAGAGAGAATCATGGAACGGCTGAAAGCAAATAAGACCAGGCTTTGGGAACTGGTCCGGGATTACACGGAAGGGACGCCCTATGAGGTAGAGAAGCGGAGCGCCTGCCGGTTTTGGAAGGCATACCGCCGGCCGGACTATTATCTGGAATGGATGACCGACGAAGGCCCTTGCCGGGCTGGGCTGGTTCCGGTGATGGGAAGGGTACTCCTGAGCGTGGATGTAGACAGGGGGTATTGGGATCGGGTCATGCTGAAACGGATCAGCATGAACGACCTGCGGCGGCGGGGCATGGTGGTGGTTCTGACCACCGCCGCCGAGGGGAAACGAGAAAGGGGAAACTGCCATGAATGATTGGATGGAACAGGCGAAAGCCAAGCTGGAGGACACCAGCGGGAAATTTGACCGGTACGCCGCCGCCATGAAGGGGGCGGTCAAAGCAAAGTTGCTGGACTTCTGCCGGCAGGACGAGGAGTTCGCCCAGGCGGTGGCCCAGGGGGGCAGCTTCGCCGACTGCATGGCCGCTGTGGCCAAGGGCGTGAAGAACAACGCCATCGAAGATCTGAAGGCCTATGAGCTGGCGGTGGCCTACTACTTCCCGGGGGCAAAGATCCGCTGCACCATGAGCATTGACCTGATTGGACAGGCTGAAGAGGAGGAGAAGCCCCAGGCGGGCATTTGCCTGAACCTGTCGGACTTCCTGTGATATGGGTTACTACAAGACGATGGAGCCGGAGGATAAGGCTCTGGAGGAGTTCCCGGGGCTGAGCCAGAGGGATCTGGACGAGGTGGAGTGGCATTTCAACCAATACCTCTTCTACCAGGGAGACCGGAACGGGAGACAGATCTGGACAACCTGCTGCCATGAGGACTACTACATCGAAGGGTACAGGGACGCAAAAGAGCTCACCGGCACCCACGGAGACACCATGCGCTGCCCCTTCTGCGGGGAAGAGGTGAAGGTAATCTGCATGGGGAGACTGCGAAGCGGGGTATCCATCCAGGAGTATATTCCCTTCCTGTTCCTCCACGCCTCGGAGGATGGGCAGACGGTGTGGGCCCAGGGCTACTGGACCACCAGGAAGCTGCTGGAGGACCCGACGGGGCAGACCCTCTTTATGCCCACCCGCTGCTATCGGTTCCGGCCAGGGGAGTGGCGGCAGTGGGAAGAGGACTATTACGGGGGAGGAATGGTTCCCTGCAGCAGGAAATGGGCCCAGGAGCCCTTTACAAAGGGCGGGATCTACAGCGGGTATGAGAACTACCATGTGGTGGGCTATGACTGCCTGGAGCGGAGTTTCCTGCGCTACACCGGGTACGATGAGCCGCTTTTTGGAGCTGCGCTCTGGCATGACTTTGGAAATCGGCACGACCTGATCCGCTATCTTGCCATGGCGAGCCTGCATCCCAAGCAGGTGGAGATGCTGCGGAAGGCGGGCGTGGAGGAACTGCCGGCCCAGTACATCTACGGCCAGAGGAAAAACGCCGACGTGTTCCGCTGGAAGGAAGAGGACCCAAGAAAGGCCTTCCGGCTGAACAAACCGGAGCTGAAGGCCTTCCTTCAGACGGACAAGAAGCTGGATCTGCTGCGGATGTATCGGGACGGGGAGAAGACGCTGACCTTTGCCCAGTGCGAGAATCTGGCCAAGCGGATTGGGCTGCACTTATCCAGGGAGGTGACAGTTGCCGCGAAGCGATTCCATGTGTCGGCGTCCAAGTTGGTCCGAAAGCTCCTGGCGGGTTGGGACGGAGAGTTCAAGAGTGCGGGCCGGGCTGTGCTCCTGTGGCTGGATTACATCGACGCCGCCGAGAAGCTGGGCTGGGACCTGACCAACCCGCTGATCCAAATGCCCCGGGAGCTGGAACGAAAGCACGACGAGGCAACCCAGGCGGTGCAGCTGGAGGCAGACCGGCTGGAGAACGAGAAAGCCGCCCGGCTGTATCAGGATCTCTGCGAAACCTATGAATACTCCGACGGGGCGTATCTGATCCGCCCGGCGGAGACGGCCACGGAGATCATCCAGGAGGGTAAGGCTCTGAAGCACTGCGTGGGCGGCTATGCAAAACGCCACGCCGACGGTGTGCTGGCGATCCTGTTTCTGCGGAAAGTCAGCGAGCCGGACGCACCCTACATGACCATTGAAATGAACGGCAAGTCTCTCCGACAGATCCACGGCTATGAGAACGACAGGCACGGCCCGGACCCGTGGAAGCTCCACAAGGATTTGTTGGACACCTGGCTGGCCTGGGTGAAGGCCGGAAGCAAGCGGGATAAAGAGGGGCGGCCGAGGATACCGGAGAAGAGGATGAGTGCATGATTTTATATGCCCTCTCAGGCCGCCTATGCGGCGGCCAGCTCCCCCAGAGGGGTGAGCTGAATCAATGAATGAGGAGAAAACAGTATGAACGAGATGGAAAAAACCGAGCGGACCGTGGACACGGTTACTTTAGAAATCAATACCCTCCACCGGCAGGCCCAGCAGATGATGCTCGGCTATGTGATCGAGATCGGCCGGCGGCTGGTGGAGGTAAAGGGGATGCTCCCCTATGGCTCCTGGGGGACCTATCTGGCCCAGCGGACCCCCTACAGCCAGTCCACCGCCAACAACTTCATGAAGATTTTTCAGGAGTATGGGGACGAAAACCTCTCTTTATTCGAAGAAGGCACGAAATCCCAAACGTTTGGGAAGCTCTCCTACACCCAGGCCCTGGCCCTGCTGGCTCTGCCTGCCGACGAGCGGGAGGCCTTTTCCCGGGAAAACCAGGTGGAGAATATGTCCAGCCGACAGCTTCAGGAGGCCATCAAGGAGCGCAACCAGGCCAGGGAGGAGGCGGAACGGCTGAAAAACGCCGCCCGGGACCTGGAGGAGGCCAAGGCCAGTCTGGCCCACGCGGAACGGTCCCGGGCCAAGATGGAGGAGGACATGCGCCTGCTGAACCAGCGGCTGGAGGACATGAACCAGGAGGCCGCCCAAAAGGACGAGGAGCTGCGGGCCCTCCGGGACAAGCCTGTGGAGGTGGCCGTGATGGAGGCTGACCCGGCCCAGCTGGAACAGGCCCGGCAGGAGGGCTTGGAGCAGGCCCGCAAGGAAGCGGCTGAACAGCTGGAGAAGAGCAAGGCGGCTCTGAAAAAGGCCAAGGAGAAGGAAAAAGCCGCCCGGGAGCAGCTGCAGCAGCTCCAGGAGACGGCGGACAGGGCCATTGCCATGGCCGAGGAGGCGAAAAAGGAGGCGGCCGCCGCAGGAAACCGGGAGGTGGCCACCTTCCAGGCCCTCTTTGACCAGGCTCAGGCTCTGGTAAATAAGATGGGCGCCATCCGCCGGTCGGTGGACCAGGAGACCGCCGGCAAGCTGTCCCGGGCCATGCTGGCGCTGGCTGAGGCTATACAGAAGGAGGCGGGAGAAAAATGAGCAATTGCGAGAATTGCAAAAAATACGATGATTGTCGCACGGGAAGCGGCATTACATGGCCGTGTGGTGCCTATGCACCGAAGCGACTGACCAACGCCGACCGCATCCGGGCCATGCGCGATGAGGAGATGGCGAAAGAAATGTGTTCTCACTCCTTTGCTATTGCTGCACATCTGTCGGAGAAAGCATGGTTGGACTGGCTCCAGCAGCCAGCGGAGGAGGAAAGCCATGGAACGTAAACTGAAACCGTGCCCGTTCTGCGGGGGTGAAATTGATGAACGTGGTGGTCAGTGCAACTACGGAAAGAAGATTATGACATTGGATTTGAAGTGCAAACAATGCGAAACACTTTTCAAACTTAAAAGCAAGTTTCAAGTAAATCCATATTCAGAGTCCGTAGACACCTGGAACCGCCGCGCAGGAGAAAAGGAGGCAGCGCCATGAAGATTTACATAGCCGGCAAAATCGCCGGAGATAAACAATACCGGGCCAAGTTCAGGGAGGCTGCCAAGACGCTGGAGGCCGCGGGCCATGTTGTCCTGAACCCAGCCTCCCTACCAGACGGCCTGGAACAGGCGGACTATATGCGGATCTGCATGGCTATGTTGGACACGGCAGACCTGGCCGTGTTTCTTCCTGACTACCAGGAGAGCAAGGGCGCCATGGTAGAGTGGGGCTACTGCCAGAGGATCGGGAAAGACTGCACCATCCTGATGCGAAAAGATGGATAAGGAAGTGGAAGAAAATGGGGAAGAAACTGATCGTTCCGAGGGAGAGGAGCCTGGGGAAACGGATGTGTCGGATGATGACCGGGCATAAGCCCAGGGAGAAGTGGGGGCAGCACGACCACTACGGGAGGATGCTCTATTACTATGAATGTAAACGGTGCGGGCATTTGTTCTGGACAGAGGAAGCGCCGGGCGTCGGGAGCAGGAGAGGTGTGACAGCTAAAAGCGCCTGAACCCACGAGCGCTGAGAGATAAGCGGCGGAGAACCGGCGCAACGGCGGCCTGGAGGATTCCGGGCCGCTGTTGGACTGGCTCACCAGAAAAAAGGAACGCTACGCGCGTCCTTTTGGGGGTCCTTAAAACCCTAAGACATCGACCACGGAGGAACCATCATGGAAAAGGGGATGAAATGGATGCTGATCAAGCGGGTCTCAGGACGGGTCGTGGAGAAGACCACCGTCTGCGTGCCGGTGGGGACACGGGAGCGCGGACGGCGGGAAAAGACCAAGGGCGGCACCACCGCCTTGAAGCAGGATGAAAACGAGCGGAACGCCGAAAAGCGGCTGGCCCGGGTGATCAACTGTAATTTCCGCCCCGGGGATGTGCTGCTCACCGCCTCCTGGTCAGAGGAGGCCTGGGAGGCGCTGAGCCAGAAGGCGGAGAAGCTGGGGGACAAACACCCGGATCTCTGCCAGGAGGATCGGCTGGTGATGGCCGCCGAGCAGGAG
>JAEDLP010000070.1 GCA_016295225.1 Oscillospiraceae bacterium | reverse complement strand
CTCCTTCAGCCAGAACGTGGGTCTGGTGGCCATGACCAAGGTGGTCAACCGCTTCACCATTATGACCGGCGCGGGCTGCATGATCCTGGCCGGGCTGCTGCCTCCGGTGGGCAACTTCTTCGCCTCCCTGCCCCAGTCCGTCCTGGGGGGCTGCACCATCATGATGTTCGGCTCTATCCTGACCTCCGGCGTGCAGATGCTGGCCAAGGCCGGGTTTACCCAGCGGAATATCACCATCGCCGCCCTGTCCCTGTCGGTGGGCATTGGCTTCACCGCCGCCAGCGAAGCCGACCTTTGGGCCATCTTCCCCCCCATGATCCAGACCGTGTTCGGCGCCAACGTGGTGGCTGTGGTCTTCGTGGTGGCTGTGGTCCTGAACCTGATCCTCCCCAAGAACATGGACGTGGAAAAGGTAGAGGAGTAAATGTGGAACTGCCCAAACGAAAATATCCCCGCTTGAAACAATACAACTATGCTTCAACCGGTGCGTACTTTGTGACGATCTGCACGGAAAATCGGAAACCTATGCTCAGCAGGATCTCTGTAGGGCGGGGGCTTGCTCCCGCCGAGCTCCGCCTGACGGAACTGGGCTGCGTTGCGGAAGAACAACTGCGGGAGCTGGAAACCCGGTATGATTCTGTTGTGGTGGACAAATACGTGATCATGCCGAATCATATCCATATCATACTCCTGTTCCGTGGGGAAACGGCGGGACCAAGGCCCCGCCCTACCTTGATGGATGTGATTTGCGCATACAAGTCGTTGACCACACGGTTTTGTAAAAGGTTGGAGTCCTTTGCGGGGAAGAAGGTCTTTCAGACGTCCTTTTATGAGCATGTCATTCGCAGCGAAGCGGAATATCTGGAGATCTGGCGCTACATCGACGGCAACCCCGCCAAGTGGACGGAGGATGAATTTTATACCCCATAACAAAAGACCGGAGGGCGTCAGCCCTCCGGTTTGTCGCGTTCTGTATCGGGATTTACATGGACCATGATATGCTTGATCTGGGGGAAGGCGGCCTCGATGGCGTCGTGGACGGTCTCCGCGATGGCGTGGGCCTCCCGCAAGGTGCGGCTGCCGTCGGCGGCGATCTCCATGTCCACATAGATGACGCTGCCGAAGACCCGGGTCTGGAGCAGATCCACCCCCAGGACCCCCTCCTGGTCCAGGGCGCACTGGCGCAGGGCGGTCTCGGTCTCCTGGTCGCAGGCGTGGTCCACCATCCGGTCGATGGCGTCCTTGAAGATGCCGCAAGCGGCCTTCAGAATGAACAGGCAGATGACCACGCTGGCGATGGGGTCCAGAATGGGGAAGCCCATCCGGGCGCCGCCGATGCCGATGAGAGCCCCCACCGAGGACAGGGCGTCGCTCCGGTGGTGCCAGGCGTCGGCCATGAGGGCGGGGGACTGGATGCGGGCGGCGTTGACCTTGGTGTACCAGAACATGGCCTCCTTGGTGACGATGGAGACGATGGCGGCGATGAGAGCCAGCCCACCGGGGACGGACAGATCCCCATACTCCCCGGACAGGATGGTCCGAAGGGCTCCGGCCCCGATCCCCAGGCCCACCAGGAAGAGAACCACGGACAGGAGGATGGCGGCCACGCATTCAAACCGCTCATGGCCGTAGGGGTGCTCCTTGTCGGGCTTCCGGGCGGCGATGCGCACGCCGATGATGACGATGAAGCTGCTGAACACATCCGAGGCCGAGTGGACGGCGTCGCTGAGCATGGCGCTGGAGTGGCCGACGATGCCGGCGAAGAGCTTGAAGGCGGACAGGAGCAGGTTGCCCACGATGCTCACCAGGGACGCCCGGGTGGCCACCTGCTGGAAATGGTTGGATTGGGTCATAAGAGAAACCTCCTTGGAAATGTGCCTCTGTGTCACGTGCGGTTTCTGGGTTCAGGGTAAAAAAAACACACCCACGGTCCCAGTAATCGTAACGACTGTCCCGCGGATGTTCATCCACTGCCACGTAGCGTGACCCGGCCCCAGGGAGGTTCCCCGGCCTGTTCAGTTTGTACTTTTTGTACTGTACCAATACGCAGTGCAAAGAGAATATTCGTATGATACCAAAATTCTATGCCGCTGTCAACGAGATTGTGAAACCAGTCACTTTACAGGCGTAAAGATAACCGGTAAAATAAAGAGGACGAAAACGATAAAGGAGGGCGCTGTATGATCGACGAGATCCTGGCTTACAACAAAAAATTCGTGGAAGAGAAGAAGTACGAGCAGTACGCCACCAGCAAGTACCCCGACAAGAAGATCGCCATCCTCACCTGCATGGACACCCGGCTGGTGGAGCTGCTGCCCGCCGCCCTGGGCCTGAAGAACGGCGATGTGAAAATTATCAAAAACGCCGGCGGCGTGGTCAACACCCCCTTCGGCTCGGTGATCCGTTCCCTGCTAGTGGCCATCGTGGAGCTGGGGGTGGAGGAGATCATGGTCATCGGCCACACCGACTGCGGCGTCCGCCACATCGACAGCGAGATGATGATCGGCCACATGAAGGCCCGGGGCATCACCCAGGAGGCCATCGACCTGATGAAGTACTGCGGGGTGGACTTTGAGGAGTGGCTGGCCGGCTTCGACACCGAGGAGCAGTCCGTCCAGGACACGGTGGAGACCATCCGCAACCATCCCCTCATCCCCCACGATATCCGCATTGGCGGCTACGTCATCGACACCCACACCGGGGAACTGCGGGTGATCTGCTGAGATACTTCTTCAGTATACTCTGGTGATCATCGCCATTATCGCCTTATTTCAAGGCAAAAAGAAGTAAACCGCCTGGCGGCCACCAGGCGGTTTATAACATAAACATGTCTCTCGGGGGCTGACCGTCGGTCAGCGTCCCTCGCTGCGTGTAGTATACAATGCCGCGGGGCCTTCTGTCAAGGAGACCCCGCGGCGTTTTTCCGCCCCGCCGTCTGTTTGTCAGAAGGGCCGCATTGACACGGCAGGGAAGGACCAGTAAAATAAGGAAAGAAATTCTTTTCACAGAGAGGAGAAAAGACATGGCAAAACGTATCATCAGCCTGTTCATGACCCTGGTCCTGCTGGCCGGTCTCCTGACCGTGGCTGCGGTCCCCGCCTCGGCGGCCTCCTTCGACGGCGGCGACGGCAGCCGGGACGACCCGTATCTGATTTCCACGGCGGCCCAGCTCAAGGCCTTCCGGGACCTGGTCAACGGGGGCAGCCGCTCGGCCTGCGCCAAGCTCACCAACAACATCGACCTGGAGCGCTGCGACTGGGACCCCATCGGTCTGAGCTCCAGCGGCTACACCGGCATTTTTGACGGCAACGGGTACGCCATCCGCAACCTGGAGGTCAGCAAGGCCTCCACGGGTACCTCCAGCGGGTCCTGGACCCTGTGGGGCTGCGGTCTCTTCGGCATTGTGGGCCGGGGCGGCGTGGTGAAGAACCTGAACGTGGACGGTGTCATCACCATGAACGGGACCCAGCCCAAGGACATTGACCTGGGCGGCATCTGCGGCGGCAACCTGGGTACCATTGAGGAGTGCTTCGTCACCGTGAACTTCCGGGACTTCGACCTGGTCATCCAATCTCCCACCAGCGCCAGCATGACCACCATCGGCGGCATCTGCGGCGTGAACTCCGGCGTCATCCGCAACTGCTACGTGGTGGGCAGCATCGACGTAACGATGCAGACCAGGAAAATGCGCGTGGGCGGTCTGGTGGGCCACACCGGCGTCAGCGGCACCACCGTGGAAAACTGCTACGCAGCTGTGGATCTGAAGGTCAACACCAACGGTACGGCCGCCGTGGGCGGTCTCTTCGGCCAGATAGACAGTAGAGGGACCTTCAAGAACCTCCACGCCAACCAGGCCTACTGCAACAACCTGGTCGCCACCGGAGGTGGCGCATCCTATCTGGAGGACTGCTCCCTGCTCTCCACCAGCACCATGAAGTCCGCCGCCTTTGCCGCCCGGATGGGCAGCGCATTTGCCGTGGACAAGGACAATGTGAACGACGGCTATCCCATCCTCGCCGCCCTGGTGTATGAGGAGGAGAGCGACTGGTCCGAGTGGTTTGAAGACGAGGCCATGGGCGACAACGTGAACAAGGAGATCTTCAACGCGCTCATCCCCGCCGAACTGAAGAACAAGGATCTGACCAAGAGCATCACCCGGGCTGAATTCTGCGCCGTGGCGGTGCAGCTCTATGAGGAGATGGGCGGCCCCCGGCTCAACGCCGCTTCTCTGGACACCCCCTTCGTGGACACCAGCTCCGATGCCGTAAAAAAAGCTTATAAGTTGGGCATCACCAACGGTACGTCCGCCACCACCTTCGATCCCTACACCCTCATCAGCCGGGAGCAGCTGGCCACCATGCTGACCCGTGTGTACAAGTCCCTGAACCTACCCGGCTGGACCCTGGCCACCGACAGCGGCTACAAGCTGGACTACAGCGGCACCACGAAATTTGCCGACGACGGGTACATCAGCGACTACGCCAAGCCCAGCGTCTACTTCATGGTGAAGAATGGGGTCATCAAGGGTTTGACTGCCACCACCTTCGCCCCCCGGAACGTGACCACCTATGAGCAGGCCATCGGCTATGCCAACGCCTCCCGGGAGCAGGCCCTCATTATGGCGGTCCGCATGTTCCAGAAACTGTGACCCAATGGAATCCAAGAAAAAAGAGCGATCCGATTCGGATCGCTCTTTTTTGCGTCTGATCACATAGGAGATTCGCTGGCCATGATCTGGTCGGCCCGGCGGAGGGTCCGGCGCAGGAAGATGGTGGACAGGAGCAGGGAGACCAGCTCGGCGATGGGAAAGGCCAGCCACACCAGGTTCAGATTGCCGGTCTGGGCCAGCAGCCAGGCCGACGGCAGCAGGACCACCAGCTGGCGGCAGCCGGAGCAGATGAGGCTGTAGAAGGGGTTGCCGATGGCCTGGCACACGGAGATCACCGGGATGGCGAAACCGGCCAGGACGAAGTGGGTGGCGATGATCCGCAGGGCGGGCACGCCGATGGCCAGCATGTCCGGCGAGGGGTTGAAGAAGCCCAGCAGCACCTGGGGGATACTCTCAAAGGCCAAGGTACCCAGAGCCATGATGCAGATGGCGGTGATGACGGCCAGCTTGATGGTCTTTTTCAGCCGGTGGGGCTTTCGGGCGCCGAAGTTGTAGGCCACGATGGGGACCATGCCGTTGTTCAGGCCGAAGATAGGCATGAAGACGAAGCTCTGGAGCTTGAAATAGGCCCCGAACACGGCGGTGGCGGTGGTGGTGAAGCCCAGCAGGATGCGGTTGAAGAAGAAGACCATCACGGAACCGATGCACTGCATGAGGATGGAGGGGACGCCGATGCGGTAGATGGCCCGGATGGTGGGGCCGTGGAAGCGGAGCTCTTTGGGGCTCAGGTGGAGCTCCGGGTTGTGCCGGAGGTTCAGGAAGAGGGCCAGCCCGGCGGCCACCCACTGGCCGATGACCGTGGCCAGGGCCGCGCCGGCCACCTCCAGCCGGGGCAGGCCGAAGAGACCGAAGATGAGGATGGGGTCCAGGATGATGTTCAGAATGGCCCCGGTGAGCTGGGAGATCATGGAGAGCTTGGTCCGGCCGGTGGACTGGAGGAGACGCTCCAGGGTGATCTGGCAGAAGAGACCCAGGGAGGCACACAGGCAGATGCGTCCGTAGGCGGTTCCGTGGCGGACGATTTCAGTCGCGTCGGTCTGGAACCGGAAGAAGGGGCCTGCCAGCAGCGCGCCCAGCAGGGCGAAGGCGGCGAAGGAGCACAAGGCCAGGAGGACGCCCACGTTGGTCACCCGGTTGGCGGTGTCCTGATCCTTGGCCCCCAGGGAGCGGGAGATCAGGGCGTTGAGGCCCACGCCGGTGCCGACGGCCACGGCGATCATCAGGGTCTGGAGGGGAAAGGCCAGGGAGACGGCGGCCAGGGCGTTCTCGCTGATCTGGGCCACGAAGATGCTGTCCACGATATTGTACAGGGCCTGGACCAGCATGGAGATCATCATGGGGATGGACATGCTGAAGAGCAGCTTGCCCACGGGCATAACGCCCATCTTGTTTTCGGGAGTGTGTTCCATCGTGTTTTTTCCTTTGGGATGAATTTGCGTGAAAAGATAACTAACCTATCCTACCGATATCTTGCGCATCTGTCAAGGGTGTGCGCAAAAAAGAAGGAGAAGCAGCTGCTTCTCCTTCTTTTGCGTGTTCAGCTGGGAATCAGAACATGGGGACCACAGAGCCGGAGTAGGTGTTGTTGATGTACTCACGGACTGCGTCGGACTGCAGAGCTTCCACCAGAGCCAGGATGGCTTCGTTGTTCTCGCTGCCTTCCTTCACCACGATGATGTTGGCATAGGTATCAGCGGCCACGGAGTCGGAGCTCTCGGAAGCCAGAGCATCCTCAGCGGGGTTCAGGCCGCCCTGGAGGGCATAGTTGGAGTTGATGATGGACAGGTCGACTTCCTCGATGGTCTGGGGCAGCATAGCGGCTTCCAGTTCCTTGAACTGCAGGTTCTTGGGGTTGGAGGTGATGTCGTTGGGGGTGGCGTTCAGGCCGGCCTCGTCGTCCACCTCGATGAGACCCTGGGCCTCCAGCAGCAGCAGAGCGCGGGCTTCGTTGGTCACGTCGTTGGGCACAGCGATGACAGCGCCGTCGGGCAGCTCTTCCAGGGAAGCGGTCTTGCCGGCGTAGATGCCCATGGGCTCATAGTGGATCTTGGCCACGCTCACCAGATGGGTGCCGTTCTCTTCATTGAACTGTTCCAGGTAGGGGGTGTGCTGGAAGAAGTTGGCGTCCTCGTCGCCTTCCTCCACGGCGGTGTTGGGGATGACGTAGTCGCCGTACTCGGTGATCTGCAGGTCGATGCCCTGCTCAGCCAGGACGTCCACCACCTGGGCCAGGATTTCAGCGTGGGGGGTGGGGGACGCAGCCACCTTCAGGGTGACGGTCTCGGCGGGCTCCTCAGCAGCAGGCTCCTCGGTGGGAGCGTCGCCGCCGCCGCAGGCGCACAGGCCCACAGCCATGGTCAGAGCAAGGATCAGAGTCAGGATCTTTTTCATGTCGGGGTTTCCTCCTTAAATAGAATATGGTTTATCTCAGGCGCTTGTCCATCTTGGTGGACAGCCAACTGAACAGGGATTGGATCACCTGGACCAGCACGATGATGAGAACCACAGTCACCCACATCATGGAGGGGACTCTGCGCTGGTAGCCGTAGCGGATGGCCAGGTCGCCCAGGCCGCCGGCACCCACGGCGCCGGCAATGGCGGTGTAGGCCAGAATGGTGATGATGGAGATGGACGCCCCCAGGATCAGAGAGGGCAGGGCCTCCGGCAGGAAGACCTTCTTCACGATCTGGAACCGGGAGGCCCCCATGGACTGGGCCGCTTCCACCACACCGGCGTCCACCTCGGCCAGGGAGGTCTCCACCATCCGGGCGATGAAGGGGGCGGCGGAGACCACCAGGGGAACGATGGCCCCCCGGACGCCGATTTTGGTGCCCACGATGAGCTTGGTGAAGTCCATGATGGCGATCATCAGGATGATGAAGGGGAGGGAGCGGCCGATGTTGACGATCCAGCCCAGAACACGGTTGAGCCACTTGTGGGGCCAGATGCCGTGGGGCTGGGTGATGTTCAGCAGGACGCCCATGGGCAGGCCGATGACATAGGCAAAGACCGTGGAGACAATGACCATAATCATGGTGTCCCGGGTGCCTGCCAGCAGCAGGGAGCCGTACTGCCCCCAGAAGGCGGAAATGGTTTCAAGCATGGTTGGGGACCTCCTCTACGGTGATATCGGGCTGGGCCTGGATGTAGCGCAGGGCCCGGGTGGCCTCCATCTCGTCCTCGGGCAGGCCCAGGAGCATGGTGCCGAAGGCCTTGCCGTCGATGTTGCGGGTGTCGGCCCCCAGGATGTTCACCTTCACCCCGCAGTCGATGGCCAGGGAGGCGATGAGGGGCTCGTAGGAGGAGCCGCCGTTGAAGGCGATGCGGATGACCCGGGAGGCGGGCAGCCGGTCGATCTGGACGCCGTTGGGGTAGACCAGCCGGCGGCCGATGTCGGTCTGGGGGTTGGAGAAGATCTCCGCCACGTCCCCCTGCTCGGCCACCACGCCGCTGTCCAGGATGGCAACCCGGTGGCAGATCTCCTCGATGACGTTCATCTGGTGGGTAATGACCACCACGGTGACCCCCAGATCCCGGTTGAGCTGCTTCAGCAGCTCCAGGATGGAGAGGGTGGTGGTGGGGTCCAGGGCAGAGGTGGCCTCGTCGCACAGGAGGACCTTGGGGTTGGTGGCCAGGGCACGGGCGATGGCCACCCGCTGCTTCTGTCCGCCGGACATCTGGGCGGGGTAGGCTTTCTCACGGGTCTCCAGACCGACGATCTTCAAAAGCTCTCTGGCCCGGGCCACGGCCTGGGACCGCTTCACGCCGATGAGCTCCAGGGGGAAGCAGATGTTGTCCAGGGCGGTGCGCTGCATGAGCAGATTGAAGCTCTGGAAGATCATGCTGATATCCTGCCGGGCTTTCCGCAGGTCCTTTTCCTTCAGCTTGGTCATGTCCTGTCCGTCCACGATCACCGAGCCGGAGGTGGGCCGCTCCAGCAGGTTCATGCACCGGACCAGGGTGGACTTGCCCGCGCCGGAGAGACCGATGATGCCGAAGATCTCGCCTTCGCGGATGTCCAGGTTGATGTCCTCCAGGGCGCGGACCGCTGTGGGGCCCTCACCGAAGGTCTTGTTCAGATGCTGGATCTGAATGATGGATTTGCGCACGAATTCCTCACCTTACTTTCTCTGTTTGATTGGATCGGTACGCCAAAAGGCAAATAAAAAAGCCGTCCTTGAATTCAATCAAGGACGGCTGGATCAGCCGTGGTACCACCTTGGTTCGCACGGTTTCTCGCGAAACCGGCCTCATAGAGTGCCAACACACTCCCGCGCGATGACGGGCGCTCCCGTCGCAGCCTAACGGTTTCCCGGTCGGTGCGCGGCTCCGAGACCATCTTCCCCCGAGTCTTCTGCGTCCCTTTCCACCAGTCGGGACTCTCTGCGGCGTATCTCTCCGGGTACTCTTCTCTTCATTGCCTTTGCATGTTCGGTTGTTACCATTAAATGTACGATAAAACAGGGGACTTGTCAAGGGGGTATTTTCACAGGACAGCTGGACGGCGGGAGCAAGCCCCCGCCCTACATGGGGGCGGGGGGTATCTCCAACGCCCTTAGCTTACCACACCCGCTGGGCGTACTGCTTCTCCGCCACCTTCACCGAGGCCAGGCACAGGAGGACGGCCACGATCAGCACCAGGGGGGCCAGGAATCCGGGGGCCGCCAGGGGGGTATCCCGGAGGAGGTCGGCGGCCGCACCCACCACCACCATGATCCCCACGATGACCACCAGCATGACCAGCCGGCCCTTTTCCGCCCCCAGGCGGAAGAGGATGGGGAAGTACACCGCCTGGACCACCAGGGTCATGGCCAGGGTCATGACCAGAATCAGGGCAGACTCGCCGGCGGGCTTGTGGCCGCTGGAAAAGAGGACCTGCCCCACCAGGTAGCACAGGACGGCGAAGGCGGTGGACAGCCAGCCGAAGAGATAGCGGCTGAGGACCAGGTCCCGGGTAGAGTAGGGCATCATGGCGGCCAGGGAGTCCCACTTGGCCCGCTCGTCGTAGGCGAAGAGGGTGACGGGGAT